>DAOTYA010000197.1:0-36860 GCA_034435075.1 Anaerolineae bacterium
GGTTGAACCCACCCGGATGGGCAAATGGGGCTGCAGGGATACCTTTTGCCCCACACAGGGGCGTTTTTGGGCTCATCCTGCCGTCAAATCCCCCACCGACTTATTGCGGTATCCCCAAGCTGCATCAGGTTTGCACGCGAGTGTGAAATACGCATAACTGGATTCCGCGCGTCGTTCCTGCCGGACGTGCCCACCGGACGTGCCCACCGGACGTGCCTGCCGGACGTGCCTGCCGGACGTGCCTGCCGGACGTGCCCGCCGGACGTGCCCACCGGACGTGCCCGCCGGACGTGCCTGCCGGACGTGCCTGCCGGACGTGCCCGCCGGACGTGCCCGCCGGACGTGCCCACCGGACGTGCCCACCGGACGTGCCCACCGGACGTGCCCGCCGGACGTGCCTGCCTGACGTGCCCGCCGGATCACAATCCGGCGGCGGCGGTCCGGTCGGCGGCCAGCACCCGGCCCGCGTGGATTTTGATTCACGCGGCGCATAGTCAAGAGATTGGCCAGCGCCTTGCGCCTCAGAATCAGTTATGCGAATAAGAAAGCCTGTAGAAGGTGATGTTAGGAGGAGCAGCAAAGATGGAACAGAAACCCGCTGCCCTGATTATCGGCGCCGGAATCGCCGGCATTCAGGCTGCGCTGGACATCGCTGAGGCCGGCTATCGTGTCTACCTGGTCGAGCGTGAGCCGGGCGTGGGCGGGCGTATGGCCCAGTTGGACAAGACTTTCCCTACCCTGGACTGCTCTTCCTGCATCCTGACCCCCAAAATGGTGGATGTGGGGCGCCATCCGCTGATCGAGCTGATGACCTGCACGGAGCTTGAGGCTCTGGCGGCAAGGGAGAGGTCGTTTCGGGTAACGCTGAGACGCAAAGCCCGTTACGTGGATGTGAGCACCTGTACCGGCTGCGGCGACTGCGCGCGGGTTTGTCCGGTAGAGATCCCCAATCGTTTCAATCTGGGGTTGGATACGTATCGGGCGATCTACCGCCTGTTTCCTCAGGCGATCCCGGCTGCTTTCGCCATCGAGAAACGCGGCCGGGCGCCGTGCCGGGATGCCTGCCCGATTAACCAGCGTGCTCAGGGGTACATCGCATTGATCCGGGAAGGGCGCTTTGCCGATGCCTACCGCACTATCCATGAGGATAACCCCTTCCCCTCCGTATGCGGACGTGTGTGCAACCATAAGTGTGAGGAGGCCTGTACGCGGGGGAAGGTGGACCAACCCGTGAGCATTATGAGGCTGAAGCGGTTCGTGGCCGATTGGGCCCTGGCGCACCCGGATGAAATCCACATTCCCCGTCCTCAGGTGCAGCCGACGGGGAAGCGGGTGGCTATTGTTGGGTCAGGTCCGGCCGGGCTGACATGCGCCCGGGACCTGGTGTTGAAGGGACATAGCGTGACGGTATTTGAGGCTCTTCCTGTGGCCGGGGGAATGCTGCGTGTGGGTATCCCATCCTATCGGCTGCCCTACGAGCTGGTGGAGAGAGAAATTGATAACATCCTTGCCCTCGGCGTGGAACTCAGGTTGAACCATCGGGTGGAGAATGTGAGGGCGCTGTTACAGGATGGCTATGATGCCGTCTTTGTCGCGATTGGAGCGCATCGGGGCATGTGGCTGCCTATCCCGGGCGTGGATTTACCTCAGGTCTGGTCGGCGATTGATTTCCTGCGCGAAGTGAGCCTGGGGCGCTATCCAGACCTGGCAGGCAAGCGGGTGATGGTGATAGGCGGCGGTGATGTGGCGATGGATGCAGCCTGCACGGCGCTCCGTGTGGGGATGCAGCAGGCAAAGGAAGCAGGTCAGGGACACGCTTCTGCGGGAAAACCGCCCGAAGGGGCGATTAATCAATCGCCCGAACTGCACATTATCTACCGTCGCTCTATGGTGGAGATGCCGGCGCAGCCGCTGGAACGTCAGCAGGCCGAGGAGGAGGGCATCATCTTCGACTTCCTGACAAATCCCGTGGAAATATTGCCTGATGAGCATGGGAATGTACGGGCCATCCGCTGTGTGCGGATGGAACTCGGTGAGCCGGATGCGAGTGGACGCAGAGAAGCACGGCCTGTCCCTGGTTCCGAGTTCGAGCTTCCCGCCGATGTGGTCATCTTCGCCATCGGCGCACGGCCTGATCTCAATTGTCTCCCTGCGGAGGTGGAACGCACGCGTGGAGAGACGATTGTGGTGCACCCGGACACGCTGGCCACGAACGTACCTGGCCTGTTCGCGGGCGGCGATGCTGTGACCGGCATGGCTTTTGTTGTGGATGCCATCGCTGCCGGGCACAAGGCTGCCCGTTCTATTGATGCGTATCTGCGCGGCGAGCAATACATACCGAACCCGCCCGCTGTTGTGGCAATGCTGAGCGAGCAAGAGGCCCGCGAGCTTGTGGCGCGCGGTAGGGGCGCATCCGATGCACCTTCTGCCGCACCGCGCCATGAAGCGCCTGCAGCGCCGGTCAAGGAGCGTATTTACGATTTCCGGGAGGTGTTCGGACCGTTCTCAGAAGCACAGGCACGTGCCGAGGCTGCCCGATGCCTGGGTTGTGGCATCTGCTCCGAGTGCAACCAGTGCGTGTATGCCTGTCAGAAGGCCAGCATTGACCATGATATGCGGGATGAGATTGTGGAACTGGACGTGGGCGCCGTCATCGTCGCTACCGGCTTCGACCTCATTGACCCGCGCTCCAGGCCGGAATTCGGTTACGGCCTCTATCCGCAGGTGATGACCGGCCTGGAGTTCGAGCGGCTCTCCTCTGCTTCTGGCCCGACGGCAGGCAGGATTATCCTTAACGGCAGGGAACCGCAAAACGTGGTGTTTATCAAATGCGTCGGCTCCCGTGACCCGCATACCGGCGTCCCGTATTGCTCGCGGGTCTGCTGTATGTACACCGCAAAACATGCCCACCTGGTGCGTGACAGGCTTCCCAATGCGAACATTACCGTGTTCTATATGGACGTGCGCGCTTTCGGCAAAGGGTATGAGGAGTTCTACGACCGGGTAAAGCATGAGCGGATCGTTTACCGGCGCGGGGAGCCCTCGGAGATATACCGTCGTGGGGAGCGGGTGGTGGTGCTGGCTGAGGACACCATACTGGGCCGTCCTGTCGAAGTTGAGGCTGACCTGGTGGTGTTGGCCACAGCAATCGTGCCCCGGGCCGCCACGGCTGAGATAGCGCGGAAGCTGGGGATCAAATGCTCGGAGGATGGCTTTTTCCAGGAGCTACATTCACAGTTCCGGCCTGTGGAGACGGAAGTTGAAGGTATCTATCTGGCAGGGTGCGCCCAGGGGCCCAAGGATATCCCCGATACGGTGGCGCAGGCGAAGGCTGCTGCGGCTTCGGCAATGGTGCGTCTCAAGCGGATAGAGATGTTGACTCGAGGAGGAGAGCGTTGAAGACCCAACCGTTGACAGAACAACTGGAACTCTTCGGTTGCATTCAGTGTGGCAAATGCACCGGTGGCTGTCCGGTGGCCCGCAAGACCACGCTCAATATCCGCAGCCTGATTTATCACATGCTTATCGAGCCTGAACTGAACCTGGAGGCGCATCCTGAGCTTTGGGATTGTACCAGTTGCTTCACCTGCGTGGTAAGGTGTCCCAAGGACGTGCGCCCGGCAGAGCTGATCATCGCATTGCGCGGTCAGTTGGTTGAGAGCGGCCGTGTCCCCGACACTGTGGGCGCGGCGCTGATGGGTATCTTCCGGCAGGGCAATCCCACGGGCATCGCGCGCGAGGATCGCACCGCCTGGATGGATGGCCTCTCCGTCAAGCCTGCCCAGGAGGGATGCGAGCTACTCTATTACGTCGGCTGCACACCGGCCTATGATCTGCGCGCTCAACCCATCGCCCGGGCGCTGGTGCGGGCTTTCACGGCGGCCGGCCTCGATTTCGGCACTCTGGGCATCGAGGAGAGCTGTTGTGGCAATGAGGTGCGCCGTATGGGAGAGATGGGCCTGTTCGAGATGCTGGTCGAAGAAAACGGCGCCCTGATCCGCAGTGTGGGTGCTTCCCGTCTGGTCACCACATCCCCGCACTGCTTCAACACCTTCAAAAACGAGTATGGCCTGGATGGGATCGAAGTGCTCCATTACACCCAACTGATCGCGGAATTGCTTGACCAGGGCCGGCTTGCGTTCTCCAGGGAGGTCACGAAGAAGGTTACCTATCACGACCCCTGCTTCCTGGGCAAACAGAACAATGTCTTTGAAGAGCCGCGTGCCATCCTGAAGGCTATTCCGGGCCTGGAGCTGGTGGAAATGGACCGCAACCGTGAACGCAGCCTGTGTTGCGAGGGTGGCGGTGGGCGTATGTGGGCCGAGGGTACTAACCTTGAACAGCGGCTCGCTTTCCAGCGCGTGCTCGAGGCAGCCGACACCGGTGCCGAGATATTGGCCGTGGCCTGTCCTTTCTGCCTGATGACGCTTGAGGACGCCGTAAAGGTCCAGGGGCTGGAGGAGCGGCTGAGGGTAATGGACATTATGGAGCTGGTGAATCTGGCGTTGTGAAGCCTGTCCCCCTCGCGGTGACCGGGCTGGTGGTGCAGGACGCAGGACGCAGGACGTAGGACTCAGGACTCAGGACTCAGGACTCAGGACTATTCATGGAAAATCCCCGCATCGGAGTGTATATTTGTCATTGCGGTATCAACATCGCCGCGACCGTGGATGTCCAAAAGGTGACGGAATTTGCCGCGACACTGCCCGGCGTCGTCGTGGCCCGTAACTACCTGTACATGTGCTCTGATCCGGGCCAGGCCCTGATCAGGCATGACATCGAGGCGGAGGGGCTTACCGGCGTTGTGGTGGCCTCCTGCTCGCCCCGGATGCATGAGCCAACCTTTCGCGGCGCCGCGCAGCAGGCCGGTCTCAACCCCTATTGCCTGGAAATGGCCAACATCCGCGAGCAGTGCTCCTGGGTGCACAGCGATCGGGCAAAGGCCACGGAGAAAGCACAGTGGCTGGTTGCTTCAGTGGTGGCCAAGGTGGCCCGCCTGGTGCCGCTCGATTCTAGAGAAGTGGCGGTGACGCCTGGGGCACTGATCATCGGGGGCGGGGTCGCGGGCATGGTGGCCGCGCTTGACATCGCCGATGCAGGCTTCCCGGTCTACCTGGTGGAGAAAACCGACCGCCTCGGTGGGCGGGTGGCCGGGCTTGACCGCCTTTTCCCTGCTATGGAGCCTGTCACGGGGTTGCTCTCTCCGCTGATCGAGCGCGTCCGTTCACATCCGCGGGTCACGCTCCTGCTCAGCTCCCAGGTGACCGGGGTAGAAGGTTATGTCGGAAACTTCCAGGCACAGGTGGAAACGGCTGGTCATTCTGCGCCGCTCGTTCTGCCTGTTGGGGTGATCATAGTCGCCACCGGCTACGACCTGTTCGATCCCCGCCGCAAGCCGGAGCTTGGCTACGGGCAGTATCCCAATGTGGTCACCTCGCTGGAATTGGAACATATCCTGGCGCGAGAGTCTGCCGATACAGCCCTCTCGCCTGCCCTGCGCAGTATTGCCTTCATCCAGTGTGTCGGCTCACGCGATGCTCAGGTGGGTAATCCTTATTGCTCGCGGGTATGCTGTATGTACACGGCCAGGCAGGCGCGTCTGCTTAAAGAGCTGCGCCCGAACGCTGAGGTGACGGTCTTCTATATGGACGTGCGCACCTTCGGCAAAGGAGCTGAGGAGTTCTACGACGAAGCACGGGCGAAAGGGGTGCGCTATCGTCGGGGCAACGTCTCCGAAATCTATCGGCGCGGTGAGCGTGTGGTTTTGCTGGGCGAGGACACGTTACAGGGGCGTCCCTTTGAGTTCCAGGCTGATCTGGTGGTGCTGGCGACGGGTATGGAGCCGCGCCACGACAGTGCTGCACTCTCCACATTGCTTAAACTCCCCCGCTCCGCCGACGGGTTCTTCCTGGAGTTGCACCCCAAACTACGTCCTGTGGACACAGCGGTGGATGGGGTCTTCCTGGCCGGATGTTGTCAGGGGCCTAAGGATATCCCCGACACGATTGCGCAGGCAAAGGCGGCGGCCTCCTCGGCGCTCATCCCGCTCCTGCGTGGCAGGGTGCCGGTGGAAGCGGCCACGGCGATTGTGGATGCGGAGATGTGTGCCGGGTGTGGCATGTGCGTGGAGGTCTGCCCCTATGGGGCGCCGGGCCTCGACCCGCTGTGGGGCGTCTCGCGCGTCAATGCGGTGCTGTGTAAGGGGTGCGGCGCATGTGCATCAGCCTGCCCCTCCAAGGCGATCCGACTGCAGCAGTTCACGCCGGACCAGATTCTGGCTCAAGTAGATGCGCTGGTGGGAGTAAGCTGACGCTAAAATCACCTGGTACCTGTTTACTGCGCTCTCTATCTACCACAAAGCGGATTGGTTTTCTGATCAACTTCAATGTGCCGTTGATCAGGCATGGCATCAGGCGAGTAGTTCTGTAATCTTGGTGCCCTCGTGTCTTCGTGGTAGATGAAGTATTGGGCCTTAAGAATTCAGGCTCTCGCCTGTTGAAAAAAGGGGTGGATATATGGCTGAATCTAATTTCGAGCCGAAGATCGTCGCGTTCTTGTGTAACTGGTGTACCTACACCGGAGCCGACCTGGCGGGCACGTCACGTATCCAATACCCGCCCAACGTGCGGATAGTTCGCCTGATGTGTTCCGGCTCGGTGGACCCCACCTACGTGCTCAAACCGTTGCTGGATGGCGCGGACGGTGTGCTCATCGGTGGCTGTCACCCTGGTGATTGTCACTATCAGTCGGGAAACTACAAGGCGCGCCGGCGCATCATTGCGCTCAAGGAGATCCTCAAAGCCGTCGGCTTTGATGAGGAGCGTGTCTGGCTACGCTGGATCAGCGCCAGTGAAGGTGCCCGTTTCGCCGAGACGGTCACCCAGATGACCGAAGAGCTGAGAAAGAAGGGCCCCAATCCCATGCGTCGGGAATGGGCGGTGTAGCGGAGCGAGGGGAAGCGGAATGGACTGGTCCCTGGACTGTGGCCTCAGGACGGTGGCCTCAGGACGGTGGCCTCAGGACGGCGGCCTCAGGAATGTGGCCTCAGGACGGCGGCCTCAGGACGGTGGCCTCAGGGCGGCGGCCTCAGGACGGTGGCCGCAGGACTGTGGCCTCAGGACGGCGGCCTCAGGACGGCGGCCTCAGGACGGTGGCCTCAGGACTATGGACTCAGGACTGTGGACTTAATACTATAGCGGAGCGAGGGGAGCAGGCATGGAAACCGTGATACCGGTCGAAAACGGAGATACACTCGCTGCTCTGCGAGGATTTCTCAAACTCCTCCTGGAGCGGGAGGTGGTGGAGGCATTGTTGTTGCCTGTGGAGACCTCTGCCGGAGCCATCACCCCGGCCCTGGTGGCCGACCCGGCCCTGCTTGACGCAGCCAACCCACTGGCGCCGGTGATGGGGGTGAACGCAGCCCCTCTGGTCGGGGCGGTCTCTGTCCGTGAGCCGCGCGGCAGGATCGGGGCGCTGTTGCGCCCCTGTGAATTGCGCGCTCTGGTTGAGCTGGTCAAGCTTCAGCAGGCCAGCCTTGATGATCTCGTGATCATCGGGATGGATTGTTTGGGGACTTACGATGTGGCCGACTATATGGCAATGCGTGCCGACGGTGGGGTGGATCTGGCGGCTTTCCTGGCCGGGGCACGGGATGGCCTGCCACGGCCCCGGGAGGGCTACGCCTTCCGCGATGCCTGCTCTATGTGCGAAAATATCTGCCCGGATGGCGCCGATATTACACTTGAACTCTTCGGAGCTGACCTGGCTACCGCGCTGCCGCTCGCCATTCGGGATGAACTTGCTGAGCGGTTGGGGATGTCCCCTGCCCAGGCCGTGAACGGGCGACGTGCCGGGGTGGTGAGGAAGGCAGTCGAGCTACGTACTGCTGAGCGCGATGCCCGCCTGACGCAGATGCAGAGACGGCTGGCTCAGGAGGGTGTCGAGGGGGTTTTGGCTGCCTGTATCCGCTGCCACAACTGCATGGTGGCCTGCCCGATATGTTACTGCAAGACCTGCCTTTTCAGAAGCCCTGTCTTTGAGCACGAGCCGGCTCAGTACATGCGCTGGGCCACCCGTAAGGGCGCATGCCGCATGCCGCCCGATACGGTGCTCTTCCACCTCACCCGTCTGAATCACATGGTGCTCTCGTGCGTGGGCTGTGGGATGTGCACCAGTGCCTGTCCCGCTGAGTTGCCTGTGGCACGGGTCTTCCGTGCTGTCGGCCAGCAGGTGCAGGCGGTTTTTGAATATGTGCCCGGGCGCAGTGTCGAGGAGCCACTGCCGTTGGTGACGTTCAAAGAGGATGAGTGGAGTTCGGTTGGGGAGGAGTAGTAGTAGCGTATTGCGTATTGCGTACTGCGTATTGCGTATTCCGTATTGCGTGAGAGGAAGGGTATGGCGGAGGAGAACCTGATCCCTGTCTACATTATGGGCAAGCAATATATGGTCCCTCCCTCGCTGACAATTATGAAGGCGATGGAGTACGCCGGCTACAAACTGATCCGTGGGGTGGGATGCCGGGGAGGGTTTTGCGGCGCATGCGGCACCGCCTACCGTATTCAGGAAGATCCCAGGCTCTACTTCGGCCTGGCCTGTCAGACCGTGGTACAGCCAGGTATGTACCTGGCCCAAATACCGTTTTTCCCCGCTCAACGTGCCAGGTATGACATCACCAGACTGGAGCCAACCGCGACCACCCTCTTTTCCGTTTATCCGGAACTCCTGCGTTGCCTGGGGTGTGGTACGTGCACCAAAGCCTGTCCCCAGGAGATAGATGTGCGCGCCTATATGGCGGCAGGGATGCGTGGGGACATCGTCCGCATGGCCGATCTGTCTTTTGATTGCCTGATGTGTGGGCTGTGCGCAGCTCGCTGTCCGGCTGAGGAGGCGCAGTACAATATTGCTATCCTGGCACGTCGCCTCTACGGTCGCTACCTGGCCCCACGCTCCAGACATTTGGAAGAGCGTCTGGAAGAGATCAAAAGTGGCAAGTTCGATGCCCAGATCGCGGAGTTGAAGAGCCTTTCCAGGGAGGAACTGGTGGCGCGTTACAAAGCGCGTGACATCGAGCCGTGAAACTGGGGGACGGGAGAGCAACTATGTTACAATTAGGGATTCTACAGCCGCAGTCCATTGCTCGCGGTGGCTACCCCCCTGAGATGCGTGAGTCCATCCGCCTGGTCGAGGCGACGCGCCCGCGACGGCTGACGGAGACCTTCCCGGCGATGAGCCTGGAGGAGCGGGAGGCCATCCTGAGGGAATATCACCCTGACTACAAGGAGGAGACTTTTCGGGCGATTCGGGTGGGGGTTAGCAAGGGGCAGCGCATGCCTCTCGAGCTGGCGGATGTTGTAGAAGGGCGGCCTCATATTGGGCCAGATTTCGATCTGAGCTGCCCGGCCGCCGAGACCGACGTGCTGGTCATCGGTGGGGGAGGGGCGGGGGCCTCAGCAGCGTTGTTGGCACAGGAAAACGGCGCGCGCGTGATACTCGTCACAAAACTGCGCTTTGGTGATGCCAATACGATGATGGCTCAGGGGGGCATTCAGGCTGCCGACCGCCCGGAAGACAGCCCCGCCATTCATTATCTGGACATTATGGGCGGCGGACATTTCACCAATGTGCCGGAGCTGGTCGAAGCGCTGGCGATAGATGCCCCTTTCGTCATCAAATGGCTCGAAGAGCTGGGAGTGATGTTTGACAAGGAAGCGGACGGCACGATGAAGGAGGAGCATGGCGGTGGCACCAGTCGCAGGCGCATGCACTCGGCGCGGGATTATACCGGAGCCGAGATCATGCGCACTTTACGGGACGAGGTGCGCAACCGCGAGCCTGAAATCACTGTCATCGAGTTCTCCCCGGCGATTGAACTGGTGATGGATGACAGGGGACAAATTGCCGGTGCCGTGGTGATGAACCTGGAGACCGGCGCCCGCCACTTTATCAGCGCCAGGGCGGTGGTGCTCGCGACCGGGGGCGGTGGCAGGCTGCATTATCAGGGCTTCCCGACCACCAATCACTACGGAGCTACAGCCGACGGTGTGGTATTGGCCTATCGTATCGGGGCCCCGCTGGGATATCTGGAGTCTATGCAGTACCACCCTACCGGCGCGGCCTTCCCCGAGCAGATTTTGGGTCAGCTCGTCACCGAAAAAGTGCGTGGCCTGGGCGCTCAGCCGGTAAATAAGTACGGAGAACAGTTTGTCTATCCACTGGAGCCGCGGGACGTCGAAGCGGCGGCTTTCATCCGGGAGTGCGCGCTTGGCCGGGGTGTTGTCACTCCTTCCGGCCAGCCAGGGGTATGGCTCGATTCGCCGATAATTGATATAATACACGGTCCGGGCACCACGCAACGGGCGCTTCCTGCTATGGTGCGCCAGTTTGCCCGCTTTGGCATTGACATAACAAAGGAGCCGATCCTGGTCTACCCCACGCTCCATTATCAGAACGGCGGGGTGCGCCTGCGGCCTGATGGCTCAACGGCTGTCCCTGGTCTCTTCATCGCCGGCGAGGTCAGCGGGGGAGTGCACGGCCACAACCGGTTGATGGGCAACTCTTTGCTGGAGATTACCGTCTTTGGGCGGCGGGCCGGACGTGCAGCCGCAGAGTTCGCCCGACAGGTGAAGCCCGGCCGGCCGACTTTAGCCCATCTGGAAGCCTGGAACCGCGAGCTGGCAGAAGCGGGAGTGGATACAGGGGTGATTTCGCCGATCTTGTTGCCGGACTATACCAGAAAGGGGTAGAGGATCAACCGCGGAGGAATTTAGTCCAGAGTCCTGAGTCCTGATGCTTGGGCGGTTCCAGATCAACCGCCACACACTTTGCACAGAGGTTGTTCATGGTAGTCAACTCTCATTCCACATCATCTGTCCTGGTTGTGGGCGGCGGTGTGGGAGGAATGCGCGCCGCTATTGACCTGGCCGAAGCCGGCCTGAAAGTCTACCTGGTGGAGAGCATGCCCTGGTTGGGCGGACGGGTGGCCCAGCTCGGCTACATGTTCCCCACTCACGACTGTGTGCTGTGCCGGGGTACCTCTGATCACGGCTATGGCTGCACCCGGCCGGCCATTTCCCCGGCATTTCTGGACCATAACCGCCATCCCAACATCGAGATTCTGACCAATACTGATCTGATCAGCTCATCTGGCTACGCGGGCAACTTCACGGTCACGCTGCGCCATCGCCCTCTCTTCGTGGACGCCGGCAAGTGCATTAACTGCGGGATGTGCGATGCGGCATGTCCGGTCTCGCTGCCCAGCCCTTTCCAGGTGGGTCTGACTGTCCGCAAGGCCGTTTACAAAATGGCGCCACGCTCTCTGCCGGATGCTTACATCGTGGATAAAGTGCCGCGCTGCGATAGTTGCCGCCGCTGCGAGACGGTCTGCCCCACTGGTGCAATCAATCTTGATGAACAGGAAACCGAGTACAAACTAAAGGTCAGTGCGATCATCCTTTCCCTGGGGTATGAACTTTCTGACCCGGCCGAGTATGCTGAGTTTGGCTATGGCCGTTTTCCCAATGTCATCCATTCCATGCAGTATGAGCGGCTGGCCAGCCGCTCCGGGCCTACAGAAGGGATCGTCCTGCGCCCTTCAGATGGCGAGATGCCCAGGCGGATTGCCTGGCTGCAATGTGTCGGCTCGCGGGATGAGAAGCACCCCTATTGCTCCTCCATCTGCTGCATGTATGCCACGAAGGAAGCCATACTCGCCAAACAACGTATTGGCGACGTCCATTGCCAGATTTTTATGATGGACGAGCGGGCGTTTAACAAGGAGTTCAACGCGTACTACCAGCAGTCCAGACAGCAGTATGGTGTAGAATATACCCGCTGCCGCATCTCGGCGGTGAAGGAGGATCCTGTCACGCATGACCTGATCCTGCGCTACCCGGACGGAGACGGGAGGCTGATCGAAGATCGTTTCAACATGGTTGTGCTTTCGGTCGGCTCACTGCCGCCGGATGGGGCAGAGGACCTGGCTCGTGTGTTGGGCATTGAGTTGAACCAGTACGGCTTCTGCGCCACGGACAAATTCGCGCCTCTGGAGACGAGCAAGCCGGGTATCTATGTGTGTGGTACTTTTGCCTCTCCGAAGGAGATTGCGGAGACGATCCTGGATGCGGCCGGGGCGGCCGGGGATGTGATGCGCCTGCTCTCGGCCGAGATCGGTGCTGAAAACTACAGCCGGGAATACCCCTTCCTGTCGTCACCCGACCATTTCCAGCCGGAGCGGGAAGTTGCCGGCGAGGAGCCGCGTATCGGCCTCTTTGTGTGTCGGTGCTATCCGAGCATTGTCGGTGTGGTTGACACGGAGGCCCTGACTCGCTTCGCAGAATCTCAACCCGGGGTGATGTACGTAGAGACGCTCGATTACGCCTGTCTGGAACAGGGGCAGGAACGCATCAGGGAGGCCATTCTCTCCCAGGGATTGAACCGGGTGGTGGTTGCTGCCTGCAGTCATCGGACCCACGAATCGTTGTTCCAGCGGGTGGTGCGGGAGGCCGGCCTGAACCCTTATCTTCTGGAGATGGCCAACATCCGTGAACACTGTGCCTGGCCTCATATAGGTGATCCGGTCGGCGCCACCCGCGCGGCGAAGGAGATGGTGCGCCTGGCGCTGGCGCGCGTGCGGCTCGCCGAGCCGGTACACAAGCAGGCCATTGAGCCTGTGCGCCGGGCTTTGGTCATTGGAGGCGGCGTTTCCGGCATGACCGCGGCGCTCAATATCGCCGATGCCGGCTTCGATGTGACGCTGGTCGAGCGGGAGGCCGGCCTGGGCGGCAACCTTCACCATATCTACTACCTGGCCGAGGGCGAGAACCCCCAGCGTCTGTTGCGTGATCTGGTCAACCGCGTGTTGGGCCATCGTCGCATTGAGGTGTTGACCAATGCGGAGGTGATCGCTCATGAGGGCAGCCTGGGCGCGTTCCGCTCCCTCGTGCGCACCCCCGCAGGCGAAGTGGAGGTTGCCCACGGCGTGACCATCGTGGCGACCGGAGGGCAGGAATGGCGTGGCGATGTCTACCTGCTCGGCAGGGACAGGCGAGTGGTCACTTCGCTCGAGCTGGAGGAGATCATCACGCATCGTCCGGAGCAGATCGTGGACCTGAAGGAGGTCGTTTTTATTCAATGCGTGCGTCCTCCTGATGGGGTCGAGTACTGCAGCCGCACCTGTTGCACAAATACGATGAAGAATGCTCTACGTGTCAAGTTGCTCAATCCGGGCTGTCGGGTCGTGGTGCTTTATAAAGACATCATCACCTATGGTTTCAGGGAGGCCTATTACACCGAGGCACGGCGGCGTGGAGTGCTTTTTATCCGTTATGATGATCTCCATATGCCGCAGGTCAGAGTAAACGGAACCGGCCAGCTCGAGGTCGTGGTCTGGGAGCCTTCGCTGAAGGAGGAGATTATGTTGCACCCGGGGCTGCTTTCGCTGAGTATGGCGATTGAGCCGGCAGCAGGGACGGAGAAACTGGCACGGATGCTTGATGTGCCCCTTTCCAGCGAAGGGTTCTTCATGGAAGCCCATCTCAAGATGCGGCCGATGGACTTTGCCAGGGAGGGTATCTTCGTCTGTGGCATGGCACACTATCCCAAGTTCATCGAGGAGTGCATTGCAAACGCCCAGGCGGCGGCCGGTCGCGCACTCACCATCCTTGCTGCGCCCCGTCTCTACATCGGGGGTGTAGTCTCTGTGGTAGACCAGACCAGATGTGTTGGCTGCCTGACCTGTGTGCGTACATGCCCGTTTGAGATCCCCAAAGTGCGATATTCTGACACGGGCGTGGGTGGTATCCGGGGGGCAGCGTATATTGACCCGGCACTGTGCACCGGCTGCGGCACCTGCACCGGCGAGTGCCCTGCGAAAGCTATTCAGTTGGCCAACTACCGGGATGAGCAGATCCTTGGGCTGCCGTTGGGAAGTTGGGCTGTGTGAGCGCGAGGCATGAGCAATGAACAACGAACAAACTACGGGCGACAACACGCAATATGCAACACGCAATACGCAATACGCGCCAGGCGATGCGCTCTTCGAACCCGCAATCACCGTGTTTACATGCATCTACTGCGCATACATGGCTGCCGACACGGCGGGCGCCCTGCGCATCAAATATCCGGCCAACATCAAACTGGTGAAATTGCCCTGCACAGGCAAGACCGATACGCGCTACCTGCTGGCAGCATTTGAGCAGGGTGCCGACGGCGTATGCGTGGTGGGCTGCCCCATCGGCAATTGCCATCACGTGCACGGGAACGAGCGCGGGTGGGCACGCGTGGCTTATACCAGGAAACTGCTGGACGAGATCGGCCTGGGCAGTGAACGGCTGGAAATGTTCTTCGTTTCCGGCGGGATGGGCAATGCCTTCGCCGAGATCGCCCGCGAGATGACCGAACGCATCCGCAAGCTGGGGCCCAGCCCGCTCAGGAAATGAAAGGCGTATCCTGTTATTACGTAACTGCCCACCCATGCCGCCTGAAGTCGCCCACTTTGGGCCTTCGGCCAGCGGTCGGCCTGCGCCGACCGCTGTTTCCGCGTCGGCGCAGGCGCCCGTATTTCCAATCGGCACACGGCGGCAGGCGGCCGGGTAGGTAATTACGTTATTCAGATATTATATTTCCAGGAGATCACTATGCACGATGATACAGAACAGACCCTCGTGCTCATCAAACCAGATGCTTTGAAAAACTCGCTGACCGGGTACGTGCTCTCGCAACTCTCCGAGTTCCACACAGGTCTGCGTTTTGCTGGATTGAAGGTGGTCTGTGTCACACGGATGTTGGCCGAAGAGCACTACGCCGAGCATCGCGGCAAGGTGTTCTTCCCCTCGCTCATCGAGTACATTATGGGTAATCTCCACTATCCTGACGAGCCGTACAAGCGCAGAGTGATCGCCATCGTGTATCAGGGGCCGGATGCTGTGGAGAAACTGCGCAGGATTTCAGGCCCTACCGATCCCCGTGTGGCGCGAGAACAACAGCCGGGGTGCATCCGTTCACTGGGAGCGGTAATTGATCTGAAGGATGGCACAGGCAGGGTGGTCGGCCAGCGCTACGACAATCTGATCCACGCCTCGGCAACTGTTGAGGAGGCCGAGCGCGAGATCAAACTCTGGTTCAAGCCGAACGATATCCCACCTCTTATGCGTACGTTTGCGACTCAACAGAGCGACCTGCACTTTTACTATAAGGAAGGCCGGTTGTTGACTGAATATCAGCCGGGAAGCATCTGTCTGGTCGCCCCTGGCGATACGGTGTGGGAATCGGACCTGGAGGCACTCAAGCTGATCCGACAGGGCTTGCCAGCACCGTGCACATTGCAGGCCGTGGCGGCAAAGTATCTCGTCAACGAGGCGCACGCGGGGGATTGACCCGGCAGGAACGGTGGATAGATTGCTGATTCAAACAGGCGGAGTATCTGCAATGCCCGATGAACGGATAGTTGGAGCCGTCATGGTCGTCGGTGGTGGCATCGCCGGCATCCAGGCCTCGCTTGACCTGGCCGAGTCCGGTTATAAAGTGTATCTTGTCGAGGCCAAATCGGCCATCGGCGGTCATATGGCCCAGCTTGACAAGACCTTTCCCACCAACGACTGTGCCATGTGCATCGTCAGCCCCAAGCTGGTGGATTGTGGCCGCCATCGCAACATCGAACTGTTGGTGGATAGTGAGGTGCTTGGGGTGCGCGGTGAGGCGGGCAATTTTACTGTACGCGTGCGCACCCGGCCACGCTACATCGATCTGGAAAAGTGCACCGGCTGTGGCGACTGTGCTAAAGTCTGCCCGGTGATCATTCCGGGCCGCTTCAACGAGGGCCTGGATGTACAGCGGGCAGCTCACAAGCTCTACCCCCAGGCTGTCCCCAATGCATATGCGATCGAGAAGCGCGGCGTCTCCCCGTGCCGTAACGCCTGCCCGGCCGGGCAGCGTGCTCAGGGCTATATCGCCCTCATCCGCGAGGGGCGTTACGAGGACGCGCTGCGCGTCATTAAGGAGGATAACCCCTTCCCCGGCATCTGTGGGCGCATCTGCAATCATCGCTGCGAGGAGGCCTGCAATCGCGGCAAACTCGACGATCCCATCAACATCCACGCTCTCAAACGCTTTGTCACCGATAAAGTTTACAGCAAGCCGCGCGTTCCACCTCAGCCAGCCGTGCGCCGGTATACTGAGCGTGTCGCCATTATCGGCGCCGGTCCTTGTGGATTGACCGCCGCGCAGGACCTGTGCAAACTGGGCTATCCTGTCACCGTCTTCGAGGCGCTGCCGGTGGCGGGTGGCATGTTACGCGTTGGCGTCCCGGAGTATCGGTTGCCCTCCTGGATCGTGGACCGGGAGGTGCAGGATATTGTGGACCTGGGCGTTGAGCTGCGACTGAACACCAGGGTGGAAAACCTGGACGATGTTTTCAACGAGGGGTTCGCTGCCGTGCTCATCGCTGTCGGTGCTCACGAGGGACGTAAGTTGCCCATCGAGGGGGCCGATCTCGAAGGTGTGATGGTAAACACGATCTTCTTACGTGATGTGCGCCTGGGTAGTCCACCCGATATTGCCGGTAAGCGGGTGATGGTTTTGGGTGGTGGCAATGTGGCAGTGGATGTGGCGCGTACCTCAGTGCGCCTGGGCGCGGCCGAGGTGCATATGGCCTGTCTGGAAAGCCGCGAAAAGATGCCCGCACATCCCTGGGAGATCGAGGCAGCGGAGGCCGAGGGTGTGCGTATCCATCCGGCCCGCTCTTTCAAACGTATCCTCTCCGATGGCAATGGTCGTGTGGCCGGGGTGGAGTGCCTCAACGTCACCTTTATGGAGTTCAGCGCCGATGGTCGCCTGACGCTGGAGACAGAACCCGGCTCCGAGCACATCATCCCCTGTGATGTGGTCATCTTTTCGATCGGTCAGCGGGCCGGCCTGGGCTTTATTCCTGAAAGCGCCGGCGTTGGTATCACCCGCCAGCAGACCATCGCCGTCAATCCCAATACCCTGGCTGCCACGCGGCCGGGCGTCTTTGCCGCCGGCGATGCCACCACCGGTACGGCCTTTGTCATCGAAGCGGTCGCCTCTGGCCATCGTGCTGCTGAATCTATCCACCGTTATCTGCGTGGCGAGGAGCTGGAGCCGCGCCTCAAGCCGGAGCTACCGGTGGTTGATCTGACCCGCGCGGAAATCCAGGAGCGCATCGCACGGGGTGAGGTCAGGGTCACGCCGCGCGTCAAAATGCCCGAGCTGCCGGTGGAAGAGCGGGTGAGTAACTTCGCCGAGGTCGAGACCGGCTACACTGAGGAACAGGCCCAGGCCGAGGCCGCGCGCTGCCTGGCCTGTGGGGTCTGCTCCGAGTGCCTCTCCTGCTGGTACGAATGCAAGGCTGGCGCGGTTGACCACGACATGGTCGAGCGCATCCAGGACATCCAGGTCGGTGCCATCATCCTGGCCCCTGGCTATGAGGTCTTCCGTGCCGAAAGGGCCGCTGAGTACGGCTGGGGGCGTTTCCCCAATGTCGTCACTGCGCTGCAATTCGAGCGACTACTCTCTGCCTCGGGGCCCACCTTCGGCCACGTGCGACGTCCCTCGGACGGCGAGCGCCCGAAAAAGATCGCCTTTCTGCAGTGCATTGGCTCACGTGATGCCGAACATGACTATTGTTCCGCCGTCTGCTGCATGTACGCCACCAAAGAGGCCATCATGTCCATCGAGCACGAGCCGGATACAGAGGTTACCATATTTATGATGGACATGCGCGCCTTCAGTAAAGGCTACTATGAGTACTATCGCCGCGCTCAGCAGCGTTATGGCATCCGCTACGTCCGTTCGCGCGTCTCGTCCGTGCGTGAGGATCCCAGGACACATAACCTGGTGTTGAGGTATGTGGATGATGGAGAGGCAGGGAGACAGAGAGACAAAGATAATGGCACGGAGCAGGCAGCGCGCAACGCGCAGATTCGTGAGGAAGAGTTTGATCTGGTGGTACTCTCAGTAGGAATGGAGATGTCCGAGGCCGTGCGCGAACTTGCGCGACGGTTGAACGTGGCCGTTGATGAGTACGGTTTCTGCCGCACCTTACCATTCGCCCCGCTCCAGACGAGCCGGCCAGGTATCTTCGCTGTTGGGCCGTTCCGTGAGCCTAAGGACATCCCTGAGTCGGTGGTCGAAGCAAGCGGTGCAGCGGCGGCTGTGGGAGCGATTTTGTCCCCTGCCCGCTGGACATGCACGGAGGAAGCGATCTATCCGCCGGAGCGCGATGTCTCCGCCGAGGAGCCGCGTGTAGGGGTCTTTGTCTGCCATTGTGGCTCCAATATCGGAGGACTGCTTGATGTACCCACGGTAGCAGAGTATGCCAGAACGCTGCCGGGGGTTGTGCATGCCGAGCATAACCTGTATACCTGTTCACAGGATTCGATCAGACACATCGCTGAGAAGACGCGGGAACTCGGACTGAACCGCGTCGTGGTCGCTTCCTGTACGCCGCTGACCCACGAGCCGCTGTTTCAGGATTCGGTGCGTCAGGCGGGCCTCAATCCGGGCCTGTTCACCATGGCGAACATCCGCAATCAGTGTTCCTGGGTACATTCTGATCTGCGGGAGGACGCGACAGAGAAGGCGAAAGACCTGGTACGTATGGCTGTGGCAAGAGCGCTGCACCTGGAGCCGCTCTATAAAACAACGATAGAAGTGCAGAAGGCGGCACTGGTTATCGGCGGTGGTGTGGCCGGCATGACCGCCGCGGTGACGCTGGCCGATCAGGGATTCCCGGTGCACCTGGTGGAGCGGACGGCGGAGCTGGGCGGCAACCTGAGGACTGTCCGTAAAATTGTGCGGTGGGAAGAGCAACCGGTCTGGCTGGAAACGGCGACCTTCCTGCGCGAGCTGGTGGAGCGTGTGCAGCGCCATCCATTGATCACCGTGTATTTGCAGAGTGAGCTTCTGGAGAGCAGCGGTTTTGCCGGCAACTTCACCTCGCGGGTATGTACACCCGGTGGAGAAGTTGAAATCCATCACGGCGCGACCATAGTGGCGACGGGTGGCATGGAGTATCGGGGGCCGGAGTACGGATACGGCAGCGATCCGCGTATCATCACACAGCAGGAATTGGAGCGACTGATCGCGGAAGAGGCGCCATCCGCATTCCGTGAGCTCCGATCAGTTGTCATGATTCTGTGTGTTGGTCCTGCTGAACGCTATTGCTCCCGTATCTGCTGCACCACAGCGATCAAAAACGCGCTGGCACTCAAACAGCTCAAACCGGAGCTTCAGGTGACCATAATTTACCACGACATTCGTACCTACGCTTTCAAGGAGCGGCTGTACGACGAAGCCAGACGGCAGGGAGTGCTTTTTATACGCTATGACTTTGAGCGCAAACCGGAGGTACAGGTGGTGGATGCGAAGCTCCAGGTCAGGGTGTTGGAGCTTTCGCTGGGCGAGGAACTGGTGCTCAATCCCGATCTGCTGGTGCTGAGCATGCCGGTGGTGGCGCCTGAGGGGGCGAAGGAACTGGGAACACGGCTGAAAGTGCCGGTTGACCTGGATGGTTTCTTCCTGGAGGCGCACGTCAAACTCCGGCCGGTAGATTTTGCCTCCGATGGGCTATTTCTGGCCGGCATGGCGCACTACCCCAAGTTCCTGGATGAGACGATCGTCCAGGCGCAGGCGGCGGCTGCCCGGGCGCTGACTATCCTCAGCAGGGATAAGCTGGAGGTCGGCGGCGTGGTGGCGCAGGTGGATGCCAGCAAATGTGTGGGCTGCCTCACCTGCGTCCGTATCTGCCCTTACAATGTGCCGCAGGTGCGTGCCGATTTCAGTGGCGTGGGCGGCATTATTGGTGCGGCGTACATTGAGCCTGCGCAGTGTCACGGCTGCGGCATCTGCGTCGCCGAATGTCCTGCCAGGGCAATCCAACTGCTGCGCTACCGGGATGTGCAGGTGGAGGCGAGCATCACCGCGCTCTTAAAGCCCGAGATGGTGAGCGCGTGATCGGCAGTCTGGAGGAATCGGGCCGATGAATGCACGCTTTGAACCCAAAATTGTCGCCTTCTGTTGCCGTTACTGCGCCTATGCCGCAGCAGACCTGGCGGGGGGCTTACGCATCCAGTACCCGCCCAACGTGCGCATCATTGAGGTGCCCTGCACCGGCCGGGTTGACGTCGTTGAGATACTCCATGCCTTCGAGCGTGGCGCTGATGGCGTGATGGTGGCCGGTTGCCTGGAGGGTGACTGTCACTTTGTGGAGGGAAACCTCAATGCAAGGCGGAGAGTACAGTACACAGCCCGGTTGTTGGAACAAATCGGGCTGGGTGGCGAGCGGGTGGCTATGGTGAATCTCTCCTCGGCCATGGGCGCCCGGTTCGCAGAACTGGTGACCGAGATGACCGAGAGGATACGCAAACTCGGCCCCAATCCGCTCAATACAACGAGTCCTGGGAGGAATTGATGATCATTGGGGAACAGAAGCCATTAGCAGAAATTATGGAACAGTTAGGTGAGGCCAGGAAGGTGCTGGTGGTAGGGTGTGGAACTTGTGTGACCGTCTGCTTTGCCGGGGGTGAGAAAGAAGTTGCCATCCTGGCCTCAGCGCTGCGTATGAAGAGCAGATTGGAAAATCACCCGATGGAAGTTGACGAGGTCACCGTGCAGCGCCAGTGCGAGTGGGAGTACATTGACCCACTGCGCGAACGGCTGAAGGAATACGATGCCGTCCTCAGCCTGGCCTGCGGCATCGGTGTACAGGCGATGAATGAGTACTTCCCTGAACATGTCACCCTGCCGGGGCTGAACACCACTTTCCTGGGGCTGCCGGAGGAGCAGGGTGTGTGGGAGGAACGCTGCCAGGCCTGTGGCGACTGTATCCTGGACCTGACCGCCGGCATCTGCCCCATTGCCCGCTGTTCCAAGCAGTTGTTAAATGGGCCGTGCGGAGGTTCACAAAAGGGAGTGTGCGAGGTGGATGCGAACATCCCCTGTGCCTGGCAACTCATCTGGGAGCGGGCGGTCAAATTGGGCAGAGAAGAACTGCTGCTCGAAATTCAACCGCCCAAAAACTGGTCCACCAGTCGGGATGGAGGCCCGCGTAAGATCATACGCGAGGACCTGAGGCTGCAAAGGTAGGGGCGAGTCGGACGGCCGCAGGATGTGACATACGGGAGAGCCACACATGGCCGGCACGGGAGGTGGTGCCATTCCTGAGGCGGCTTCACCAGGCAGAAGCCCGGGGCTGTCCGGTGAGGGACCGGAATTGGTGGAATGGCTGCGGCGTTATATCCGTCTACGCTGGCTGGCAGTTCTCGTGCTTCTGGCTGGTGTACTTGCGGGGCGCCTGATACGGGGAAGCGTCTTCCCGGTGCCCCCACTGGTTGCACTTGCCAGCTTCATAGCTCTTTACAATGTTCTGTTCATCACCTGGGAGCGGCGTCTGCTCGGAGCGCCCCCGGCATATCTGCTTGCCAGAGGGCGGCGTTTCGCTTTCGCACAGGTGGTCGCAGACCTGATCGCTTTGACCTGTATGCTTCACTACCTGGGAGGCATAGAAACGCCCTTTTACCTGTTTTACTTGTTCCACGTTGGTTTTGGTAGTATCATGCTGAGCAGGCGGGATGCCTACAAGGTCTCGGCGCTGGCGATTGGACTGTTTGGGCTGCTGGTGGTGACAGAGTTCCTGGGCTGGCTGCCCCATGTGCACCTGGAGGGTTTTGTACCCTCTGAGCTTTATCGGAATCGGGATTACGTGGCAGCGGTTTTGACCAGCTTCGCCCTCACTGTCCTTGTCTCGACGGCAGGGGCAACGGCCATTGTGGGTGAGTTGCGCCGACAGTGGGAGGAGCGGGCGCGGGCCAGGGAACAGGAGATCGAGGCTGCCAGCAGGAGACTGGCTGAACTGGACCGGATGCGGGATTTCTTTTTGATGCTGGCCTCCCACGACCTTAAGACTCCTCTGGCTGTCGTCTCCAACTACCTGCAAACGATCCTGGATGGCTTCGTCGGCGAGGTCAACGAGCAGCAGAGGCGCTGGATGGAACGGGCCAACACGCGCGTGTTGGAGCTGGTGCGTCTGATTGACGATTTCCTGGACGTGGCGCAGCTCGATATGGAACGCGTCAGGGGCGAGATGGAGGAGATAGCGCCCGCTGATGTGGTGAGCCGTTCGCTTAAGGAGGTGCGCGGTAGAGCCGAGGAGAAAGGCATCATACTGCGGGTGGAATTGGCGCCGCAATTGCCCCGGGTGCGTGCCGCCCCTCGCCGGCTGCAGCAGGTGATCACAGGTTTACTTGACAATGCTATCAAGTTCTCCCCGCGCCTGGGCGAAGTAGTGTTGAGGGTTCATCCTCATGACAAAGGGGTGCGGGTAGAGGTGATAGATACCGGGCCGGGAATCCCTGCCTTATATATGCCTCACATCTTTGATGATTATTTCAGAGTCCGGCGCAGAGAGTTCGTGCCGGGTGCTGGCCTGGGTCTCAGCACAGCACGCAAAATCGTAGAATGCCACGGGGGTGAGATCCGGGTGGAAAGCCCGTGCTTCGAGGACGGGAGAGGAAGCCGCTTTTACTTTACCCTGCCGGGGTGTTTGAGCGAGTTGAGCGATGGTAACCGTTGAGATGCTCACCAGGTTCCCCCTGCTGGCTCATCTGGAGCAGGAGGAACTTGGTGAGCTGGTGGAACTCTGCACTATAGAGACGCGTGCCGAAGGGGAAACCTTTGTCCGTGAGGGCGAGCCTGCGGACAGGTTGTATCTTCTGCTGCTTGGAAAAGTGGCGCTGGACAAGCGCATCCAGTTAGGCCAGCACGGTTCGGTCAGGCGTGCCAATGTCAGCATCCTGGGGCCGGGAGGGGCGATCGGCTGGTCGGCGCTGGTGGCACCTTACAGGTACACGCTCACGGGCGTGTGTCTGGAGACATGCCAGTTCATCGTCATTGATGCCGCCAGGTTGCACGATTTCATGGCCTCCCATCCGAGGGCTGCCTACAGACTGATGATCGGCGTCAATGAGATGGTCGGTGCGCGGCTGCGGGATATGATCAATATGCTGACCTATTTCCTCTCCATTGTCTCTCATGAACTGAAGGCCCCGCTTGCCGCTGTTGAAAACTATCTCCAGGTGATGCTGGATGGTTTCACCGGCCCGCTGAACCCCAAACAACAGCGTATGCTTGAGCGAAGCGTGGTACGGCTGCATGACCTCTCCGGCCTGATCAATGACCTGCTCGACCTGGCGCGCATGCGCCCTGAGCAAATCAGGAGCGAGTTCGTGCGCTTCAATCCACGTGAGTTCGGCGACCGTTCTATTGAAGACACGCGCCTGGCAGCCAAGGAGAAGAACATCACCATCAGGGCCAGGGCACCCCAGGAACTGCGCGACATCGTGGGTTCGCCGCAGCGGCTCCGTCAGGTGCTCACCAACCTGCTCAGCAATGCGATCAAATTCTCGCCTCCCGGCAGTACCGTTACGCTCCACTCATGGGACACGGAGGACGAGCTGTGGATTGAGGTCTACGATGAGGGGATCGGTATCCCACCTGAGGATCAGGCGCATATCTTTGATGACTTTTTCAGGGCACATAATGTGGGAGATGTAAGCGGAGCGGGCCTTGGGCTTTCCATTGCCAGGAAGATCGTTGACGCGCACCATGGACGGATTTGGGTGGAGAGTCCCTATCAGGAGGGAAAACCTGGTACGAAGTTCACCGTCGTGCTCCCACGCAACCCGCTCGCGCTTAATGAACAGCACTCTGACACTGGGGAGGGTATATGAAAAGTGGAAGTAATCTGGAGAAGGTATTGACAGAGGGTCACTTCGCCGTCACGAGCGAACTGGGACCGCCTAAGGGCACCAGCGCCGACTTCATCCGTCGCAAGGTCGAAGTGCTCAGAAACTATGTAGATGCGGTCAACGTCACCGACAACCAGACCGCTGTTGTGCGCATGTCCAGCGTGGCGGCATGCGCTATCCTCAGGCAGGTGGGTGTGGACCCGGTGATGCAAATGACATGTCGGGATCGTAACCGGATCGCCATCCAGTCAGACATATTGGGAGCGGTGGCGCTGGGCATCAGAAATCTTTTGTGCCTCTCGGGCGATCATCAGAAGTTCGGTAACCACCCGGAGTCGAAGAACGTGCATGACATAGATTCGATCCAGCTTGTCCAGATGGTCAGGCGCATGCGCGATGATGGCCAGTTCCTCTGCGGTGATAAAATCTCCGGCGGTGTCCCCCTGTTCATCGGTGCGGCGGCCAATCCTTTCGGCGATCCTTTTGAATTCCGACCGTTGCGCCTGGAGAAAAAGGTGCGCGCTGGCGCTGATTTCATCCAGACCCAGGGAGTGTTCGATATCGAACGTTTTGCCCGGTATATGGAGCGGGTACGTGAGCGCGGCCTGCACGAGAAGGTCTACATCCTGGCGGGTATCATCCCCATGAAGTCGGCCGGCATGGCCCGCTACATGCGGGATTACGTCGCTGGCCTGATCGTGCCTGATGAGCTTGTGCAGCGTATGGAGAGCGCTAAAGACCCTAAAGAGGAGGGTGTGCAGATTGCCGTCGAGTTGATCGAACAGGTGCGCGAGATCGAGGGCGTGCGTGGCATTCACATTATGGCTGTTGCCTGGGAGGAAATCGTGCCCGTGATTGTAGAGCGGGCCGGCCTGTATCCCAGACCAATCCTGTGATGTGCCGGGTCATCTGGGGTTTCAAGAAGCGGAGGAGGACATATGGAACAAAAGTTCAAAATACTGGTCGTGGATGACGACCCGGATATCATCGAGGCCATCACTACGATCCTGGAGAGTGTGGATGAGTACGAGGTGCGCACTGCGCGCGATGGACTCCAGTGCATGCAGGCGATCAAGGATGAGGTGCCCCATTTGCTCATCCTGGACCTGTTGATGCCGCGCATGGATGGATTTGCGGTAGTGCGTGACCTGCGTGAGAACCCTCGCTATCGCCAACTCCCGATCATGATCCTCACCAGTGTGCGCGAGGATGCCAGCTACCGGCGCTATGAGCTTGAGATGGGTGTCAGGATGGATGTCCAGGATTACATCGAGAAGCCGGTGCCGCCCGCCGAGTTGCTGCGCCGTGTAGGCAACCTCCTGAAGCGGGGGTGAGACATGGCCGGGGCAAAGATATTGCTTGTTGATGACGATCCTGACTTCGTGGAAGCCACACGCACTGTCCTGGAAAGCGTTCCCTACCAGGTTGTTGTCGCTTATGATGGCGATGAGGCATTGCAGAAAGTGGAGGAGGAGCGGCCGGATTTGATCCTGTTGGACATTATTATGCCCACCCGCGATGGCTTTCACGTGTGTGAGAAATTGAAGAGCGATCCGCAGCACTGGAACATCCCGATCATTATGCTGACCAGCCTTTCCCAACGCATAAGTGAGACGACGTACTCTGTCCAGGATGGCATGATGCTGGAGGCCGATGATTTTATTGATAAGCCGGTGCGGCCGGCGGAGTTGTTGGCGCGTATCGCCCGTCTGCTTGGCCCAAGGAAGCAGGCAGGGTAGAGTGGGGGGGTGACCCACTGTCTCTGCCCGCCGTTGTTAAGGGGATGGGAGATGGTCATCACGGAACAGAAGGAGTTCGAGGAGATTCTTCGCTCGCTGGAGGAATGGAACAGGGTGTTCCTCATCGGGTGCGGCGTCTGTGCTGCGACGTGGGGTACCGGCGGTGAGAAAGAAACGCACGAGATGGCAACGCGGCTGACCGGGGCGGGTAAGACATGTACGGGCTGGATCGTCACTGAGGAAGCGACATGCGATGTGCGTACCACCCGCCGGATGCTGAAGCAACATGCCGCGCAGGTAGAGGCCGCACAGGCGTTACTCGTCCTGGCGTGCGGAGCCGGCGTGCAGACCGTTGCCGCGTTGGTGGACGCTCCTGTCTATCCGGCGCTCAACACCCGCTTCCTGGCCCGCCTGCAGAACCTTAGCGTATGTGATGAGCGCTGTCGTCTGTGCGGTGCGTGTATCCTGGCTGAGACTGCCGCAATCTGCCCGATCACATTGTGTCCCAAAGGGCTGATGAACGGCCCCTGCGGCGGTTACAGGGATGGCAAATGTGAAGTGGACCGCGAGCGGGATTGTGCCTGGGTCGCCATATACGAGCGGATGGAAGCACTGGGCTGGCGCGACCGCTTTCTGGTCATCCACGAACCCAAAGATTGGAGCGCGGCCCGTCATCCTGGCTTCATCAACAAGCGTGAGCCGGCCACATCGGGAGGCGCACGATGAGCAGGCTGGAGGAATCCCTGGCCGTGGGCAAGTTTGTAGTTACGGCAGAGCTTGGCCCACCCAAAGGCACGGATGTGAGCCACCTGCTGGAGATGGCCGAACTGCTGCGCGCGCGTGTGGATGCCATCAATGTCACCGATCAGCAAAGCTCAGTGATGACGCTGGGGTCGCTGGCCGTATGTCATCTGCTACATGAGCGCGGGATCGAGCCGATCTTCCAGGTTACCTGCCGTGACCGCAACCGTATCGCCTTGCAGTCGGACCTGCTGAGCGCTGCCGTGTTGGGTATAGAGAACATCCTCTGTCTCACCGGTGATTATGTGACCCTGGGCGATCACCCTCAGGCCAAGCCCGTCTTCGACCTGGACTCTGTCACGCTGCTGCGCACGGTCTCGCTGCTGCAGGAAGGGCGCGATCTGGCCGGCAAGCCGCTGCAGGGTACACCACGTTTTTTCCCCGGCGCGGTCGTTTCCCCGGGAGCCAGGCCTCTGGCTCCTCAGATCGCCAAAATGGAGAAAAAGGTCGAGGCCGGGGCGCGCTTCTTTCAGACCCAGGCGGTCTATGATCCGGCACAGTTTGAGTCCTTTGTACGGCAGGTCGAATACCTCCATGTCCCCATTCTGGTCGGCATTATCCTGCTCAAGTCGGCAGCCATGGCGCGCTTCATGAACAGCAATGTGGCGGGAGTGCACGTTCCAGAATCGTTGATCGAGGAGATTGGCAGTGTGGATAAGCCCAACCGTCCGGCCAGGGCAGTCGAGATCGGCGCGCGTCTGATCCGGCAGATGAAGGGGATGTGCCAGGGGATTCACATTATGACACTTGGTTGGGAGCAGTATGTGCCTCAGTTGTTGGAGGAGGCGGGGTTGTCGGGGTAAATACGTAAAAGTGAGTTGGAGAGCACTATGAACGTTACGTTGACCACTGATCTGGCCAGATTTATCCGCGAAGAGTGCGGCGAGAACGTCTATCTCTGTTACCAGTGCGAGAAATGCTCTTCGGGGTGCCCGACCTCGATGGCGATGCGCTACCGTCCGGCTCAGATGATGCGTCTGGCGCAGTTTGGCATGGCCGACCGTTTGGAGACCGATGCCAGCCTGTGGCGTTGCCTGGGCTGTGATACCTGCACTGTCCACTGCCCGCATAACCTCAGCGTGCGCAAACTGGTCGAAGTCATGCGCCAGAAGGTGATCCAGGAGCGTTATCTTCCCTGCGGCGTCGAGGCGTTGGACGGCGACGAGGCGCTGCAGAAGGGCGTGCGCGCGCTGGGGATGCTGAGCGAACGTATCCGCACGTACTACAACGTGTCTGGCGAGGATAACACCTCTCGCCTGGCCTGGACCGACAACCTGCCTCAGAAGCCGGAAGGGTTGGTGTGCGACCCACAGGCCGAAGTGGCCTACTTTGTCGGCTGCGTCTCGGCCATGTTCCCGATGAGTTACGGCATCCCGCAGGCGTTTGCCAACGTGCTCACCCGCGCCGGCGTCCGCTTTACCACTCTGGGCAGCGACGAACGTTGCTGCGGCTTCCCGCTGTTAATGGCCGGCCATCTCAAGCAGGCCGAAGACCTCATCCGCCACAACGTTGCCCGCATGCGCGCGTTGGGCGTACCGCGCGTTGTCACCACCTGCCCCTCGTGCTATCATATGTGGCACCACATCTATCCCGATATCCTTGGCGAGCCGCCTGGCTTTGAGATAGTGCACGCCACCGAACTGCTGCGCGACCTGGCGGTCGAAGGTCGGCTTAAGTTCACAGCGTCACAGCGCACCGGCATCGTCACCTACCACGACCCCTGCGATCTGGGGCGCAAGAGTGGCATTTACGATGCGCCACGCGAAATACTGAACCGCATCCCCGGATGGACGCTCGTCGAGATGCAGCAATCGCGGGAGCACGCACTCTGTTGCGGCGGGGGCGGTGACCTGGAGACGTTCGACCCGCAACTGGTGGAAAGTGTCGCTGCGCAGCGCGTGGCCCAGGCGGTCGAAGTGAACGCGGCGGTGCTTGTCTCCGCCTGTCCGCAATGCGTGCGTACGCTCTCCAAAGCCGCTCGCACCCAAAAACTGCGCCTGCGGGTGATGGACCTGACGCAATTTGTGGAAATGGCGATCGGGTAGCCGGGGCAGCAGTACCTGCGCCCCGTCCTGGCGCTCCCGGGTGGTGGCCAGCCCTGGGGCCAGGTCGGGGACTGGTTGCAGCCTTACCGCTTGGACCGACATCGAGACGTCGTCACAACCGGCCACTGTGTAGGGCAACTTCCCGCAGTTGCCCTACACAGTCCTTCGTCATCACAACCGGCCACAGCCTCCTCTCGCTCCTTCTCGTGCAAAAAAGACGCACACCCACGTTGTTGAAACATTCAGGAGTTACGCAGTTGTGATTGGATTGGTTTGTGGGACAGGCTTTCCAGCCTGTCTGGACGCCTGGAAAGGCCGTCCCACATAGCTGGCATACCGGCAGGAAGTCAAGTGCGTAAGTCCTAACATTGTTGAGTGGCTGACCCGGGAATCATGGTTTCACATAATAGAACCCCGCCACGCCGTTCCTTTCCCCGGAGATGACCATGTGCAGCCCGCCCGCCGCGTCGGTGAAGCAGGCCAGGGGCGAGCCGGTGTATCCGCGCGCGGACAGATAACTGGCGACGGTCTGCTCCGGGCCGAGCACGCCGTTTGTCTCGGTACGCATGGTCAGCACGTAGTTGTCGTTGTAGACGTAGCGGATCAACGGTGTATCTGTCGCTGCGCCGACGTAATAAGGAACACCCCGACCGGACGTGTTTTCTGCCACACTGAGCGGCCCCGACCATACGCCGTTTTTCCACACGTAGCGATAGACGCGGGAATGTCCCGGCCACATAAAATGCTCGGAGACCAGCACAAAGCTGTCATCCCCGCCGGAATAGGTGAGCAGGATGGATTCGTCGCGCTGTGGCTCGGGATAGAGGTCGTGGGTGGCCTGACGCAGCAGAAAACTGCCCGGTTCGGTTCCGTAAGCCGTGCGCGCGACAATCGGATCGCCCGGCCCGGTTCCTCCGCCGGATGATTGCTGCCAGCGTTGGAACCATGCCAGCATCGCCTGCCCATCCGGCGCGGCGGCGACGGATGAGTAGAAGGTATCGCGGTCGTTGATTTTGCGCAGCGGTGCGCTCCACGTCCCATCCTTCCAGTAGGCGTGCCATGTCTCGTATCGCATCGTGTACGAATCGTCGCTCAGGCGTACCCGGTAAGCCTCGCGCCACACCAGATAGGCGACGCCCGTCTTCTCGGCGACGGCCAGAACCGGCCAGGCGACGCCACCCGAAGGCAGAGAAAAGCCTGGCAGGTAGTAGGTCCGACGCGGCGCGACGACTGTCGGCGCAGAGACCACGCCGTTTTCGACGGTGTGGTGGATGATGCCATCGTCGTTGGCGTAGGCCAGGTGCACGCGCCCGTGAATGTTATCCACGGCAATCTGCGGTTCGCGTCCGCCCCAATAGCTGAGAATCTGATAGGGCGTCCAGGTGAGGCCATCGGTTGAACTGCTGTAAAAGACGTAGGTGTTGAAGGCGTCGTTGAGCTTGCCCGTCCACAGCACGTGGATGTGCCCGCTCTTCTCGACCGCCAGGGCGACTTCGCTGACGGTCTCCGGGTAGCCGCCGATGTTCCCCTCGATCAGCGGTTTCATCGGCGGGGCGGTTCCCACCGACCCGGGGCACAGGTCGGTCAGACCTTGCGGGCAGAGGCGCAGATTCACGTCATCCACGTAAGCGCCTTCGGGGCGCGAATCGCCTTCATTCGCCACGAAACTGACTTGCACACACACTTTTTCCTGCCCCAACACATTGCCCAACGCAGGAACGTTCGTCAGGTCAAGGGTCAGGTCTTCCCAACCGTTTGTCACACCGGTGCGACAAATACCGTAATAGTCCCCGACAGGCCAGCCGTACTCGTTCCGGCAGTAACCCTCTTCGATGACGGCAACTTTAAGACAAACCTTGTCGTCCGGCGCCAGGTTGGTCCACACCCTGGCGCTGTATGTCCCTTTGGCGGCGTATTTGAGGTTGATCGGCACAGACTGGTACATGACGGTCCCGAGCGTGTAAGCATCGGGATAGGATGCGCCACAGGGCAGCAGGCTGCCGTCATCACCGCCGCCATAAGCCCATGCGCTCTTTTGCCCGGTGTAGGCGCGGCACTGGCTGAGGCCCCATTGATACGAGCCAAAGCCCCCTGGCGGCGGGTTGCCGAACCACCATGCGTAGCGACTCCAACCTATGGTCTCGGATTCAAACCCGTCGGATAAGCTGGTGATCCACGCTTCGCGGCTCGCCGCTACGGTGCCGCCATAATTGCGCAATACCACCGGCAGGTAGACCGCATGCGGCCAGCCGACCAGCGCCTCGAAGGTATCCTGCACGGCGTGGACGCCGTCGCTGGCACGGATGGTGATGAGCGTGCGGCCCTGCCAGTATGCTTCGGGCGTGAGGTACACGTCGCCGGAGGGTTGCAGCACCACGTTCATTTTCGGATCGGTGTTGAGCATTACGGTGTAGCTCAGTTGCTCGCTCGTCCGGGTGATGTGTTGGGCGTAGGCGTGGACGTTGAAGGCGTTGAGACTCGTCGTGCCAGGGATGAGCACGACATCGGGCAGGCCGCAGAAGCGCAACGGAGCCGGGAAACGATTGACAGGATAGGCGAAGGTGCGGTATGCGTCGCGCTGCGACGTGGTCGGCGTGATTCCGTCAGTCCGGTTGATGTGCACCAGCGTCAGGTCGGTTAGGGCGTATGGGCCGTCCACATTGTGCCCGCCGATAGCGGCGCCGTCGAAAGCCAGGTCGAGGAAGTGCGTGCCGGTCGTCAGGGTGCGGGTGATGTAGGCCCAGGCGATTTTGCTGCCGTCCGTGTCTGCCAGAGAGCCGCTCAACACGACGTCGCCGGCCGCCGTGGCCTGGACGCCCACGCGGATAACGAGCTGGTCGTACAGGCCGTCGCCGTCGCCATCGTAGCCCCAATCTGCGTAACTGCCGGTAAGCGCCAATGTCGAGGTCGTATTGCCGGTGGTGAAGGCCCAGACGGTAGGATCGAGGGTGGCATTTCCCAGCGTGTCGCTGATCCCGGCGGTGAGCGTGACGACGTAGGTGGTGTACGGCGCGAGGAGTGCGTTTGGCGTAAAGGTTGCCGTGTGCGTGGCGGCATCGTAGGCCACGCTGCCGGTGATGACACTGCCGGTCATCTCCGCCATCCGGAAGGTTGCCGTCGTCAGTGTGCTGGCATCTATAGCGCGATCCCATACCACGGCGATGACCGTGTTGCGGGGGACGTCGAGCGCGCCGTGCGGCGGGGAGAGCAGGTCAGGACGCGGCGGGGAAACGTCCGGCTCGGTGGTGAAGCTCCAGGTCGCGCCGGTATCCAGCGGCGTCCCGTCGAGCGTCTGAATCGCGGTGCTGATGTGCGCGGTGTAGGTGGTGCTGTAGGCCAGCCGGGTCTGGGGGATGAACGTAGCTTCGCGGCTCTCTTCGTCGTAACGGATGAGGCCGCGCACCGTCCCATACGGCCCACCGGTGAGGGTAAACGTGGCGCTGTTGACGGTCGTCGGATCGAGCGCGACGCGAAACCCGGCGTAGAGCGGTTGATCCACGTTGACGTTCGTCTCGTCTGGCGCGGGCGAAACCCAGTCCACACCCACGGGGTTGGCGATGGTGAACGGCCCGGCCGTCGCAAGAGCAGTGTTGAGGCCATCGGTGGCGAGCACACGCACCAAAGCCTGCGTCGTGTTGAGCAGGCTTGCGGTTTCGAGAGTAAAGACTGTGCCGGGCAGGTTAATCGCCTGCGCTTCCCACGTCGCGCCGTTGTCGGTGGAGACCTGCACCAGGAAGTGGCGCGTCTGGCCGGGATCGCTTTCCCAGGCGATGGGCTGCGGGCCGGTCCAGGTAGTGCTGACCGGCGGGGTGATGGTGATGGCAGGCGGGGTGGCGCTCAGCGTCCGTTCGGCCAGGAGTGCGTCATCGCTGTTGCGGCGAATCTGGATGCGCGCCGTCGCTGCCGGGAAGGGCACTTTGAGCGCAAACGGCGCGGGCGTGTCGGCAGGTAAGTCCCAACCATCCCGGCCTGCTGGCTGCAAGGTCGTGGCGCTGCTGAACGCGCGCGTGTAGCCGACAATCTCCTGCCCCGCGCCGTCCAGGAAAACCAGGCGATAAGGGCCGGCGGGCGGCGCTTCCCATTCACCGGGTTCGAGCAGGTACCAGGGATCGAGTTCCACCTCGCCGGTAACGGGGGTGATGATGCCCGTTGCCAGCAGCAGCCGGTCGGCCGGGGTGGTTTCTTGCAATGCCTGCGAGGTGGTGGTTAGGCGGTTCAACAGCGCGCGATAGTTGATCCATTCGATCCACAGCCGCTCCGGCGGGGGCGATTCCACCGGGTCAACGTTCATAAAGCTGTTGATGGTCGTCAGCGTTTTCGGGTTGCGCGGCTCCATTAAGGCGGTGCTGATGCGGCGGTCCGCACGCGCGCGTACGTCATATCCCAATCCACCCTGGCGCGTGTCGTGCTCGAAGCCGTACAGGTGCCCGGCTTCGTGGGCGGTGATGTACCGGAAATGGCCGGAATACGCATTCTGCACCAACATGCTGTACCACGACTGGCGCGGCGAGGTGAGGCCGATGTCACCCAGCCACGCTACCGGCGCATAGCCGACCATGAAATCGCAGCCGGAGGTGGCGGCGCACAGAGCGTTCAGTTCCAGCAGGGCTTTCAGGAGCTGCAAATCGCCAGCCGGCGCGGAACTCCACACCAGGGAGCCTATCGGCGCGTAGTAAGGGACGGCACTGGCCGGTTGCGCCAGCCGCACGTTGGGAACCGGGTAGATGGCTTGTACGCCGCTGCGGTAGCCCAGGGCGACGCTGCTCAGATTGACCACGCCTTCCTTGCCGTAATCTTCTCCGACCGCCAGCGCGCGCGAGTGCACGGTCAGCCAGCGCGTCTGGACGGCATTGCGCGTCTCCACATCGGCGAAGCGCTGCAGTTTGCCGTGACTATCGCGCACTGTGACCGACGCGCGGAACAGGTACGTCCCGACTTCCTCGGGGGTAAAGCCGTAGTAGTTGACGCTGTCCCGTGAGGCGAGTCGCGTGGCCTTGTCGTTGATGCGGAAGCGACGCGCCGTCTCTTTAGTGTAGTCGAAATGCCAATTTGAGGCATCGGCGCGCCACGAGATGGGGCCAACAACTGTTCCGGCAGGTGATGCCCACGTCAACTGAATATCCTCCACATCCACATATTCCCACAAATCCTTGTACCACACATCGGGGTAGAAGTTGGCGCTGGCGAGGAACACGCGCAGCGCGGTGGGTTTGCCGACGACGAGGGTTTCATCTTCGAGCACCTGCACCGGTTCCAGCTGTACTTCGAGTTGGGGAAGCGTCCAGAACGACCAGGTTTTGCCGAATTCCAGCGGCCCGCCGCTCAGGTCCTGAACCCAGTCATTGTGATTTGAGATGAGCGCATCGGTCTTGCCCCAGATATGCGCCTCGTAGCGGATGCCATCCCTGAGCGGCGCATCCGGGATAAAGGCATATTCGACCTCATTGATCCGACGCGGCTTCCCGGCCACATAGACCTGTTCCTGCTTATCGTTGAGATAGTACACCTGGAATGTGTTCTCGTTCACGGTGGCCTCAGAAACGATCGCAGTGAACGTGACGCGGATTTCGGGGAGCGTTGTAGTGGGATCCGGCTGCACGGGGACATTGCGCGTCCCAGGGGCCGGCCACACTTCTTTGACGGCCAATTCAGCGTACGCGCGCAGTTGCACTTTGGTCAGGTTGTAACACGTGCAGGCGCAATCCGGCAATCCTGAACAGCCGCAAAAGTCTTGTTGCTGAAACCAGAGATTGTTCTCGCCGTCAATCAATTCGGTGTAGTCGAAGGGGACTTCCTGTTCTACGGGCACTGCGTTGGGCCACGTGGGTGTGGTCCCAACGGCGCCGATGATGTTCCACTCGCCAGTGAATGCCCCATCCACCCACGGGCCGGGCTTGCCGTTGAGCGCCACGGCCCAGGTGGGATCCGTGTAGCGTGGATTGCCTTCCCCGTCAAAAACATAGGCTTTCTCGGAGAAGGTCAGAATCAACGTCGTCTCGCTCAGTTCGGTAGGGTCTTGTGCGCCCAGGTTGAAGGGCCAGCGCAGCCGTGAGAACGGTACGCACCAGCTTCCGGGGTACTCGTAGGTCCAGATGGTGTAGCCGTCCGCATCCTTTTTAACCGACACGGGATTGCCAATGGCTTGTGGGGCGGCAGCGCCCATCTCGACGGAGAAAAGCGGCGGCGTTTGTGCGGAAACGGAGCGCGCCGTCGCGCCGGGCAGCAGCGCCAGCCCGCCGAGGACAATCAGGGCGAGGCTGACCATCATCCATACAGAGGGCCTTGGGCGGTTCATAAGTACCTCCTTGACAGAGACTGAATTGTCGGTTTGCCTGTTGTCGCTGGCTAATAGCTTGCGCTACACCTTACTCTTACTGTCGGTGTGGTTATCGCAAGCTGACAGCTTACGCTGCAGCCTTACCTGGATTGTCGCAGCACGAGGGGGAGAAAGACGTGTTCATCCAGCACCAATCCTTTAATCACAATCTCATGGACGTCGTGTGTCGTCGCTCCGGCCATCGCGGCAGTGACGGTGATGGTCTTTGTGCCCGGCATGCTCCAGGCTAAGGCGACGCTGTCGGTGGTCTGGTAGAGGTTGGCGTGGACGATGGGGGCTTTATCAGTTGCTTCCCAGGTGTAGGTGATGGGGAAGGTTGTAATCTCCGGCGCGATTGCGGCATTGAACGTGTAGGTGTGGTTGGTGTTGCCCTGCGTCGAGCCGCTCGCGGTTACATTGTAGACGAGCGCTGCGCGCGTGGCAGAGGCCGAAGCGTCGCCATCCGTAGCGGTGAGCGTGATCCGCTTCTCGCCCGGAGCTACCCAGGTGAACGTGATTTCATCCGTGGTTGTCAGGCCGGGGTGGGTGGTCGTGACCTGCTCCGTCGCTGCCCAGGTGTAGTTGATCGGCTGCCCGGCGTAGCCTGACCAGACCAGGTTGCCGGTCATCGAGACGACTTGCCCCGCGCCTATAATCAGCGGGCCGGACGTGACGACGTTGGGGACGCCATCGGCGCGCAGCCAGCCCATGTCCTGGAAAATGGCCAGCGTCACCGGGCCGGGGTGGCGGGTGACGCCACTGTAACTGGGCGTCATCAGGCGATTTGCGCCACCCTCGAATGTGCTCTGGTCGAGGTGCGAAAGACTGCTGCCGGGCTGCCAATTCGTCGGCGTGTACAGTTTGGCCGTTGTGCCTGCATTGGCAATGACGGTGTTGGGCCCGCCGAAGTTGGCGTCGCCCTTGAGGCACGCCGCCAGCGCATAAGGGTCATCAGGCAGGTAGCTCAGGAGCGCAATGCCAGCACTATCCACAATGAACCGGTCGTAAGGGGTAGGGCAAGGATAGAGGTAGCCATAAGGCCCATCGCCGCAAAAGCCTACGTTATAGCTCTCGTACATATTGCCGATGAACCCCAACCCGTGCGCCAGCTCGTGCAGCGCCACCGTGACGAAGTCTTCGCCGTAAACAGGAGCGGTGAGGTGCGTCGGGGTCAGCACAAAGGACCACGCCACGTCAGATCGGAATTGCAACGTCATATCCGCGCGCGTGGGGTCGAGATCGCTGCCGCTGAGTGCGTTGGCTAAGGCGATGGGGTAGGCCGTGTTCAACATAGGTGCGCCGGAGAAGTTGTAGATGTACTTTGCTGGCATCCCGGTCCCCAGTGCATCTCCACCGCTCAGATTCGGGGTCCAGCAGGCTGAGACCTCGATGGGTACGGTGGACGAAATCCACGTTCCCCAGAGACCGGCGGCGTATTTAAGGGCGGTCACGGCTTCGGCGGGGGGCGTCTCGCAGCTTGTTGACCACGTGATGTTGAAGGTAGCGCCGTTGGTGGGCGTCGCCGGCGCGGCAAAAACAGCGACCGGCGCTGTCCAGCCGCCGGTCACCAGTAGGAGCAGGATTGCCGTCAATTTACATAAGATGACAATGATCGGCCAACCACAGATTCTTTTGCTTCGGATGATTCCCACAGCAGGCCATTCGTGCAGCCACGGACTCGACTTCGGTCTATACATTTTCTCCTTCCACAACGTAGCGTTACTAGTCAGTGGCTAACGTCGCCATCACCACACGGCTATCCGGTCATTACAAAGTTCGCTTATTAGGCCTATCCGAAAAACTGTACAAGCAGCATCCTTACAGATAGGCCTTAGAAGATATGGTTTCTCCGGTTCCTGAGTATAGCGCAGGTCTGCAATTATGGCAAATGTTGAATCCCACCCAAGGGTGTCCGTCACTTTTTTGCACAAGACGGTGGCGAGAGCAGGCTGTGGCCGGTCGTGGCGACGTCGGTTGTAGGGCAACTGCTCGCAGTTGCCCTACACTGTTGCCTGTAGTGCGGTGTCAGGCGTGGCCTGGAGACCGGCTCGAGCCGGAGGATGCAAAAATATGACGGACACCCATGACACGCTCGCTCACTCGACAGACTGCCCCACATATGGTAAAATTTTCCGGACGGCCACAGTCAACTGCACCGAATCGTGGCCTTTTGTAGCCGTGCCCACACTACCTCACCCTA
>DAOTYA010000198.1:0-8907 GCA_034435075.1 Anaerolineae bacterium
CTACTATACGCTCGAGGCTGGTACGACGGTTTCGTGGACAGAGTGGTGGTATCCCATAAGCGGCACAGGTGGGTATGGCTGGGCCAATCAAGAGGCCGCTATCCGGTTGCTACCCACAGGCGACTCCGCTGAGATCACCGTGGCGGCGACGCGGGCGCTCAACGCCACGATTGTGTTGCTCCGAGACGGCATCGAGCTACAGCGATGGGAAGCCTTTATCGCACCGGGATCGCCTTTCCTTGCTACGGGCGGCCCTGCAGCCGGCAGCGAGTGGAGCGTACAGGTATTTGCGGAGGGGGTACTGATTGCACAATCAAGGCCATAGCAGCCCCGATTGCCCCAGGCGAAGAAAGCGGCTCTGCCCGGCCAACTGATGGCGCAGGTTAACTCGCGCAGCACGGAGGGATGGGTATGGCACGCAAACGGGCCTCTGAAGACATATGGGCAACCATCGGAGGGGACTGTCTTGACATAACAGCCCTTATATGTATAATCACCGCACCAAAGCTATACACCTGTCAGGTGCCTGTCCGGGAACCTGCGGGGTGGGCTTTCCAGCCTGCTTTGACAGCCGGAGAGACTGTCTTACACCTTTCGGACAGGCTCTAAGTGCCTATCCGAAAAACGTAACCGACGCATCCCTATGCGTCGGTATAAGCGGCATAGGGATGCCGCTTGTACGGTTTTTCGGACAGGCTCTAAATACCGTAGCCAGGCAGTCTACGGTTTTTTCTTCTAATGCCATTCTAATACTGCTCGGGTAAGATAGCGAAATTGTAACTATCCAGCCCGATTTAAATCGGCCTCTTTTGGCTCTGTGCCAGACGTCGGCCTGCGCTGATGTTCCTGTTGCTCCTGGCCGACCTGCTCTTGGTGTACCAGCGGGCGTTGTTGGCGCGGGCAGACATGTGGCGCGAAGTGCCCGAAGAGAGCGATTTCAATCGGCATGAACAGCTACACGAAATCATGAACTGGCCTGCTATCTACCGCGCGGGAGATGAGCTATGATAGATGTTACCGCTCTGACCAAATCCTATGGCTCCATCGAGGCTCTCAAAGGGGTAACTTTCCACATCGCGCCCGGCGAGATCATTGGCCTGCTGGGGCCGAACGGCGCCGGCAAGACAACCTGTATCAAAATCCTCACCGGTTACCTGCACCCGGACTCCGGCAACGTCAGGATTAACGGGTTGGACGTGTTGACGCACACCCGTCAGGTGCAGGCACTCATCGGCTACCTGCCGGAAAGTGCCCCGCTCTACCCGGAGCTCTCGGTACAATCCTACCTCAAGATGATCGCCGGGCTGCGCCAGATCCCGGAATCGGAGCAGGTGGCCCGCATCTCCGAGGCGGTCTACGCCACCGGACTGGCCGATCACCTGACCAGGCCGATCGGCCATTTGAGCAAGGGTTATCGTCAGCGCGTGGGACTGGCCCAGGCCATCATCCACAAGCCCCGGCTGCTGATCCTGGACGAGCCGACTATTGGGCTGGACCCCACGCAGGTGGTGGAGATCCGCCGTCTGATCCGCCGCCTGGCTGCGCACAGCACTGTGTTGTTCTCCACCCACATCCTCTCAGAGGTTGAAGCGCTCTGCGATCGGGTCATCATCCTGATGGGCGGGGAGATTCGGGCCGACGCCCGGCTCTCAGAGCTGGCCTCTACCCCGAACGCAGTCCTGGTACTGAGAGAAGCGACGGCCGGGGTCGAACAGGCGCTGCGCAATCTGAACAACGTTCGCACCGTGGAACGCGTCACCACCGCCGACGGTTACCCCACCTACCGGGTGATCGGCTCCAGGGACATCGCCAACGGTGGCGACTTGTGTCCGGCGATATATGAACTGGCACGGCGTGAGGGCTGGCCGGTGCGTGAGATCCACCGTGAGGTCCGCACGCTGGAGACAATCTTCAACGAACTTGCCACAGCAGCCTGATACGGAGTGCGATTATGAACAGTCTGACGAAGCAAACACTCTCGATCACGCGCAAGGAGCTGGCAGGTTACTTTGGCTCACCGATGGCGCTCATCTTCGTGGGCACCTTCCTGGTCATCACGCTTTTCTCCTTCTTCTGGATAGATACTTTCTTCGCCCGGGGCATCGCCGACGTGCGCCCTCTCTTCCGTTGGATGCCCCTTTTGATGATCTTGCTGGTGGCGGCCCTGACTATGCGCCAGTGGAGCGAGGAACAACGCTCCGGCACGCTCGAAATTCTGCTCACCCTCCCTGTCTCACCCCTATGTCTGGTGGTGGGCAAGTTCCTGGCAGTGATGACACTGGTGCTCGTTGCGCTGGGAGTGACCATCTTTCTCCCCATCACCGTTTCGCTGCTGGGAAATCTGGACTGGGGGCCGGTCCTCGGCGGCTATCTGGCAGCGGTGCTCCTGGCCGCAGCCTATGCCGCCATTGGACTGTTCGTCTCCTCCCGTACCGATAACCAGATCGTGGCACTTATCCTCACCGCCCTGCTATGTGGCCTGTTCTACCTGGCAGGATCGCCCGGCCTGACAGACTTTTTCGGCGAAGGGGTGGCAGAGGTGCTGCGGGCTATCGGCTCGGGTAGCCGCTTCGAGTCCATCCAGCGGGGTGTGGTTGACCTGCGTGACCTGCTCTACTATCTCTCGCTGACGGGTATTTTCCTGGCCCTCAACGTCCTGTCACTCGAAAGCAAGCGCTGGAGCACCGGCGAGAGCACGCTGGCACACCGACGCAACATGACCATCACGACCGCTCTGCTGGCGCTTAACCTGGTCGTGCTCAATATCTGGCTCTACCCGCTGCGCACGCTCCGGCTTGACCTTACTGCCGAGAAGCAATACACCCTCTCCCGCGCCACACGTGATATACTGAGCAACCTGAGCGAGCCATTGCTGATCCGTGGCTACTTCAGCGAAAAGACCCATCCGCTGCTCGCTCCGCTTATCCCCCGCATCAGAGACATGTTGCAGGAATATAAGCTCGCCTCCGGCGGGAAGGTGCAGGTGGAAATCATTGACCCGGCCAGGGACCCGGACGCCGAGGCTGAGGCCAATCAGACTTACGGCATCAGGCCAACACCGCTCCAGGTGGCCGGTCGTTATGAAACCTCTATCATCAATGCCTACTTCGACATCCTTATCCGCTACGGTGACCAGAGCGCGACACTGAACTTTCGCGATCTCATCGAAATCGAGTATGGTCGTGAAGAGATCAATGTCCGCCTGCGCAACCTGGAATACGACCTCACCAGTTCGATCAAGAAGGTGGTCTACGGGTTTCAGAGCATTGATACAGTGCTGGCCTCGCTGGACGAGCCGGCAGAGCTGACGCTCTATGTCACCCCGGCCACGCTCCCGGAGTGGCTGGCCGAAGCTCCGGCAACAATCGAGAAGGTAGCCCAGGAGATAGCCAGCCGCTCAGCAGGCAAGTTCGTCTTCCGTACGGTAAATCCCGATGCGCCTGATGCCGGTGTCACCCGCCAGCAGTTGTATGAACAGTATAGCCTGCAGCCCTTCGCTGTCTCGCTCTTCTCACCGGATACCTACTACCTCCATATGCTCCTGCGCGTCGGCGATCAGGCCCAACTGGTATTCCCTTCAGGCGAGCTTAGCGAAGCCGAGGTGCGCACAGCCATCGAATCAGCGCTGAAGCGGGCTTCTGCCGGCTTTCTCCAGGTGGTCGGGCTATGGACGCCCCCGGCCACTCCCACAGAGAACATCTTCGGACAAATGCAGCAGCCGCTCTCAAGCTGGCGGCAGCTCCGCGAATCCCTGAGTCAGGAGTACGAGGTCCGTACCGTAGACCTGAGTACAGGCAAAGTGCCCGCCGATGTGGACGTGCTGGTGGTCGTTGCTCCGCGCAATCTGAGCGACAAGGAACGCTTCGCTGTGGACCAGTATCTGATGCGCGGGGGCTCGGTCATTGTGGCGGCCGGTAACTACGGTATCACCATTGACCAGTTCTCCGGCGGGCTGGCGCTGGAGCCACTCGAAAATGGCCTTAATGAGCTGCTGGCTACTTACGGCATCACTGTCGAGAAGCGCCTGGTGCTCGATCCGCAGAACGAGCAGTTCCCTGTACAGACTGTCCGCCGGGTGGGCAACTTCCAGGTGCAGGAGATCATCGCAATGAACTACCCGTTCTTCGTTAACATCCGCCCCGACGGTATGGCAAAAGATAGCCCCATCGTGTCCAACCTGCCCGAAGTAACGCTAAACTGGGTCTCTCCGATCACAGTGGACGAGGCAAAGAATGCCGGCCGGCAGGTCACGGTCCTGCTGCGCTCCAGTCCGCAGTCCTGGACCCAGACTGACACGAACATCCAGCCCGACTTTAGTACCTATCCGGAGCAGGGTTTCCCGATCGGAAGTGAGCGCAAATCTTATCCCCTGGCCGTCTCGGTGCAGGGCACTTTCGAGAGCTTCTTCAAGGATAAACCCTCACCGTTCGGCGAGGAAGCGCTCGAGGGGAAGGAGGAAGCCCAGTCTCCGCCTCCCACACTGGAAGCCTCGCCAGAGACGGCGCGACTCATCGTTATCGGCAGCGCCGAATTCGTGGACGATATTGTCTTCGATATTTCCTCCAGCCTGGTCCGGGACCGCTATCTCAACAGCCTCAAGCTGGTACAGAACGCAGTGGCCTGGTCCACAGAGGACCTTGACCTGCTCGACATCCGTGCCCGGGGCACGTATGCCCGGGTGCTGAAGCCGTTGAGTGAGGAGGAACGTTCCTTCTGGGAAGGGGCAAACTATGTGGCAGCGCTCCTGGCCGTGGTTGCCATCGGCGTGGTGTGGAACACACGCCGGAAAAATGAGCAGCCAATGGAGTTACTCCGCGAGGGGGTGAGGGAATGAGGCGCATTCATCAAATCCTGACCGGCGTTCTGGTCCTGCAGCTTATCCTCAGCGTGATAGTCTTCTGGCCCAGGAGGAGCACGGGAGCGGAGAAAAAGCCGCTCCTCCCGGACCTTAAAACGGAGGATGTGGTATCACTGACCATCACAGACTCCGAGGGCAGGCATATCGTCCTGCGACGCTTCGGCGAGGAGTGGGTGCTTCCTGAGGCCGATAACTACCCGGTCACAGGGAGCAAAGTCACTTCCGTGCTGGAGAAGATCGCGAAGATCGCCACCGGCCGGCTGGTAACGCGCACCGAGGCCAGCCACAAGAGGCTCAAAGTGGCAGCAGATGATTTCGTCAGCCGCATCGAGCTTGAGAAAACCGACGGTACCAGGTACACGCTATATCTGGGTTCCTCGCCACGTTATGGAGCCACCCACTTCCGTCTGGAGGGACAGAACGAAACTTACCTGACTGGCGAGCTTTCTTCGTGGGAGACAACGACCTCCGCTGCCTCATGGATTGACACGACCTACCTGAACATCCCCCGTACTGATCTGGTCAAAGTGACACTTGAGAATGCCCACGGGTCATTCGTCTTCACAAAGCAGGCACCCGGGGAAGGGGGGGAGGAAAAATGGGCGATGGAGGGACTGAAAGAAGGTGAATCACTGGCCCAGGATAAGCTCACTACCCTGCTTCAGCGGGTGACTCTGCTTAACATGGTACGTCCGCTGAGCAAGGAGGAAAAACCTGAGTACGGGCTTGCTGCCCCAGGTGCTGTGATCACGCTGGAAACGGCCAGCCAGCAGGTGATCCTTCAGGTTGGCGCAGAGTTGGACGATCAGAGCTACGTGGTTAAAGCCTCGACCTCCCCGTATTATGTGGCGGTTTCCAGGTACAATGTTGAGCTGCTGCTGAACAACGGCCGCGATGAATTCGTCCAACTGCCTCCCACACCCACGCCTCAGTCTCCTGAGGCCTCGCCAACCCCGGAAGGGTGAAAGGAGTAGAAACATGTCATGGTTCGTTATCCTGCCGGTGCTGCCAATATTGCTGGCGTATCTTGGCGGTGTCACCGTAGCGCTCATACTTGTGATACGTCAGCGCAGCCTGCCGGCCATCCTGGCCCTGATCGGCTTTACCGTGCTTGCTGCAATGGTCCTGTTTAATTTCTTTAGAGCACCGGTTGTCGAGTTTATGGCACGAATGAGGCCTTTCAGACGTCTGGGGGTCGCTCACGCCAGCCTTGGTTGTTGCTGCAGCGTGTTTGACGTGGCCGCCATTGTGTGTCTTATTATCGCTCTGTGGCAGGCGCTGACCGGCAGGTCTGCTGGCAGTGCGACATGATAGCAGCGGGCCCCTCGCAAGAAGCTGAAAGAGGTGTGAGGACCTGCGAGTTTGATTATCAGTTGCCATCTGAGCTTATCGCGCAGACGCCTGTCGAGCCGCGGGATGCCTCGCGTCTGATGGTGTTGGACCGGTGCACAGGTACAATATTGCACCGGCGGTTCTATGAGCTGCCGGAATTCCTGCGTCCCGGTGATCTGCTGGTGTACAACGAAAGCCGTGTCATTCCGGCACGGCTTTTTGCTTGTAAGCCGACCGGTGGCCGGGTGGAAATTTTACTGCTGCGGCAACGCAGCGCCGAGACTTGGGAGAGCCTGGTGAAAGGCAAGTCCGTGCGGCAGGGCACACGTCTGCTTCTGCTCGACGGCCCTGGCGGATCCCCGACCGGTGCTACAGCCGAGGTCCTGGAAAGGGGTGAGCGTGGTCTGTGCGTGCTCGCTTTTGACCGCCCGGCACTGGAGATAGCAGAAGAGGTGGGTACCACACCACTCCCTCCCTACATCCGCACTCCGCTGGCAGACAGGGGGCGGTATCAGACGGTCTATGCCAGGACGCCCGGGTCATCGGCTGCACCGACCGCTGGCCTGCACTTCACGCCAGGGCTGTTGGAACGGTTGAGCACAATGGGCGTCCAATCGGCCTTTGTTACCCTGCACATAGGGTTGGACACTTTCCGTCCGGTGAGTGAGGAGCACATCGAGCAGCACCGTTTACACAGCGAGTATTGCGTGCTGACGGAAGAAACGGCTGAGACGATCAATCGCGCCAGGAAAGCAGGCCGGCGCGTGATCGCGGTCGGGACGACGAGTGTGCGGGTATTGGAAAGCGCGGCATCCGCACCGGGAACTGTCCGGCCGTTTGAGGGGATGACGGGCCTGTTCATCTATCCTGGCTATGAGTTCCGCATTGTGGACGGCTTGATCACCAATTTCCACCTGCCGCGCTCAACACTTCTGATGCTGGTCGCGGCTTTCGCCGGCAAAGAATTTATAGAACGCGCTTACGCTGAGGCAATCCGGCAGCGCTACCGCTTCTACTCATTCGGTGACGCGATGTTAATAGTGTCTCTCAAAAATTAAATTTACAGGCGGTGATGTGAAGGCGAGGGATGTCTCGCCCGTACACTTCAGAAAAACGCATGATGGCAAAAGTGACACGTGGGGCAGGCTTTCTAGCCTGCCAGCAGCCTGGAAAGACCGCTCCACGGTGCGGCTTTTGCCACAATGCAGAAAAACTTTAACTATGCATACCTGCGCGTCGGTATAAGCGGCATAGGGATGCCGCTTGTACGGTTTTTCGGATAGGCTCTTGGTGAAATTTTCGGGTGGCTGTCTATGAAAGCGTTGTTTGGCGGGTTTAAGGAAGATTTGCAATTCTCGCCCCGGTGGATAAGCGGCCTGTTAGTGCTCCTGGCGATGATGCTCATAAGCGTTGTTGAGCCTTGGGTGGGTGAATCGCAACTGGTGGGAGTGCGCCAGGTCATCTTACTGCTTTTTGCGCTGGCAGGCGTCACCTGGCTGCTGGATGCATGGCGCCCCTGGGGCAGATGGGGCATTGTGGTGTTGTTGATTGGCGCCGTCATCGCAGCGGATGCCTGGTTGAGGTTGCCAGGAATGCTTACCCTCCTGGCGATCCCCACTGCCCTGGCTGTGATCATGTCAGAAAGGTATGCTGCTGTGGCTGTTACGCTGGGTGAAACCGGGATACTCATTGCCCTGGCCGGGCATGGTGTGCTGGCGCCGGGATGGAGTGATATTGGGATTGCCCTTTTAGTCGTCTGGAGTGTGTTCGGTGTGGCCTATGCTGTGAATAATCGCGCACACCAGATAGCGCACTGGTCGTGGGGGTACTATCAACGGGCCCTGGACATCCTGAAGGAAACGGGTGGGCAGAGGGAAAGGCTCAAACAGACATTGGATGAGCTGGCGCATGCCAATCGCCAACTGACCCTGGCTGCCGAAAGAATGGCTGCCCTCCGCGCGATTGCAGAAGAGGCCCAGAGGACCAAGACCGCGTTTGTTGCCAATGTCAGCCATGAGTTTCGTACGCCGTTGAACATCATCATTGGACTGGTTGAACTGATGGTGCGGTCCCCCGAAATCTACAGCGTTGTACTATCTCCCAAGTTGCGCAAGGATTTGGAGACCATACAGCGCAACTGTGAGCATCTCTCCAGAATGATCAACGATGTGCTGGATCTCACCCGCATGGAAGCGGGCCGGCTGACCCTTTATCGGGAGCGGATTGACCTGAAGGAGATCGTAGAGAGCAGTGTGGCGGTCGTGCTTCCACTGGTTGAGAAAAAGGGTCTCACCTTGCAGGTCAAGGTCGCAGAGGCGTTGCCGAAGGTCTATTGCGACAGCACCCGGGTAAAACAGGTCTTTCTCAACCTTCTGAGCAACGCCAGCCGCTTCACGGAAGAGGGAGGCATAACTGTAGAGATTGACAGACGGGATCAACACGTCCTTGTCAGCGTGACAGACACCGGCCCAGGCATCTCGCCGGAGGGCCTTGAAAAGCTATTTGAGCCTTTCTGGCAAAGTCCTGGCCAGCTCTGGCGCGATAGGGGAGGGAGTGGGCTGGGGCTGAGTATCAGCAAGCAGTTCATCGAGCTTCACGGTGGACAGATGTGGGTGGAAAGCCAGGTAGGACGCGGCACAACCTTTTACTTTACGCTGCCGGTAGACCCGCCTTTGGAACACGTTGCCCGGGCCGGTCATCCGATCAGGGAGGATTGG
>DAOTYA010000199.1:0-10116 GCA_034435075.1 Anaerolineae bacterium
GAAGCAAGGGTTTCCCCGACAGCCTGCTAGATCAGGTTTGCACGCGAATGTGAGATACGTATAACTGTATTCCGCGCGTCGTCCCTACCTGATGTGCCCTCCTGATGTGCCCGCCTGATGTTCCCGCCTGATGTGCCCGCCGGATCACAATCCGGCGGCGGCGGTCGGTGGCCAGCAGTGCCCGCCGGATCACAATCCGGCGGCGGTCAGCGACCAGCAGTGCCCGCCGGATCACAATCCGGCGGCTGCGGTCGGCGGCCAGCAGTGCCCGCCGGATCACAATCCGGCGGCGGCGGTCGGTGGCCAGCAGTGCCCGCCGGATCACAATCCGGCGGCGGCGGACGGCGACCAGCAGTGCCCGCCGGATCACAATCCGGCGGCGGCGGTCGGCGACCAGCAGTGCCCGCCGGATCACAATCCGGCGGCGGCCGGCGACCAGCAGTGCCCGCCGGATCACAATCCGGCGGCGGTAGGCGACCGGCACCCAGCCCGCATGGATTGTGATCCACGCGGCGCACAGTCAAGAGATTGGCCAGAGCCTTGCGCCTCAGAATCAGTTATGCGAATGAGAAGCCTGCAGAAAGGTGATGCTAGCGCCTGCGCTTCTGCTTCGGCTGTCCACCACGATACGGTGACACGATGATGGCAAAAAGAGTACAGCGGCTCACATCAAGCATCCGTGTTGCCAGGCGTTGATCCAATTCCTCAACAGGCACCGCGGTGGTGATGACGGTGGGCAGACAGGCGTTGTAGCGATAGTCAAAGATTTGATACAGCTTCTCACGTGCCCAGGGAGTGGCCGATTCAATACCCAGGTCATCGAGGATGAGCAGAGGAGCGCGGCGCACTTCCTCAAAGCGTTGATCGAATGTCACCGTGCTCTGAGGGGTAAACGTGGCCCGCAGATGATCGAGCAGGTCAGGGACGACGACAAACAAAACCGACCGTCCCTGTTCGGCGCAGTAATTGGCGATGGCCGCTGCCAGGTGGGTCTTGCCAACGCCATATGGCCCGGTGAACGCCAGCCATCCCCGGGGATTGGTGGCGAAGTTGCGCGCCAGTTTGACGGCCCGGGCCAGATTTTCCTCCTCTTCAGGTGAGAGTTCCCCTTTGCGCAGCTCAAAAGTCTCGAAGGTTTGGTGAGCATGCAGGCGCAGACTGCTCAGGTCAGACTGGTCATGTGCCACCCCTGCCCGCCGGTAATCCGGGGCGATGATGGAGATGATGCGGGTCAGGTCGGGATCGCCCAGCCTGGAGCGCAGGCGGAGCGGTATTTCGTCCAGTTCGCTGTTGGTGGTGATAACGGTCGGCAGACGGGCATTGTAGCGATAGTTGAAGATTTGAAACAGCTTTTCCTGTGCCCAGGGGGTGCTGCTCTCGGTACCCAGATCGTCAAGGATCAGGATCGGGGCGGTGCGTATTTCCTCAAAGCGGGTACTGTAACGCACCGGGCTTGTGGGCGCGAACGTGGCACGCAGGTAATCCAGAAGATCGGGGACGGTGACGAAGAGCACCGGTCGCCCCTGTTCCACACAGTAGTTGGCGATGGCGGCCGCCAGATGGGTCTTTCCACATCCATACCCTCCTCTCAACACCAGCCATCCCTCCGGTCGCAGAGCGAATTCCCTCGCCTCCTCATAGGCCCAGCGCAGGTTGGCACGCTGCTCAGGTGTCAGACCCCGTCCTTCGGGGACGAAGGTATCAAAAGTCATGTGGGAAAGAGCATCCAACTGGCTCATCGAGCGGAGCGTCTCTACGCGCCGCTGTGTCAGCTCGCTCAGTCGGCAGGAACAGGGGAACAACTTACCAAAGTCGGGATGATCAACCGGGACGTCCGCTCTGAGATAGCCAAGCCCTTTGCATAACGGGCATTCTGCTCCATCCTGCCTTCTTATGCTCTCTTCCCCGGTGCGCTCCTGAGTTTTCGGCTCCAGATCAGTGCTCGATATATTCGCCGTACTTTCCTTCAATATATCTTCTCCGATCCGCGTCACGAGTTCGTCGAGCCGCTTCATCATCCCTCCCCTCAGTACTCCAGCGCTCCAGGATGGCACGTACATAGCTCCATTTGCGCACGTTCTGAGCAACAGCCTCATGGAAGGCGTCCTCTATCCACCCGGCCGGATATTCCTGCTCCACCTGGCGCAATTCGTCCGCAATGAGCGGTGTGAGCAGACCAATGTTTTGCTCGTAGAGTGTAAATATGTTCGGCCGTTCAGTCACCTCCAGGTCGGCAGGCCACTCACCGCGCCGGATCATCTCGACCGCAGTGCGACCTCGTGGTGTGTTGGCAAAGTACAGTTCCTCAGACAATCCGCCCACTCCAGCCTCGACCCGCAGCAATGTCCCACGCGCGACAGCGCGCTCCAACGCCTGTGCCAGCGTCTCCAGTGGCGACGGCCCAAGATCGCTCAGGGATGCAATGAGGACGCTATCCGCCATCAGCTCAGTGCGACGGAGATAGCGTACCTTGCCAGGATGTCTTTCCAGGCGCCAGAGTACATGGAGCGTCAATTTTAGCTCGGCCAGATCGTCAATCAGGGGGATAAGCTCGGTGAATAAAGGCTCCGGAAGGCTGACCTGGCGTACCTTGCCGGACAGGAAACCGCTGAACACCCTCATAATGCTCTCACAGGATCAGAAATGAACCGGCTGTTGACGCGTCTCGGCATCGAGGAACTGAGCCAGCCGGTTGCGGAAGAAGAGTTGCACGGTGCCTGTGGGGCCGTTCCGGTGTTTGGCGACGATGATGTCGGCAATGTGCTGCCGTTCGGTCTCCGGGTGGTACAGTTCGTCGCGGTAGATGAACATAACCACATCGGCGTCCTGCTCCAGGCTGTTATGGACGATAAGTCCCCCCGCCACAAAGTTATGATGGCCCGGTACCTCCAGATCAAACACCTCTTTGATACCCGCAGGCTCTATGCTCTCAATACGTTCCCAGCACACCTGGCTCCGACCCGAATCAGAAGGCCTGGCAATAAGACCTCCCGGCGCCAGCCGGTCGAGCCGTAGCCATCCATCAGGAGTACGGAACTTGTGGTTGGCTGTGGCCTCGATCTCCAGGCCCTGGCAGGTGCGCAGCAGGAACACCGGCGCCACGCCAGTCTGCCAGACCTTGCGGACATTTGTAGTCTCAAGCTCCCATGTTGTCTCATTCAAAGCCTGCACCTGGACGGGTCGTGTCCATCCAGTCAGCTCACGAATTGGTACCTGCTGCCCACTGGCCAGGCGCACTGGGGTGTCGCCTGCGAGACAGCCGCTCTCCCTCAGATCGGCCAGTACCGGCTTTTTATCGGTGCGCTGCTCGACAGCCCGGGAAAGCTGTGAAGCGGCTACCACGGGCACATCCAGTTCCCGCGCGACGGCTTTGAGCGAGCGGGAGATATATGAGACCTCCTGCACACGGTTCTCGGCACGGATATCGCCGCTCATCAACTGCAGATAGTCCACTATGATCAGGTCCAGCCCGTGCTCGGCATGGAGGCGGCGGGCTTTGGTACGCAGTTGGAGAGCCGAGATCGAGGGGGTATCGTCAATGAAGATGGGCAGGTCGGCCAGTCTGCCAATCGCCTGGACAAAGAGGGGCCACTCCTCTTCCTTAAGGTTTCCCAGACGCAGACGTTGGGCGTCAATACCGGTCTCCGCAGAGACCAGGCGTTGGACTATCTGCTCAGCGGACATCTCCAGGCTGAAGATAGCGACGTGCTGACCATGTCGGGCAGCGTTGCGGGCAAATGAGAGGCACAGGCTGGTCTTCCCCACCGACGGCCTGGCCGCAACGATAATGAAGTCGGAGCGCTGCATCCCTCCCAACAGCCGGTCCAGGTCAATGAAACCGGTGGGGACGCCCAACGGCTCCCCCTGATGGGCGTAAAGGTACTCGATCCGGTCGTAATATCTGCGGATGACTTCCTGGATGGGGGCAAGCTCGCGGGTGATACGCCGCTGAGAAACGCTGAAGAGGGCCTGCTCAGCCTGGTCAATGGTCTGGTCTATATCCTCGCTTTCCTGGTAGGCCAGTTGTGCGATCTGGGTGGCTGCACCTATCAGGCGCCGGCGGATAGCCGCCTGCTCGACAATGCGGCCGTAGGCCTCGGCGTGGATGGCACTGGGGACGGCGTTGATAAGGCTGGTGATGTAAGCGGCGCCGCCCACCTCCTCCAATTGTCCCCGACGTTCAAGCTCGTCACACAACGTGACGAAGTCAATCGGTTCGCGCCGCTCGTGCAGGGAGAGGATGGCCTGGTAAATCCAGCCGTTCTTCTGCACATAGAAGTCCTCCGCTGCGAGAAATGGCGCAACGCGGAACAGGGCCTCCGGGTCAATCAGGAGGGAGCCAAGCACTGCCTCCTCAGCCTCGACGTTCTGAGGGATCATCTTGTCGGGGACTGGCATCGCCGCAAGCCCGGATCAGGCAAACAGGTTGCTCGGGAGGACGGGCACTCTATTGAAGGGGTAGATCGTCCAGATCGAGGCTGTTGATGAAATTGCGGAAGGCCGAGAGATCATCGTCCTCCTCTTCGATTTCCTCGCTTACATCCGGCTCGGGCAGCACACCTGCCTGTGCCATGACGCTCTCTTCAACGTAGATGTTGACATTGGCGCGGACTGCCAGGGCGATGGCGTCGGATGGACGCGAGTCTATTTCCACCTGCCGCCCGTTCAGATTTACCGCAATGTACGCGTAGAATGTATCATCCCGCAGGTCGTTGACTGTAACGTGCGAAACCTGGCCACCCATTTCGAGGATGGTGTTGTAGAGCAGATCATGAGTTAATGGGCGGGGGACCTCGATCTCTTGCAGACGGATGGCAATGGCCTCGGCCTCATAGCGCCCGATCCAGATGGGCAGGAAACGATCAGAGTTAACCTCTTTGAGGATGATAACGCGATGTTCTGACATCAGGCTCGCTCGAATGCTGTCAATTTTTACTTCAATCATGACTGGCTCCTGATTCTTCTTTTGACAATCGCAGCAGGTTATCAGGCCGGTGCTTCTTTGAGGACTGAAAGGCAACATCCACCAGCCCGTGGACCTCCCACAGGAAGACGAGTCGCAAACTCGCCCTCTGCTCACCTGTCAGGCTCTGATGACATTATACCCCACCTGCGAGATAAAGCAAATGCAGCAGCATCATCCACAACCATAACCTGCTGCCAGGTCGGGGTGCAAAGCCCGCCACACCCGCTCAGGCGTGAAAGGTAGCTCCCGTATCCAAACCCCCGTTGCGTCGTGAATGGCATCGGCGAGAGCCGGAGCAATGCCGTCCAGCGGCAGCTCGGCCATAGACTTGGCACCAAATGGCCCGGTCGGCTCCTCTGTCTGCACGAAGATGACCTGGATGTCCGGCATTTCACTGGCTTTATAGACGTGGTACGGACCGAAGCGCGGGTTGAGGAGACGCCCCAGCTCGTCATAGACCATCTCCTCGCAATGGGCAAAGCCGAGTGCCTGCTGGATGCCACCCTCGACCTGGCCGGAGGCGGTAATGGGGTTGATGACACGGCCTGCGTCCGCCACCATAAGCACGCGTTCCACGGTGACCTGCCCGGTCTCGGTATCCACAATGACTTCGATGAATTGTGCTCCGAAGGGTGGGGGACATTCGTAGCTCATGTGCGATGCACTGGCGATGATCTGGTGCTGGTGATGCTGGTGCAGGCTGCTGAGTGCTACCTGTTCCAATGTCAGCGCCGTCCCATCCGGAACAATGACCTGTCGGTTGCGTAAATACAGCCCTTCGCTACTCTCCAGCCCCAGCATCGTGGCCGCATGCGCTTTGATCTGCTCAGCCACCTGCATTGCCGCTTTGTAGACAGCGCCACCACTGACATAGGTCGTGCTGGACGCATAAGCCCCCTTGTCAAAGGGCGTGAAGTCGGTGTCTGATGAGTAGACGATAATGTCTTCGACGGGAACTCCCAGCACCTCGGCAGCTATCTGAGCCAGGATGGTGTCGGAGCCGGTGCCCAGGTCGGTCGCACCGACCAGCAGGTTGAATGAGCCGTCATCGTTCATCTTGATTGTCGCCGCACCCATATCCAGCCCGGCGATGCCACTGCCGTGCAACATCACCGACATACCTATGCCACGCCTCTTTGTCCCATCGCCGACTCGCCTCCACTCCTCGTTGCCCCGCTTTTCATACCAGCGCATTGCTTCCACACCGACCTGAACGCACTGTTCCAGGCCGCTGGAACGGATCACCTGCTCAAATCCTTCCCGTCCCTCGCCCAGCGCCTTAGACAGAAGCATCTCTTCCCCCACCTTTATCCAGTTCTTGCGCTTGAACTCGATCACATCCCAGCCCATCTGGTCGGCTATCTCGGACATCAATGTCTCGATGCCAAAATGACATTGCGTGGAACCGTAGCCCCGGAAAGCGCCCGGGGTGGGCTTGTTAGTGTACACAACATCGCAGACAAACCCGGAGTGGGGCGCGTTATAGAGTGTCAACCCTTTCTGACCACCTACCATCTGAACCGTCAGCCCGTGCGTTCCGTAGGCTCCTGTATCTCCGATCAGGCGCAACTCCGTGGCAACTACTTTCATGTCGTTGGTGACGCCTATTTTGTAACGCATGATCTGAGGGTGACGGCTGCGGGAACTGACGAATTCCTGATGTCTGGTGTACATCATGCGTACCGGCCGGCCCGTGGCAATGGTCAGATGAGCACAGAGGTCCTCAAGGATAAGCTCCTGTTTGTTACCGAACCCCCCACCGATACGCGGTTTGATCACGCGAATTCTCTTGACCGGCAGGCCAACGAGTGGAGCAAGTATGCGCCGAATGTGGAAGGGTACCTGCGTGCTGGTGCGGACTACCAGGCGGCCATCTTCATCCCACCAGGTGATACACACATGTGGCTCCAGGTGCGCGTGTTGCTGCTGCGAAGTGCGGTACTCCCCCTCGAAAATGTGATCTGCCATCGCCCATGCCTGGGCAGCGGGGAGCCCTCCCTCCGCCTCGATGTGATGTACGATGTTATGAGCTGCATCGTAGATACCCCCGGTATCAGGCTCGTCGTGGATGATGGGGGCGCCGTCTTTCATCGCGTCCAGCGGATCGAGGACATGAGGCAGCACTTCGTATTCGACCTCAATCAACCGCAGGGCCTGCTGGGCCAGTTCCGGCGTCTCCGCAGCGACAACTGCCACCCGATCGCCCACGTGGCGCACCTTATCGTCCAGGCTCACCTGGTCGTAGGGCAGTGGCTGCGGGTAACTCTGTCCACCGGAGGCGTACTTGACACGCGGAATGTCCTTGCAGGTCAGGACGGCGTGCACGCCGGGGAGAGCGCGCGCCCGGCTGGTGTCAATCCTCTTAATACGCGCATGCGCGTGAGGGCTGGTAAGCAATGCGCCGTAAAGCATTCCCTCCAGCTTAAAATCATCGGCGAAGACCGGACGGCCGGTGGCAAGTTTGACGCCGTCCACCTTGGTCTGCGGCGCGCCGACGGTGCGCAGGGGCGGCATATCAGGCGGAGAGATGACCAGCGGGGGGAGAGGAGAGCCGTCTTCGGCCACGCGGTAATAGCACCCTAACAACTCTTCAGGTGATTGACCAGAGGCCAATACCCCGGTGACCGGCATAAACGGTTTTATCTGTTCGCCACGCAGCACTGCCGCCGCCCGCTGGATGGCCTGGACGATTTTGACATATCCTGTACAGCGGCATAACACTCCGGAGATAGCCTGACGGATCTCTTCTTCGCTCGGGCAGGGGTTGCGGTCTAAGAGCGCTTTGGCCACCAGGAGCTGTGCCGGGGTACAGTAGCCACATTGAATGGCCCCGGTCTCGATGAAAGCCTGCTGGAGGGGATGGAGAGCTTCACGAGACGCCAGTGCTTCGACGGTAGTCACAGCATGGCCAATGACATCGGAGGTGCGGACCTGGCAACTGCGTACCGGCTCGCCGTCGAGGAGGACGGTGCAGACCCCGCAATCTCCACTACCGCAGCCGAATTTGACGCTAAAGCAGGAAGCCCGCCGCAGCGTGTCCAGCAGCCTCTCCGAACGGCGCACAGTCAATGTCCGCTGCTCGCCGTTGATGTTCAACACAGCGGTAAGAGTGTCCTGTTCACCCATTGTTCACCTGTCCACAGCAAAGAACTTACACTGTTCGAGGGCGCGGCGTGTCAGCACACCGGCCATGGCCCTGCGGTAGCCAACACTTCCCAGAAAGTCCCCTTGTGGTGTGACCTCCGACTCCACAGCCCTGGCAGTCGCCTGGATAATTTCCTGGTTGAGAGTGTGGCCTGATAACATGGTTGCAGCCCGGGCAAGGCGCACCGGCTCCGACCAGACACCCGTCAGCGCGATGCGGGCCTGACGCACAATGCCGTCCTCCAGCTCTGCTGTAGCCGCCACTGCAACGATAGGGTCATCGGCGGGGGTACGTGACACACATGCTTCCCCCCAGCACAACCCCCCGGCAGCAATATGGAGGGCGGTGATATTGCCAGGCTTCCGGCTTTGAAGCAGCAGTTCCATCGGCACTTCATTATCTTCCCCTTCTACGGTCACAGTGGCTCCCAGCGCCAGAAGGGCGGTCATCCAACGAGGCGCCATATGTGGAGAGCGCAGGACTTTCTGCAGCGGGGTCTCATTGCGCACCTGCCAGGAGAGCGTTTCGCACATCAGGCGACGGAGGAATGGCGGACACTGGGGATCATCCATCATAGCCTGAAGCGACGAAGCGGCATCTATGTGCCACACATCATATGCTACATCATCCATCTTGACTCCTCCGGCGTCCACTATTATCAGGGGCGTACGTCACGTCAACCGCTATCAGTGCAGGGCCTCGATTGAGATGACTTGCATGCCAGGAGTGGTCCTCTCAGGCCATCCACGCGGGTCAGGAGGTCTGTCTCACAGGCCGGGCGGCCAGTCGGAGTTGCATCCACTTTGCAAACAGGAGGAGATGCCCCTGGCAAGAGCCAGCTCAATCCTCACCGCCACGGTGAGAGAGGATGTAAGCTCCACGATATCAGCATACAATGGTAACCACCCTCCCCGGGCATTTCGTGCCGTGTGTCGGCCCCCGCCGACATCCGCCCGTGGCCCGGTAGGAGGCTGGCCGCAACAGCCCGGTATACGACGCCTGTAACCATCTTACCACAAATTCAGGGGTGGAGCAAGCAGCCGGGTTTATGAGTGTTCGAAGCAAAATGAAGCACTCATAACCACCAGATATATTGATCTCGTGCGGATATTTCCCTTCTTATAGCGGGAGTTAGCGTGGGTTTGATTTTGCGGTCTGACCATCAACCCCTGCACATGTACGATGAGACCCCAGACATAGGGGGTTTCACCCCGGGTTGATGGCACATATAGTGGTCCCGTCTGGGATGGTCCATTTTCTCCGTGAAATTGGTTTACACCCGGGGCGCAGCGCGCTGCGCCCCTACTACCCTGGCCAATGGTCGGCCTGCGCCGACGCGTGGCGCGAAGCGTCTGAAGAGGCCGATTTCAATCGGAGCAGCGTCCGGCGCGTAACTCAAAATGTCAACCAATGATGAACCCTCCCTCCAGCTTTTCGTTTTGCTTCGAACATGGGTGTGCGTCACTTTTTGTGCGAGAAGGGAGCGAGAGCAGGCTTGGACAAGCTATGTCAACCTGTGTCGAGTCTTCGTAACTGCATATCTCGTGAAGCAGGCAGAGGGCAATGCCTGAAGATCATGCCGGTTGTGGTAGCGTCGGGCGCGGTCTCCAGACCACATCCGACGCCGCCAACTGGCCACAGCGCAGGACAACTGCTCGCAGTTGTCCTACAATCTTTGCGCCCCCCTCCGGCTCGGTCTGATCTCCTGCGTCGATATAAGCGGCATAGGGATGCCGCCTGTACGATTTTTCGGATAGATTCCAGGCAAAGCGGAGGAGCGTCGAAAAGGCCCAGAACAGCGCTCCGCTGGCGACTTCGTGCCTGAGTGCGAACAAACAAGATCAGAACGTAACTGCCTACCCCTGCGACTGAAGTCGCCCACTTTGGGCTGCAGGCCTTCGGTCGGCCTGCGCCGACCGCTGTTCCCGCATCAGCGCAGGCCGACGCCCGGCGCCGCAGGCGCCCGTATAAGCTCGATTTCCAATCGGCACACGGCGGAAGGCAG
>DAOTYA010000200.1:0-11010 GCA_034435075.1 Anaerolineae bacterium
TTCGTTGAAATTTCCCCTCCGCGACACCGGGTCCTGGGTGGGCATCTCTTGACGGGGGATCTTGAGCCGTTCTCTTTGTTTCACCTCAGCGTCTCCTCGGTCAGTAGTTTCTGCAGGGCGGTGATCGAGCGTACCCATGACAGAGTAGTGGAACTCCTGTACGACCTTAAATTATAAGCAATGGGGGAAAATGAGCAAATGGTTTGGGATGCACGGTGTTCGAAGCAAATCCCAATCCAGGAAGGGAGTCGAGGCTTTAGCCGGCGCAAGCGCGGCAAAAACCGGCTGAAGTACCCCTACCTACCCGACTCCGGGCGGGAAAAGCGGCGTCGGCGTAGCCCAAGTCGCTTTTGCTTCGAACGCCCCCAAATCGCTCTTGACATACGGGAGAAACTGGTGTATAATATAATCACCTGCTCAGTAGTGAGCAAATGTTCAGCGGTAGTCTGGAGAGGGCATGGCAATAAGCGGCGAGGAGCACCGGCTCCTATACAGGATTGCCCAGGCCTATTATATAGATGGGCTGACCCAGCAGCAGATCGCTCAGCGATTCAGCCTCTCACGCCCCAAAGTCTCCCGCCTGCTCCAGAAGGCCAAAGATGAAGGGGTGGTCATCACAACCCTGGTGCCCCCTTCTGGCGCTTTACCCGATTTGGAACGAGCCCTGGAACAAAAGTACGGCCTGCAGGAAGCCATCATTGTCTCGGTTAGCGATCCCCAAGACTTATCCGCCATCAAGCGCGAACTCGGCCCGGCCGCGGCCGGATGGCTGGTGCGCGCCATTCAGGGAGACGAGGTGGTGGCCCTGGCCTGGGGACTCTCCATCCTGGCGATGGCCGACGCGCTCCCGATCCAGAACTGGCCAGGCGTTACAGTTGTGCAACTTCTGGGTGGGTTGGGGCCGGTGGACGATCTGGAACACTCGGCAGAACTGACCCGCAAGGTGGCTCAGCGACTTGGTGCGCGCATGCAGCTCCTGCCGGCCCCCGGCATCGTCAGCAGTCCCGAGGCCGCCCGGGCGCTGCGGGCTGACCGGCGGATCGCGGAGACGCTGGCCCTCGCCACACGGGCCGACATCGCCATAGTTGGCCTGGGCATCCTGTCCCCCGATACCGTCCTCCTGCGTGATGGCAGCATCGTTACCGAACAAGACCTGAATACCCTGCGACAGGCCGGCGTTGTAGGCGACGTGATCCTGCGCTACCTTAACGCTGACGGCGTTCCTGTGGACCTGGAGATCAATGAACGGATCATCGGGCTGACCCTGGAGCAACTCCGGAAAGTACCGCGTGTGATGGGCATTGCCGGCGGCGAGGCGAAATACGGCATCATCCGCGCCGCGCTGCGCGGCGGAATCCTGGATGTGCTGGTGACCGATCAACTCACCGCGCAAAGGCTTGTGAATGAAGGTTGAGGCAGGGGGCAGGAAGAGGTATGGATTGGATTCAGCGCGCCAGAGAAGTAGTGCAAAATGAGGCTCAGGCTGTGGCAGCCCTGGCTGAGCAGTTCGATCACTCTTTAGAAAAGATCGCGCGTATTTTGTTTGAATGTCAGGGACACATCCTGGTCGCCGGAGCGGGCACCTCGGCCGCAATGGCGCGGCGCTTTGCTCACCTGCTCTCCTGCTGCGGGACCCCGGCCCTGCCGATCAGCGCGGCCGATAGTCTCCACGGCGGCGCCGGCGCGATCCGGCCGGGCGACGTTGTGTTTATCATCTCCAAAGGCGGTCACAGCGCCGAGATCAACCAGTTCGCCCAGATCGCCCGCCAGCGGGGCGCCAAAGTCATCGCGCAGACCGAGAACCCGGATTCCCCCCTGGCCCAGATGAGCGACGCTGTCTTCTGCATCAAGACCGTTGGAGATGTGGATCCCTACGGGATGATCGCCACCGGCAGTTCACTGGTCAACGGCGCGGCCGGCGATGCACTCTGCGTGCTGCTTCTGGAAATGAAGGGATACACCAAAGAGGCGTTCGGCGCGACCCATCCCGGCGGCGCAGTCGGAAAGAAATTGGCGGAGGAAATGCATCATGGCTGAACATCTGTTGGGAATTGATTATGGCACCGGCGGAGCCAAGGCCTGCATCATCAACCCGGCAGGGGAGGTGGTGGGCTTCACTTTCGAGGAGTACCCATTCATCCATGAGAAGCCCGGCTGGTCGGAGCACGATCCGTACCTCTATTGGGACATCTGTTGCCGGCTGATCCGGGGAGCGCTGGAAGAGGCGCATATCAGCCCCTCTGATATCCGCGGCATCGCGGTCTCCTCGGCCCTGCCCTCACTGGTGATGGTGGACCGCGAGCATAACCCTATCAACCGCGCCTACAATCTGATGGACCGCCGTGCCGTGCGCGAGGTCGCCTGGCTGAAGGAGCATATCGGGGAGGAGCGCATCTTCCAACTGACGGGGAACCGGCTGGAAGACCACCCGACGATTGTGAACCTGCTGTGGGAGAAGAACAACCGGCCGGAATCGTACCGCAAAATCTGGAAGGCCTTGACGATTGACGGCTACATCACGCTCAAGCTGACCGGAGAGGCCGTGTTGAACAAATCGGCCGGCGCGTTCTACGGCGTGGCGTATGACCTGCGGCGGCAGCGGTTTGACGAGGGGATGCTCGGCGATGTAGGCATTGATCCGGCGCTGATGCCCACGCTCTTCCGTTGTGAAGAGATCGTGGGGCAGGTGACTTCACAGGCCGCTGCGCAGACCGGACTGATCGCCGGCATCCCGGTAGCCGCCGGCCAGGTGGATTGCAACGCGGGCTATCTGGGGGCCGGCTCGACCGAGGAGGGCGATATCCAGTGTAACCTGGGTTCGGTGGGCAACTTCGGCGTGGTCTTCCGCGACGTGGAGTTCGCGTTCTCCCCCACCGGTTACCTGATGATCAATTTCCCCTACACTGTGGATTGTGAGCGCACCTTTATTACTGTGCCGACGACGATGACCGGCGGTCAGTCCATCCGCTACCTGCGCGACGCTTTCTCTCATTACGAGATCGAAGTCGAGCGGGTGCTGGGCGTCTCCTCATACGACCTGCTGAATCTGGAGGCTGCGAAGGTGCCGCCGGGCAGCGACGGGCTGATCATCCTCCCCTTCCTGATGGGCGAGCGGACGCCGATCTGGGACGTGTTGGCGCGGGGGGTGATCTTTGGCCTCTCGCTGAACCACGGCAAGGGCCACCTGGTCCGTGCGATGATGGAAGGGGTGGCCTACGCGATGTACGACTCGTTCCGCCTCATCCAGGAGGCTGGCCTGAAGATCAATCTGCCGCTGATCCTGAACGAGGGCGGCGCGGTGAGCAGGCTGTGGCGGCAGATCATCACCGACGTGTTCAATGTGCCCATCGTATTGGTCAAGCGCCGCACCGGCGCTCCCTTCGGCGACGCGGTCCTGGCCGGTGTAGCCACGGGACTCTTCCCCGATTTCTCCATTGTCAAGGAGTGGGCAGAGTACGTGGAGCCGATGGAGCCCAACCCGCAGAACCATGCGCGCTACATGGAGTACTTTGACCTCTACCGGCGTATCTATCAGCACGTAAGAGAAGACTTCGTGGAGTTAGCGCGGCTGCGGGATAGGGTATAGCGGCAGCGCCGAAAGGGGTAGGATGTGAGAGGAGGTGATGAGAGGCATAGAACCAGGAGAATGCGGTATTCATAAGTGGTACAGACCACCTCGCGCGATCTGCCCCGACCGGTGAAGGTGGTCTGTACCCAGGCTGCGTGGACAAAAGTCCACAATTACATAGTTTACCCGATTGCCAGTAAAGAGTCAAGGAGGAAAAAATGGCTACTCAGAAACTCAGCCGACGCGATTTTTTGCGCCTCGGCGCGCTGACCGCAGCCGGCGTTGCCCTTGGAGGATGCGCAAAGCCCCCAGCGCCAGCTGCCGAAGCTACAGAGGCTCCCACCCAGGCCGCAGCACCGCTCAAGCAAGTCACCCTCGATGTGATGGCCCCCGTGGCCGAATACGAGGGGGCGTACCGCGAGATCTGGAACGTCTTCGAGGCCAGTCACCCGGACATCAAGATCAACCTCTTCTCCATCAACGAGGATACGGCCGCCGCTCACGAGGCGAAAGTGGCCGGCGGGTATCTCCCGGCTTTTGAAAACACCCAGGAGATGCAGATCTTCTTCAACAAAGATAACTATCAGATGGCGGTCAATCTGGGCGAGATCGAGTTCCAGTGGTGGGATCGCTGGACTTACGATGTGAAGAACGCCTGGCCCAACCTGCACAAGCTACCCGGCCCTCGCTCGCTCGACATCTACCAGGGTTTTGTCTTCACCTGGCAATACAACGCTGATCTGATGGAGAAGGCCGGCCTGGACCCGCAGCGAGACATCAAGACCTGGGATGACCTGGAGAAGTGGTTGGACGAGGGCACGGCCTGGGCCAAGGCGACCGATGGCGTGGATTATTTCTGGAACCAGGCCTGGCACAACTGGGTCTTTGGCATGAACTACATGGACATGATCCCCCTGGCCTGGAAAGGCGGCTCCCGACAGCGGCAGGCCGACTGCTGGCTGGGCAAAGCCAAGTTCAATGCCCCGGATTCGCCTTATCGCTACGTCTATGAGTTCTATGTCAAAGCCAACGAGAGGGGATGGATGCCACCGAGCATGTGGACCCGCCAGTGGGAAGGCGACATGGAGGCCAGCTACATCGCCGGCAAGTCGGTTATGATGATGCACGGCCCGTGGGTGTGGGATAAGGCCCTGGCGGCCGGCGCGACTTTCCGGCAGGCCGGCTTCCCGCTCACCCCACCGGCCGACGGGGGCGACTGGGTGCAGGGCGCTCTGCCGCCGACGATTGACGCGCAATACTTCATCCGCGCGGGCGTGGAGAAGTTGCCGGAGTGGCCTCAGGTCCTGGTAGCCTGGAACTGGTTCTTCAGCCCGGAGGCGGTGCCGATGCGGGCGCAGGCCGAGGGGCGCTGGCCCATGTACAGGCTGGATGAGCCTCTGGAGCTTAAAGGCCCACAGTTCCAGGCCGTGCTCAAGGAAATCGGGCGGCCCGGCGGCAAGTGGGAACACGTCAAGTGGGAGGAAAGCATGACCGGGAACGTCCTGGCCGGCCCGTACCGCAAGAAGGGCTCCAAGGGCGTCTGGGACTGGGAGGCCAACGGCAACAACGCAGTCTTCGCGGATCTGCTGAGCGGGAAGATCAGCGTGCAAGACGCGCTGGACATCGCACAACGGAACTGGGAGGAGAGCTACGAGGGGCTGCCGGCCTAGTTTCGGCCAGTCGGCGAGACCCTGACCGACGGGTCTCTCTGAGGTGGCCCGGCGGCGCGGTTGGCCGCCGGGCCACCCTCTCTCTGCCCAATGCAATAGATCGTAAGGATGAAATTATGGCAGCAAAAAAAGGGTTAAGCAAACGGCAGAAGCGCACGATCCTGATCCAATGGGCTTTTCTGACCCCACAGTTGGTCTTGTTTGTTGGCCTGACCATCGTTCCTTTCTTCGTGGCCCTGCCGATCCTGTTCACCGATATGGCCCAGTTCAACGATCCCCAGATCAATCCGGTGGGATTCAGGAACTTCGTGGCTCTGTTCACCGATCCCAGCGTCCAGCGCGATTACCTGCCCGCATTGCAGCGCACGCTGGTCTTCGTCGTGCTGAATTATTCCACCGTCTACATCTTCGGATTGAGTCTGGCATTATTGATGTATGAAGTCGGATTCAAGGGTGGCTTCTTCACCGTGATCTACCTGCCGCTGATGGTTTCCGGCCTGGCAATCGGATACATGGCGGTGATGTTGTTCGCCAAGGAGACCGGCACGGCCAACCTGCTCCTCCTGAAGTTGAAAGTGATCTCAAAGCCGATAGATATCTATTCCCGCGAGGGTACCGCATTTATCCTGCCCCTGTTGGTCGGCTGGCGCTACGCCGGCTACAACATGGCCATTTTCCTGACCGGGTTGCTGGGCATTCCGCAAGAGACCATCGAGGCCTCCATCGTGGACGGGGCTTCCTACCTGCAGCGGCTGTTTCGGGTCTATTTTCCCCAGATGTGGCCCTCGTTCATCCTGGCTACGACGATGTGTCTGATCGGTTCGTTTGCCGTCTTCGATGAACTGGTCGCGATGGGCGCATTGTACGTCAATCCGGAGGCCAAGTTGCTCAGCATCCTGTTCTTCACTTACGGTTTCCAGGTGGAGCGGTTGGCGATGGGGATGACTCTCTCGGTGGAGACGTTTGTGCCCCTGGTGATCCTGGGGGTGGCGTTGCAGAGATTGCAGCGCCGCCTGCAATATTAACAGGGAGGTAGAGGGAATGGCAAACGCAGAGAAACGGACACACCCGGCAGCGAAAGGCCTGACCATCAGTTGGCGGAGACGGCTGCTGCGAGTTTTCGCCGTGGTGGTCATGGTGATCTACAGCATTGTCACCATATTCCCGTTCTACGCCCTTTTCGTGCGCTCCTTCGTGCCAACCAAAGAGTCCACCCAGCTCCATCTCTGGATCCCGGAGGCGGAAGAGGTGCGGATGGACCGTGAGGTGGGCAACCTGGCCGTTTTCTATAACCTGGACCTGAACGATATGAAAAAGGCGCTGGGGATTCCGCCGACCGACTTCCTTATGGCCCGTACCACGCTCCAGGAGGTGGCCGAGAAGTACAACATCCCCGAAGAAAAGATCAAAGAATACTTCGCTGGCTTCTACACTTATAACGGCTGGAAGACGCTGCTGATGGGCACGGATTTCTGGGGAGCGATCCGGCGGACGATCTTCATCGCCGGTAGCAGTCTGATATTGATGATCGCCCTCTCCATCTGCACCGGTTACGGCCTGGCAGGGTTGGTGCGCCGGGATCAGATGTTCGTCTACAACCTCTATCTGCTGCAGATGGTGATCCCGGCCATGCTCATCCTGTTGCCCCAGTATATGCTGGTTCAGCGCATCTTGGGACTGTTCCCCGGCTATGCCGCGAAAGGCCCCACCCGCCAGCTCCTTCAGCTCATCGGCCTGATCCTGATCAACATCAAGGGCACCGCACTATCCACGATGATCTTCACCTCGGCCATATCGGGCATCCCTAAGGAGATCGAAGAATCCGCTTTCATTGACGGGGCGAACCCGCTCCAATACATCCGCCACATCTTGCTGCCCCTTCTGAAAGTGCCGATCATCAGCCTGGTTGTCATCCAGTTGCCGGCGTTTTACAACCAGTTCTTGGAGCCGTATGTCTACCTGGACCCGGACAATTCGACGCTGTTGCCGTTGATTCAGACGGTGGCCGGGCAATTTTCGACTAACTTCCAGGTCATCTACTCGGCGATCTTCGCGTCGGTGGTGCCGCTGATCATCGTCTACCTCCTCTTCCGCCGCTTCTTCGTCGAGGGTGTGATGGCCGGCGCGATCAAGGGGTAGATTCAGTCTCATCCCGTTGCATAAATAAAAGGAACTGATGAACTCTATGGAAATCTACGATCATCTACAGAAACTGGCCGCCGAGAACACCCCCATCCGCGTCGGCCTGGTCGGTTGCGGGCAGATGGGTTCGGGAATGGTGCACGTGACGCACCAGATGGCCGGCATGGAGACCGTAGCCATCGCCGACATCAACCCAAACCTGCCGCTTGCCACACTCAGGGGGCTGGGTGTCCCGGACTCCCACATCTGCGTCACCAACCGGCCCGGCGAGGCCGAAGATGCCCTTCGGGCCGGCCGCTACGTCGTCACGGAGGATGCCGTGCTCCTGGCGCAGCTGGAAAGCCTGGACGCGGTGGTGGAGGCCACCGGTATCACCGAAGTGGGAGCGCGAGTGGCCTGGAGTTGCATTATGCACTCCAAACATGTCATTATGTTGAATGTGGAGACCGACGTCACAGTGGGACCGTTGCTCTACCGGCTGGCGCAGAAGGCCGGCTGTGTCTACACCGCGGCCTCCGGCGACGAGCCGGGCGCGTGCAAGGCGCTCTACGACTTCGCCGCCGCGCTTGGCTTCGAGGTCATCTGCCTGGGGAAGGGCAAGAACAACGTGATTGATTTCGAGGCCACCCCCGACTCGTGCCGGGAGGAGGCGGAGCGCAAGGGTATGAACCCCAAGATGCTTTCGGCTTTCAAGGACGGCTCCAAGACGATGGTCGAGCTGGCGGCTATGTCCAACGCCACGGGGCTGCTGCCCGACGTGCCCGGGATGCACGGCGCCCGCGCCGATGTGCCCGACCTGAACAAGGTATTCATCCCGCGTGAGGACGGCGGTATTCTGAGCCGCCGGGGCTGCGTGGATTATTCTGTTGGCAAAGTCGCGCCGGGGGTGTTTGTTATCATCACCTCGCCCGACCCGCGCGTGCGGGTGGATATGAAGTTCTATTCGATGGGCGATGGCCCCTACTATACCCTCTACCGCCCGTATCACCTGTGCGCAACCGAAACGCCCATCTCGGTGGCCGAGGCTGTGTTGTACGGTGAGAGCACCATCGTCTCCAAACGCCTGGTCTCGGAAGTGGCGGCTGTCGCCAAGCGCGACTTGAAGCCGGGCGAGGTCGTGGGCGAGATCGGCTGTGCAGACTTCTTCGGACGCACGTATATCTACGAGGAGGCCAGGGCGCAAGGGGCGATCCCGCTGGGGCTGGTGCCCGGCGGCAAAGTGACCCGGCCGATCCCCAAGGGCGCGTTGTTGACCGGGGAGAATTTCGCCCCGGACCCGGATAAGTTCGTGTATAAACTGCGCCAGATGCAGGATGCGCAGACGGCATTGGAACAGTAAGACCTTTAGGGTCTCTGGGCGGGTGTAGGAGGGTAAAGATGACGACCAGATCAGAAAAAACAAAGGCAAGCCTTGAAAGAGAGCTGGAGGCAGCGCGCGCACGTATCGCCGAACTGGAACAGGCCCAATTGCTGCTGGATGCGTTGCTGGAAAACTCGCCCGATTGGATTTTCTTCAAGGACCGCGAATCTCGTTTCATCCGCACCAATACGGGGCACGCCAAAATGATGGGGTGCGATGACCCGCGCGATGTCATCGGCAAGACCGACTTTGACCTTTTCCCGGCCGAAGACGCCCAGAGGTTCTATGATGAGGAGCAGCAGATCATGGCCTCGGGGCAGCCGGTGATCGCCCGGGAGTGGAGTGTGCCCAGCAGCAGCGGCGAAATCCTGTGGGTCTCGGAGCACAAAATCCCCATTAAGGATAAAGAGGGCAAAGTCATCGGCCTGGTGGGATTCTCCACCAACATCACCCGCCGCAAGCGGGCGGAGGAGGCATTGGAGCGGGCTTACGCCGAAGTGGAACAGCAGGTCAGGGAGCGCACGGCAGAGTTGGAGCAGGCGCTCGCCGAGCGGGCGGAATTACAGGCCCGCATCATCGAGGCACAGCGCCAGGTGATCGAGGAGCTTTCCACTCCCATCATTCCGATCACGGAACGGATCATCGTGATGCCGCTGATCGGCAGCATTGACACGCTGCGCGCGCGGGACATTATGCGCCGCTTGTTGGATGGCATCGCCCAACACCGCGCCAAGGTGGTGATCCTGGACGTCACAGGTGTGCCGATCGTGGACAGCGGCGTGGCGGCCCATCTGAACAAGACGATCCAGGCCGCCCGTCTGAAAGGCGCCTGGACGATCGTCACCGGCATCTCCAACGCGGTGGCGGAGACCATCGTGGATTTGGGGATAGATTGGGAGGATGTTGCCACCCTGAGCGACCTGCAGGCCGGGTTGCAGGCGGCGTTGGCCAGCCTGGGTTACCGCATCGTCAAGGACAAGGAGAAAGAATAAGCATTATGATGAAAGCTGTGGTTGTGCGCGCGCCGATGGAGTTCGGCGTAGAGGAAGTGCCCATCCCTCCCACTCCTGAGGATGGGCTGTTACTGAAGGTGATCGCCTGCGGGCTATGTGGCTCGGACCTGCGCACGCTGCGCAGCGGCCACCACCGGGTGACGCTGCCGTGGATCATCGGCCACGAGATCAGCGGAGAGGTGGTGGGGCTGGGGCCCAAATATCGCGGCCCGTGGCAGGTGGGCGACCGGCTGGCCGTGGGGCCGGTGGTCTATTGCGGCGTATGTGATTTCTGCATCAACGGGCGGTACGAGTTCTGCGAAGCCTACCGCGAGATCGCGCAGGCCTGGCCCGGCGGGTTTGCTGAGTATATCGCCATCCCGCCGGAGGCGCTGCGGCTGGGCACGATCCACCGTATCCCGGAGGGGCTGGACCCGGCCCACGCCGCCATCTCCGAGCCGATCTCCTCCTGCGTCAACGCGCAGGAGCGGGGGCAGGTGAGCCTGGGAGACACTGTGGTCATCATCGGCAGCGGCCCCATCGGCTGCACGCACGTCAGCCTGGCCCGCGCGCGCGGCGCCGACCGCATCATCGTGGCGGATGTGGTGGACGAGCGCCTCAAGCTGGTCGAGCCGTTCGGGCCGGATGTGACGATCAACGCCGCCCGGATGGACCTGGTGGCAGAGGTGCGCCGGTTGACCAACGGCAAGGGCGCGGAGGTGGTCATTACGGCCACGCCCGCGCCCGTGGCGGTGGTGCAGGCAGTGGAGATGGCGCGCAAAGCCGGCCGTATCCTGGTCTTCGGCGGCCTGCCCAAGGATCAGAGCAAGCCCGGCCTGGATGTGAACATCATCCACTACAACGCGCTCCAGATGATCGGCACGACAACCTTCGCGCCGCGCCATCAGCGCATCGCGCTCGGACTGTTAGCCTCAGGGCGTATCCCCGGCGACCGATTGGTGACCCATCGTTTCCCGCTGGTGGAGTTTGCGCAGGGTGTGCAACTGGCGATGGAGGGCAAGGCGCTCAAGGTGGTCTTCCTCCCGTGAGGTGCGATGCGTGAACCGTTGCCTTTTCTGAAAAATGGCATCGCTCAGGTGGCGATCATCGTGCCGGACCTGGAAGCAGCCGTGGAGCAGTACTGGCGGCTGTTCGGCGCCGGGCCCTGGCATTTCTACACCTACGGCACAGGCCTGTGCAAAAAAATGACCTACCACGGCAAACCCGCCGAATACCGCATGCGAGTGGCGCTGGGCTACCTGGGGCCGACCCGCATCG
>DAOTYA010000201.1:0-10871 GCA_034435075.1 Anaerolineae bacterium
GATTGCCAAGAACAATGATTCTCGAATAAGGCACGAGCTTCAGCCGGATTTTCTACCTGAAGGCTCGATCCCCTGCGTCATTGAAAGCACTGTTGCTAAGAAACGGCCTTACTGATCCGCCTGTCTGCAGGCAATAAAGACACCCAACTCACATTTACAACCTGGGGGGTGTCGTCAGATAAAGCGACAAAAGCCAACGGGGCTGCAGGTCCAAAAACGAAACCAGAAGAGCGCAAAGTCACTGCATCCTTACTCGTCCCTGCGGCTATCGTTGAATTATATTCTGATTTGGCCGGTTGTCAAGTCAAAGTTGGCACGAACGGTTAGAGGTGCTGCTGAGCGAGGCTACAGTAGATTGCTACGGCGAAGACCAGGAATTCATGGGCATGCTCTACACTCTGGACAAGCACCTGAACTTCCCGCTCAACGCCAGAGCGTTGGGAGAGCCGGCAGAGGTAGTGGGACTGGACGACCATCACAGCAGTCTGCAGCGTAGCATCATCGCCCGCGTGTGCAATGGCGATAAGGGGTACGGAGTCGCTCTGGCAGAACTGGAATTCGTGGACCCCGACCCGGTCAGCGCCGAACGGCTGGAAATGTACCGCTATTGGCTGGGGCTACGATAGTTTCCGGGCAACTTGTGTCTATCAGTGCTGATTGCAATCGGCTCCTTGCTGCATTTCGGGAAACTACTTCACACCCAGCGCTTCGGTAACCTGGCGGTAGGTGCTCTCGGGCAGGGGTTTGAGCTTGCCGGCTCCACGCAACCAGTTCTTTAGCTTTTCCCCGTAGAACGTCGGCACCGGGGCATTGTCGGCCTGGAGCGTAACCTGCGGATTCACGAAAACGACCACCCCCCTCACCGGCACACTGACGCCAGGAAGCCGACGGCTCAACCAGCGCTCCAACCTGCGCACCTGGTACTCCGCCTCCAGATGAGGCGACCCCACCGCCTCCTGGCCGGCAAACTGGCGGAAGAATTTCCCCTTTTGCCGATGCTTCCAGCGGCCTTCCCCCTGGTAGATCACTTCGCCTCCCTGAGTCTTAACAACGAACACAGTGAAGCCGCCAGGCTCCAGCAGCACGTGGGGAGCAGGCAGAGTATATTGGAACAACGTGTACCGACCGTCAAGCCCCTTGAGCACATTCGCCAGTGCCTTGTGGTGGGCCAGAGCGCCGACATAGCGGTCGAAGAAGAAGCCCCCCACCAGCGAGAGGGCGATCCCTACAACCAGGCTCGCCAGGATCACCCCAACCCACTCCACTTTGAAGAGCGACAAGATGAATCCACCAGCCAGGACCAGCAATCCGGCTATCAGAGCATATTTACCGATCGAGTTAGAAATGCGGATGTGACGTTCGTTACGGATGATACGCATAGGTTACTCCTCGAAGCGGCCCAGGACCAGGCAGGCATTCTGCCCTCCCAGGCCGAAGGAATTGGAAAGTGCGATGCGCACGTCAACCCTGCGCGCGCCTGCGGGGACGTAATCCAGGTCACACTCAGGGTCGGGATTTTCCAGGTTGATCGTGGGGTGCACAACGCTCTGCTCGATGCTCAGCACGCACACAGCGGCCTCGATAGCCCCTGCTCCCCCCATGGCATGGCCAATCATGGACTTGGTTGAGTTTATCGGTATGGCGTAAGCGCGCCTGCCAAAGAGGCGTTTGATGGCCCGTGTCTCGATCACGTCGCTGATCGGAGTGCTGCTGCCGTGAGCGTTGATATAATCCACCTCATCCGGCCTCACCCCTGCATCCTCCAACGCCCACCTCATAGCCCGGAAGGCCCCCATCCCCTCCGGATCCGGCTGTGCCACATGGAATGCATCGGACGAGGAAGCCTGGCCAAGCACCTCAGCACGGATGCGGGCGCCGCGGGCCAGGGCATGCTCTAATGATTCCAGCACCAGGATGGCACACCCTTCGCTGTAGACGAAGCCATCGCGCCCGACGTCGAAGGGACGGCTGGCTTTCTCCGGCTCCTCGTTGCGCGTCGAAAGCGCCCGCATCGCACAGAAGCCCACAATAGGGGCAAAATGGACCAGTGCATCCACCCCTCCGCAGATCATCACGTCGGCGGTGCCCCGGCGGATAAACTCAGCGGCCTCACCGATGGCCTGAGTGCCCGTGGCACATGCGGTGACCACAGTACTGATCGGCCCTTTGGCTCCGCTCCAATAGCTGACGTGATGAGACGGCATGTTGGCCAGCGTGGCGGTGATGACGAAAGGATTGACGCGCTCCAGTCCTTTGGTGCGATATGCATCTATCCCCTCTATCGCGCGCTCGAAGCCCCCGATACTGCTGCCGATCAGCACTCCGGCACGCTCCTCGTCGGGCAATGGCAGGGTCAGGCCGGCATCCGCCAGTGCCTCCTGGGCGGTCGCAACCGCCACCTGCGAACAGCGTGCCATCCTGCGGGCTTCCTTGAAATCAATGTAGTTTCTGGGATCAAAGCCCTTCAACTCGCCCGCGATACGCACGGGCAGATCAGATGCATCGAACTGGGTGATAGGACCGATACCGGAACGTCCGGCCAATAGCCCTTCCCAGGTCTCGCGCAACGTCAGGCCCAGTGGGGTCATGGCCCCCATCCCCGTAATCACCACCCGTCTACGTTTCATCCTGGTCCTCTGCTATAGATGAGACGCCGTTGCGAATTGCCTCTACCACGCCACCCAGGACAGCCTTGCGGGCCTGCCCAATGGCATTTTTAATCGCGCGGGCGTTGGAGCGTCCATGTCCGATGATTACCACGCCGTTCACGCCTAACAATGGCCCTCCCCCGATCTCGAAAGGGTCCACCTGCCGTGACACTCGTCTGAAGGCCGGCCTGGCCAGCAGGCCACCTGCTGCCGTGAGCGGGGTTTTCTTGATCTCTGCGCGGATCAGTGCGCTTAACATGCTCGCCGTGGCCTCCAGAGATTTGATGAAGACGTTGCCGGTGAAACCATCAGTTACGACCACGTCAGCCTGACAGGCCATGGCCTCTTTAGGCTCGACGTTGCCCACGAAGTTGAGTCCGGAGGAGGCCAGCATTTTGTAGCTCTCCTTAACCAGCATGTTCCCCTTGCCTGGCTCTTCACCGTTGGAGAGGAGTGCGACGCGGGGACGGGCGCAGTTCAGGACCGACCGCGCGTAAATATCCCCCATCATGGCGAACTGGAGCAGATGCTCAGGGCGGCAGTCAGCATTGGCTCCGATATCCAGTGCGATGAAGCGGCCGGCAGGGAGAGGGATGATGGTGGCCAGGGCGGGCCTTTTCACGCCCGGAATGCGGTGCAGGGTGTAGAGCGTGGCTACAGCCAGCACGCCACCGGTGTTGCCAGCCGTGACGTAAGCATCTGCCTGACCATCGCGCACCAGGCCCATCCCGATATGCATCGAGGATTGGCGTTTCTCACGAGCGGCCCGCGCTGGCTCATCGTCCATCTCGATCACTTCAGGGGCATGGACAACATGCAGTTTCAGCCCGCGCGTGTCCATCCTGGACAGTTCGCGCCGGATAACCTCTTCCTGCCCCACCAGGATGATCTCGTCGGCCCACTCGCGAGCTGCTTCGATTGCCCCGGCGATATCGGGCACCGGGTAGTTATCAGAACCCATTGCGTCAACTACTATTTTCATTTCATGCGGACCTTCTGTGACGTGTAAATAACAGCACCAGCATGAAGGTGGCTGTGCTTACCAGCACAATCGCCGCCCCGGAAGCGACGTTGACATAGTATGAGAGGTACAGTCCAGCCACACCAGAAAATGCGCCGATCAGGGCAGCCAGTAACATCATCGTCGGCAGACGGTTGCTGAGGAGATAGGCAGTGGCCGCCGGGGTGATCAGCATGGCCACCATCAAGGCCACTCCGACCGCCTGGAGCGCGACGATGGTGGTCAGTGCGATCAACACCAGCAGCAGGTGGTCGAGAAATCCTGACGGCAGCCGGAGTGTCACTGCCAGGATGGGGTCGAACGAGATAATCAGAAACTCTTTATACAACGCTATGATAGTGAGCAGCACCAGCCCTCCCAGGGCACCCGTCAGCCAGAGGTCCCTGGCAGAGATACCCAGCACGTTGCCGAACAGGAAGTGAGCCAGATCAACCGCGTAGCTGCGCACGGTGGAGATCAGGGCGATGCCCAATGCGAACATGCTCGCGAAAATGATGCCGATGGCGGTATCCTCCCGGATGCGCGCTCGCTTACCGATCGTGCCGATGCCGAGTGCTGTAAGCACGGCCGTGCCCAGTCCCCACCAGAAAATCGCCTGGCGCTCCCCGCCGCTGAGCAAATAGCCGACCGCAATACCCGGCAGAATGGCATGGGCAAGTGCGTCGCCCAGGAAGGCCATACCGCGCAAAACCACGTAGGTGCCGCTCACGGCACACACCACCCCAACCATCACAGCCGCGATAAGCCCGCGCAGCATGAACGGATAGCTCAACGGTTCGATCAAGAAACCCAGCCACCTGTCCACTACAATCCCCTCCCGCAGCAGGTGTCGCTCAGTAGCAATACGCCTGCCTCAGTCTGCACCATGCGCAGATGTTCTCCATACGCAGCCTGGAGGAGGGGTGCGGTGAAAACATCGCGGGGATGTCCGATGCCCACCAGGCGCCGATTGAGCAACACCACCCGGTCGAACCTGCTGGCAGCAAGGTTAAGGTCATGGGTTGCCATCATGACCGTCACTCGCCGCGTGCGCAACTCATCCACGACGCGGAGTACCTCCTCCTGCGCCGGTACGTCGAGGCCGGTTAACGGCTCATCCATCAGCATCAACTCCGCTTCCTGTGCCAGAGCACGGGCGATAAACATGCGCTGCCGCTCTCCCCCTGATAGCGCTCCGATCTGTCGGCTGGCCAGCCCGGTAAGCCCCACCGTTTCCAGGCAGTGATGGACATACTCCCAATCTCTGCGTCCCGGGCGACGCAGGAGCCCCACTTTGCCGGCCCGTCCCATCATCACCACATCAGCCACCGTCACAGGAAAAGTCCACTCTACCTGGCTGCTTTGTGGCACGTAAGCCACGCAGATGTGACTGCCCGGATGGTGGCCGGCTATTCTGACCACTCCTTGCGTGGGCTTCAGCACGCCAGCGATCACCTTAAACAGGGTGCTTTTTCCGGCTCCGTTCGGCCCCACCACAGCGATGTGCTCACCGGCGCTGAGGAGAAACGTGATTTCCTCAAGCGCCGGCCGGCCATTGTACTTTACCGTCACCTGGTTCACTTCCAGGATGGGCGCCTCAGCATCATGACGGGCGTGTCTGTGAGTGAGATTGAGCACCGGTCTCATCAACAGGTTCAGGATAGCAGTATTACTTCCGCCCCATTGGTTGCGGCACAGACGTAGATATTGGGAGCTATCCCTGTGGCAGAGCGATAACACTCAGCGACGGAAGCGGCGAAGGCGTAAGCGTCCCCGGCGCGAACAAGCGCGACAGCACAGCCACCAAACCCGGCGCCGGTCATGCGGGCACCGTAGCAGGCGGGTTCCTTAAGCGCACATTGCACCATCTGGTTGAGTTCCTTGCTGGAAACTTCGAAATCGTCCCGCAGACTGGCATGGCTTTCGTTCATCAGCCTTCCAAGTGCGACAGCATCGCCCTGGCGCATGGCCTCGACAGCCTGCAGCGTGCGAGCATTTTCCGTCACCACGTGGCGGGCGCGACGGCGGGTCAGTTCATCGAGTTTATCGGCGTGGAGTGCGAACATCTCCACGCTCACGTCGCGCAACGCTGGTACACGGAAGAGGCGGGCCGCTGCTTCACACTGCGCACGGCGTTCGTTGTAAGCGGAACCGACCAATCCCCGCCGTGTGGCCGTATCCAGCACCACCACCGCCGTACCAGGTGGCAATGGTACCGCTTCTGTTTCCAGTGAGCGGCAGTCAATCAGCAGGGCGTGCCCTGCCTTCCCCAGGGCGGAGATCATCTGGTCCATAATGCCGCAGTTAACGCCGACCCATTCGTTTTCAGCTCGCTGCCCCAGCCTGGCCATGGTGGGTGGATCCCACGCCAGGCCAGATAGCTCAGCAAATACGCGAGCTGTAGCCATCTCCAGCGCAGCGGATGAGGAAAGGCCCGCGCCAACAGGAATATCTCCCGCCACAACCCCTTCCCACCCCCGGAGATGATAGCCTGCCTGCTGCATGACCCAGGCGATACCTCGAAGATACTCGTGCCATCCGGAGCGTCTGTCAGACACATGCCCTTTTACGCTCTCTAACGAAAATTCGACTGCCTGACCGAAGTCCAGGGAGTGACACATCACAGAACGGTCCTGGCGGAGCCGTGCTGCGATCCATATCGCCCGGTCAATTGCCATGGGCAATACGAAGCCCTCGTTGTAATCGGTATGCTCGCCGATCAGGTTCACCCGTCCGGGGGCCCTGACGACAACGGAGGGCGGGGCGCCAAAGCGCTGCTCGAAATCATTGATCACTTTTCGTCTGATAGGGTCATCGTAATGCTGTACTGCCATTTCAACTCCGGTCGCCATAATGTCTGTAGTGTATTTCCGGCAGTGCTCTCAGCCTTTCCGCCGCCTGTTCAGCGGAGAGGTCGCGTTGTGCTTCAGCAAGCATCTCGTAACCGACCATAAACTTTTTCACCGTCGCAGAGCGCAGCAAGGGTGGGTAAAAATGAGCATGTAGCTGCCAGTGGGAACAGTCAACTTGTGTGTAGATGCCGTAAGGTGCCCCATGCCATCCCATCGAGTAGGGGAAGGAAGTCTCAAAAAGATTGTCGTACCGGGTAAGCAGGCGTTTGAGGATTTCAGCCAGGCTGTCCCGCGCCCTGTCATCCAGGTCGGGCAGACGGAGCACGTGGCGGCGTGGGAGCAACAGTGTCTCGAAGGGCCATACTGCCCAGTATGGCACCACAGCCAGCCAGTCCTCGTTTTCGACCACCAGACGTTCCCGCAGCCTGGCCTCCAGTGTGGCGTATTCCAGCAGCATGGGCGTTCTATGTTCCTCAAAATAGGCTCTCTGCTGACGCTCCTCTTTCGCCGGTTCATTGGGAAGTGCATCACCTGCCCAGATCTGTCCGTGCGGATGCGGGTTTGAACAGCCCATGATCGTGCCCTTGTTCTCGAAGACCTGGACCCAGGTATAATGCTCGCCCAGTTCGACTGTCTGCTCCGCCCACACATCCACCACCAGCCTGATTTCCTGGACGGACATTTCAGGCAAAGTCAGGTCATGACGCGGCGAGAAGCATATGACGCGGCAGGTGCCCTGCTCGCTTTCGGCGCGGAGGAGGGGGTGAGGTGAGCTTGAGGCGCGAGGTGTATCCGGAAGCAGCGCAGCAAAGTCGTTGGTGAACACAAACGTGCTTTCGTAATGGGGGTTGCGCACGCCTCCCGCGCGTTCGTTACCCGGGCAGAGGTAACATTGCGGATCGTAGCTGGGACGGAACTCCGGCTGTGGCTTCTCAACCTGGCCCTGCCAGGGGCGTTTGGTGCGGTGAGGCGACACAAGCACCCACTCCCCTGTGAGCGGATTATAGCGGCGATGAGGATGATCAGCCGGGTTGAATGTCACCGGGTTACCTTCCATAGTCATAGAATCACTGTGTGGCGGCAGGTAGCCACAGACATAAGCAATGTGGACAGGCAGGCCACGGATTTGTTACTCACTGACAGGAGTTACGCGGTTGACCCGCGGGCTTACCACAAAGGCACCAAGACACGAAGGATTACCCGGGAAATCTTTGTGCCTTTGTAGTGAAGATGCCATCCATTGCGTAGGTCCTGTTACTGAAGTGGCCACACCTGGTTCAGGAACCTCACTTTCTCAACAGCATGGTAATTACCACCGCCTTCGTGTTCATTGTAGGTGTAGATCGTGATCTGTTTGGGGCCGGCGAAGTGATTGTAAGCAGCGAAAACGGTGGATGGCGGGCAGATCATGTCCATCAACCCCACCGAGAAAAGGGCTGTGGCTTTGGCGCGGGCGGCGAAATTGAGACCGTCGAAGTAGGAAAGAGTGCGAAAGACTGTCTCGACTTTGTCCCGATGCGTCTTGCAGAAAGCGACGATCTCGTTATAGGGTGCGGTGTCCACCAGCTCTACGGCGCGGCGATAGTGGCACAGGAACGGTACGTCCGGCATGACCACCTTGACGGCCGGCTCCAGGCCACTAACCGCGAGCGCGATGCCCCCACCCTGACTGCCCCCGGTCACGGCGATGCGCTCTGTGTCCACACCGGGGAAGCTCCTGGCAGCTTCAACCGCTCTGACAGCATCGGTAAAGACACGCCGGTAATAGTACGTCTCGGGGCTGAGGATACCCCGCGTCATGAAGCCCGGGTAGTGTGGATTGGAACCGTCAGGCTCGGGGTCGGGCGTATCTCCCTGACGCCATGAACTGCCCTGCCCGCGCGTGTCCATCACCAGGTGGGCATACCCCGCGCTGCTGAAGACAAGCCAGTCTACAGGAAAGCCGCGGCCGCCGCCATAGCCGATGTATTCCACAACACATGGCAAAGGCCCTGAATGATGCCTGGGAACAAGCAGCCAGCCTTTAATCGGCTGCCCGCCGTAGCCGTTGAAGGTGACATCGAAAGTTTCCACGGTACGCATACAGTAGTCTACTGGCTCGAAGACGGCGTTGAGCGGGAACTGGCGTGCCTGTTGCAGCGTCCTCTCCCAGAAAGCATCGAAATCAGCCGGCTCCTCGCGGGGTGGAAGATAAGTTTTGAGCTGCTCCAATGGCAAGTCGAAGAACATGGCATAACCTCCGTGTGCTCTGTTCAGGCTGGCGAGCCTCTGATTTTCAGAACAATGCAGGCAACTATTATAAGGTAACTGTTCAGCCGATTGAAATCGCCCTCTTCAGGCGCTTCGCGCCAGGTGTCGGCGTGCACCGACACCAGCCAACAGTGCAGCAATGAAGGAGCGATTGATTAATCGCCAGTACCCGGCGCAGGCCGACCAGTGGCCGCAGGACCAAGACGGGTGTGCACCTCACCCCCGCAGTCACCGCCTGAATAGACCGGTTAAGTGCCTATCCGAAAAACGTAACCGATGCATCCCTATAAGTAGTATAAGCGGCATAGGGATGCCGCTTGTACGGTTTTTCGGATAAGGCTCTAAGCGTTATGAGTATGCGGGCAACCAGTCACCATGTGCCTCGATGAGATCATCCACCAGGCTCCAGATCTGATCAAGGTCCAGCTCAGCGGCGGTGTGGGGATCCAGCATCGCGGCGTGGTAGATGTACTCTCGCTTGCGAGTCAGGGCCGCCTCGACCGTCAGCGCCTGGACGTTAACATTGGTCTGGATCAATGCGGCCAGTTGGGGTGGCAATTTTCCGATGCGCGTCGGCTGCACGCCGTTTTTGTCAACCAGACAGGGCACCTCCACGATGCAGTCGGGAGGCAGATTTTCGATCAGGCCACGGTTTGGCACATTGCCGTAGACGACGCGCGGTAAACCCGTTTCCAGACTGTGTATGATGTAGGAGCCATACTCGCCGGTGCGTTCGACCGAGAGGGTGGTATCGGGCGCCTCAAGGTACTTGCGCAGCGCTTCCCATCCGGCGATCTGGGCTTCACAACGACGCAGATACTCGTCCAGCGGTATATTAAACTTTTCTATCAGGTCGGGGCGATCGCGCTTGATGAACCAGGGGACGTACTCAGCAAAATGCTCGCTCGACTCTGTGACGAAGTAGCCCAGGCGGTTCAGTACCTCGTAGCGTACTCTGTTCCATGAGGGCACCCGCCCTTTTGCGACCACTTCCCTTAAACGCGGATACAGGTCTTCGACGCCGTGCTCCGTCCTGCGCTCGAAGCGCAGGTAGAAGGCCATATGGTTTATGCCCGCGCACAGGTAGTTGATCTCCTCAAGGGGCACACCAATGTCATGGGCGAGTTGTTCGGCCGTGAGGAAGACGCTGTGGCAGAGGCCGACTGTCTTGATTTTGCTGGCCCGGCTGATCGCCCAGCAATTGATCGCCATAGGGTTGACGTAATTCAGGAAAGTGACATCCGGGCAAAGCTCCTCCATGTCACGGCACATGTCCAGGAGCACAGGAATGGTGCGCAGGCCACGCATGATACCGCCGATTCCCAGCGTGTCGCCGATGGTCTGACGCAGGCCGTACTTTTTCGGCACCTCAAAATCGGTGACGGTGCACGGCTCGTATCCTCCCACCTGGATCATGCAGATGGCGTAGTCGGCGCCATCAAGGGCTGCCCTGCGGTCTGTGGTAGCCTCGATGGTGGGATGGGCATTCAATGCTTCAGCCACCTTGCGGGCGACAACCTCAGAGGTGCGCAGACGATTCTCATCAATATCGTGCAGGCTGATGGTTGATTCAGCCAGCTCCGGGAAGCTGAGCACATCTCCAAGCAGGCTTTTGGCAAAGACGGTGCTCCCGGCGCCTATAAAAGTGATCTTGGGCACGATGTTTCCTCCTTATGCGTGGTTTGGAGGGACTCCTACAAATTGCTCAGCAGCCATCTGTCCTGCCAGACGCGGGCTGGATAAACAGTTTTATTATACAACCATGTCTTAATTTTGCCAGCAGGCGTGTCATGTAGGACAACTGCGAGCAGTTGTCCTACAAAAACTGGGACACATCCGTCATAATTTTACTCGTTTACCGCGTTCTCCATCTACCACGAAGATTTCCCGGATAATTTTGTGGTAAGCCCGCTGGGTCAACCGCGTAACTCCTGTCTTTGAGTTACGCGTTGGATGCTGCCAATTGATGGGTGTAATCGCCCTTATTTACCTGGGATTTAATCCGTGATGTTCATAATTGGTTGACACTCTGAGTCAGGCGCCGGATGCCGCCCGATTGAAATCGGCCTCTTTGGGCGCTGCGCGCCGGGCGTCGGCCTGTGCCGACGCGCCGGTCGGAGC
>DAOTYA010000202.1:0-13426 GCA_034435075.1 Anaerolineae bacterium
AACAGCCCGGCGGTGGCCAGTTTTACCGACGCCGTGTGACGGTGGATGAACAGTCCCAACTGCTGCGAGGTCGTGCCGAAGTAGGCCAGGACGAAGACCACCACCAGCGGCAGGATGAACATCAGGTTGTAGAACAGCAGATAGAGCCCGGCCTGCAGGCGCAGTTCCGGCACCCCCAGCACGAAGAGGATAGTGGGCAGGTAGACCTGCCCCGTGCAGGCCAGTTCGATCAGCGAAATGACGACGCCCGTGACGAAAGTGACCGGTACAAAGGCCCGCAACCCGGCACCCTCGCGCACGGTGCGGTTGATCCAACGCCGCAGGCGAGTGGGGAGTTTCAGGCGCATCTCTTCCACCTTCCCCCGGCGGGCCTGCCACCAGTCGTAGAGGCTGCCGGCGGCCAGGGCCAGACACAGCACGGCGGTCAGCCCGTAGACCCAGCGGCTGATCCCGCTCAGGAACGGCAGCGCGGCCAGGAACTTGAGCACGCCGAACCCCACGCCCAGGTAGGTGAGAAAGACGCCCAGCGCAAAAGCGCCCCCGGCCGCCAGTACCTCGCGTCCCCGACGGCCCATGAAAGTCAGGTAGGAGATAAAAAAGACCAGTGTGGCGAAGGCGCACGGGTTCAGTCCGTCCACCAACCCCGCGCCCAGGATGGTGAACAGGCCAAAGGAGCGGAAGCGCTCGACGATGCTGGAGGCTGCCTGATTGCTCGCCGCCTCCCACCCCTGGCAGAGCGGCGCGGCGCCGGTCCTGGCGTAGCGGGCGAGCAATTCCTCCAGACTGCGGGTGTGCACCTCGTCGCCCACCAGCGCCTCTTCGCCGACGAAAACGGCCGGCGCGATCAGCCGCTTGCCCACCGGCACGCCGGCCCGCTCGCACAGCCATTCGCACAACGGCGCCTGCTCCCGCACGTTGAAAGCGCACACGGCGAGTTGTGGGTATTCTCTTTTGAGATACGTGAGGGCCAACTGGACCCGGTCGCACTCCTGGCAGCCAGGCTGGTAGAAATAGGCCAGGTGGATCGGGGGCAGCTCAACCGTGACCTGCGGCGTCGGCGTGGGCAGGGGCTGCACGGGGGTCAGCGCCACGCCGCCCTGGGCCAGGTAAAAGTCAATCAACTCGCCCAGGCGGGCCTGAATCTCGTCATTGCCCAGGAGCGCGTACTGGCCGATGAAAACCTCCGGGATGTCGCCGTACTGCAGGCCGTACTGCTTTTCCAGGGCCGTCATGAACTCGTAGCCGCCCTTCTCCAAATCGTACTGGTGAACCACCACCTGACCTTCCTGATACCGGTAGAGGATTGACGGCAGGATCTCCTGCATCAGGGTCAGGCAGTCCCCGCAGTGGCTATCCCAGAAGAGCCAGAAATGCACCCGCTGATCCGAGACCGGAGTGGGTGTACCGGTCGGCGCCACATCCTCGTCGCACATGTGGCAGACCTTGATCGTGGGCGTGGGGCGGGGAACGGTGACGGTGGGGGGAGAGAGCAGGCCGGGGATCGCCGGGTAATCCACACCCCCGGCCGTCAGGTGCCGCTCGATCAGCCCCGGCAGTTGGTCGGGAATCTCACGTGAGCCAACGAGCACCTGGTCGCCGATGAACAGCATGGGCACCCCCTGCCGGGCAGGCGGCACGTGGAACGCCTCCATCGCCGCCACCCACAGGCGATAATTGTCCGGGTCGGAGATCTCGATGGTGCGGATCTCCAACCGCGCGCTGTATTTCTCCTGCAGGGGAGGCAGCGTCTCGCTCATCACGTAGTGGCAGTGAGGGCAGGTCTCCGACCAGAACAGCACTGCCCGCACGATCGCGTCCTGTTGCGCCATCGCGCGCGGCGCGCTAAAGGCCACGACGAGGAATACCAGCCCTGCTATCAGGATGGTTAGCCTGCGTGGATACATTGCCAGATAGCCTCCTGTCATGGGCAGCGGACGATCTCCTGCGCCCACAGGCAGTCAGCGCATGAGGGACACCAGCCCCAGCAGCCGTCGTTGCTCTCGGCGATGTCACACGTATCGCGCAGGTTGCAATCCACACACGAGGGGAAATTGAACCGGCGCACTTCATCCCGAAAGCAGACGTAGTCGTCGCTCATCCATATCTCTGCCAGGGAAGTCTCGTTGACGTTGCCGAAGGTATAGCGCGTGACCTGCTTGCGCCGGCCGAAGACATAATAGGGGTAGGAGTGAGAGAGCGCGTAGCAAGGGCTGACCGCGCCATCCCAACCCACGACGAGCGCCCGATTGGCAATGAATCGGCAGCGCCGTTCCGCTCCCCAGTGCATGCGCGGCAGTTCCAGCGCGCCCCAGAGCAGCCAATCGCCGCTGCGCACCGGCCAGCCGGGATGTGGGGGAAGTGACGGCCGTTCGTCCCGCGCGTACAACGCCTCAGCGGCCATCTCCGGCGTGTGAGGCAGAACGTGGGTGACCAGGACACGGTTTGCTTCCAGCCGACGGGCCAGGTCTGGGAGCGCGGGCAGATCGGCCATATTCCGCTTCAGGGCAACGAATTCGAGCTGGAGCCGTGGGAGCGGCCTGCCTCGTTCCCGCCTGATGCGGTTTAAGACTTCCACGTTCTCCACCACGGTGCGCAGTTCAGCACCCTGCCTGACATCGGCAAAAATCTCAGGGTTAGCACCGTCCACGGATACACTCAGGACATCCACCCCGATTTCCACCAGCGCCCGCGCTTGCTCCTCATCCAGCAGCGTGCCGTTGGTGCTGATGGTCACCCGGACCCCCAGGTCCTTCACCGTGGCCAGGTAGTCCAGAAAGCAGGGATGGGCAAAAGGCTCCCCGTACCCACCGAAGAGGACCTCGCGCAATTCAGGCAGCTCACGCATCCCTTCCAGCACCTGCCGGAAGGTTGTGTCGGTCATATCCTCCAGCGGGTCGCCCCAGACGTGGCGTACACAGGTACGGCAGTGCAGGTTACAGCGGGTCGTAACCTCCAGGTAGAGTTTGCGTATGTCGGGACGGAGGATATGGAAAGTCAGGCCGCTCTCCGTCTCCACGAGGAGCAGCTTCTTGCTCCCGTCCAGATGGCGGCGATATATTTCCGCCGGCAATGCGATTTTCCCGTGGGTGTCAATCGTGATTCTGTGCAATCAACTACCTCCCTGGCAAGAACATTCAATTCTCCGGGCCTCCGGCCCCCCATTCTTGCTGCTCTCGCGCCAGCCGCAGCACCCGTTTAACCGCCGGGTCTATCAGGCAGTAAAAACGAAATTGCCCTATCCTGCGGCACTCGACCATCCCGCACGTGTGCAGCACACGCAGTTGCTGTGAGATGTAGGGTTGTGGCCTGCAGATCGCAGACACACTTATCCTCCTCCAGCAATGCATCGAGGATCTGCAGACGAACCGGACGGGAGAGGACAAGAAACCAGCGTGCCATTCTCTGATAGTCTCGCTTATTCACTTCGGCCTGCCTCTCCCCTCAGCCGCGCTGCCTCAACCGGACTGTCCGAATCTGTTGCCACTGCTATGCCGGTGTGCCAGGCACAGGCTAACTACCATACACTACCATCCCCTCCCTATGACCGGGAGGGGATGGCAGGCTGGCACAGGTTACCCGGCTGCGTATTTCACCCGGAGTTCCTTGACAAGCGCGACAATTTCCTCCTTGTTGGGGAAACTGATCGCGTCCTCCGAGCAGGCGTTGGCACAGCCCTTGCAGTACACTATGCAGTTGTACCTGTTGACGACGATGGGGTGGTTTTCCGCGTCGTCCCATTCGTACACATTGGCAGGGCAGTGCCTGATACACGCCTGGCAACCGATGCACAACTCGTAATTCACCGTAGGGTACCAGGGCACCTCACGGCGAGGAATACCTTCCCACATCTTCTCTTCGGCCATGTCTCAACTCCTTCCGAGCGTCTCGACTGTCTCGGCCACTTTTTTGAAGGCCTCTTCGGTGGACATATTGCGCAGATCGAGGGAGACGACCTGCTTGTCAAAGTCGCCGCCCACCTCGGCAAAGGCGTCCTTGAACATCTTGCGCTGCATCTTGGGATCGCAGGCGCCCACCACATAGGTCACGCCGGGTTTGGCATAGTCCTTCCAGAAGTGGTCGCCGTCGTCCACACAGAGTTGCGGATGGACGATCGCGTACTGGACGTCCAGTTCATTGCGCACCCGGTTGATCAGTTGCCACAGGTTCAATGTGGCGAATCCTGGGCATTCGCCGGTGCAGATACACATCACAAAACGCGGTTTTTCGCTCATTTCTGTCATTACCTCCCAATTCGTTCAGATTGAAATTACGGTTCAGTGGATATGACGTTCCCACAGGCGCAGTCTGTACCTGCCGGATCACCATCCTCGTGCCCGCGGTTCACAATCCGGCGACCCTGGGGGCGGCCGTTTGCGACCCGGCCCCCGTCCCCGGTGGCACAGACAACGGCAACTCTGCCTACAGCTCATTGCATCTCTCCTGCGAAATCTATTCCGTCAGGAGCCTCAAGCCCTGAATCATCGCCCGCACCTTCCCGGCGGCGATCACTTCGGCGATCGCCATCGCCTCCCGGATCTCCTCATCGCTGGCGCCGAACCGGCGCGCTTTCAGCAGATGGGCCTCGGCACAGGGAGCACATCCGGCCGTCAGCGAGGCTGCGATGCCGATCAGTTCCCTGGTCTTCTGATCCAGCACTCCTTCGCCAAAGACCGCCCGCGACCAGGCGGCGAACTTTTCGTTCAGTTCCGGCATCAGTTCCAGCATCTCCCCCTCCTCTTATACAGGCTGAGAGCCCGTTCTACTGGCATCGCATCCCCCGCACCACCAGCACCGGCCGGCGGCTCTGGCGGATGACGTTCTCGAACGTGCTTCCGGAGAGCATCTCCGCCACCGCGCTGCGGCCTTTGGTGCCCAACACGATCAGACAGACGTCCTCTTCCTCCGCAACCCGCAGCGTCTCCACGAATGGGATGCCAGAGCGCAGCAACACCCGCACCTGCGGGATGCCATAGAGGACCAGCGCCCGCTGCATTTCCCCCAGGCGTTCGGCGTCCAGCCGATCGAACTCCGCCAGTTGCTCCGGTGGGCGGTGACGCATGACCCGCTCATCCTGGACGTGGAGCAGGATGACCTCTGCGGTCCCGGCGGCCCGCAGCCGCTTGACCACGTTGAAGGCGGCATCAGCACACTCGGAGAAGTCGGTAGGATGAAGGATTCGCTGGAACGTGCGGGCGCAGCGACGGCGACATTCCACGTGCCCCAACTGGCGCACCACGTCAAACTTCTCTATCAGCACCGGCACCGGCGCCCGGCGGGCCACCTCGTGTGCCACGCTCCCCAGGAGCAGTTCCTGCACCAAACTCTTCCCCTGCGCGCCCATCGCGATCAGGTTCACTCCCTCCTCCTCGGCCACGCGGACGATGGTGGAAGCCGGCGGCCCCACTTCCAGGCGGGTGCGCACCACCAGCCCCTGTCCCTCCAGCGCCTCCCGGGCCAGGTGCAGCCGCTGCTGGGCGCCCCAGCAGATTTCCTCCAGCACGTCCTGGTCCAGCGAGCCGCCCAGGGGCACCTCCGCCGGCCGGATGACGCCCAGCAACAGCACCTCCTGCATTCCCGCCGCCTTCCACTCCGGCAGGCAATCCATCACGGCCGTCGCGTAGGCCGAAAAGTCGGTCGGGAAAAGTACCCGGCGGAACACCCCCACTCCCAAGACACGAGGTGACAGTCACCTCACCTCAAAGGTGACTGTCACCTCGCCCTCTTCTGCTACGCTACAGCAGCCTCCGACTGAGCACCAAACAGCCGCCGCCCCAGCGCAAAGGCCACATTCACCAGCCCGATCATCACCGGTACCTCGATCAGCGGGCCGATCACCGCAGCAAAGGCCTGGCCCGACTCGATGCCGAAGACCGCCACGGCCACGGCGATGGCCAGTTCAAAGTTGTTGCTGGCCGCGGTGAAGGCCAGCGTCGTTGTCTGAGCGTAGGTGGCGCCGATGCGATGGCCCATCCAGAAACTGATGAGGAACATGAGCACAAAGTAGAACACCAGCGGGATCGCGATGCGCACCACGTCCAGCGGCAACGTCACGATGAGGTTGCCCTTCAGGCTGAACATGACCACGATGGTGAACAGCAGCGCCGCCAGCGTCAACGGGCTGATGCGCGGCACGAATTTCGTCTCGTACCACTCCTTGCCCTTCAGCCGGATCAGGATCAGGCGGGTCAGGAAGCCGGCGATGAAGGGAATGCCCAGGTAGATGAACACGCTCCTGGCGATCTCGCCGATGGTGACATGCACCGCCGTTCCCTGCAGGCCGAACCAGGTGGGCAACACGGTGATGAAAACATAGGCGTAGACGCTGTAGAAAAAGACCTGGAACAGGCTGTTGAAGGCCACCAGCCCGGCGGCGTATTCGTTATCGCCCCGCGCCAGCGCGTTCCAGACGATGACCATGGCAATGCAGCGGGCCAGGCCGATCATAATCAGCCCGGCCATGTACTCCGGATAGCCGCGCAGGAAGAGCACCGCCAGGGCGAACATCAGGATCGGCCCGATGATCCAGTTCTGGATGAGCGAGAAGCCTAACACCTTCCAGTTGCGGAAGACGTCGCCCAGTTCCTCATAGTGCACCTTCGCCAGCGGCGGGTACATCATCAGGATCAGGCCAATGGCGATGGGGATGTTGGTCGTCCCCACCGAAACGGCCCGATTGAAGGATTGGACGGCCTGGGGAAAGAGATACCCCAGCCCCACGCCGACGGCCATCGCCAGAAAGATCCACAGTGTCAGAAAACGGTCAAGCAGTGAAAGTTGTCGCGTCACGCCAGGACGTGCACGGAATGTTTCGGCTGCGATTTCAGTCGTTGAGTGTGTCATTGGTTTGTACGCTCCTCGATGGTTTTGCTGTTGCTCTACTTACTGCTCTGCAGCGCCTCTTGCAGCCATTTCTTGATCTGCGCGGCGCTGGCGACGTGCCCGTTGCAGACCACCCGCTCGTTGACGACGAGCGCCGGCGTGGACATGATGGGATACTGGAGTATCTCATCCAGATCACTGATGTGCTGGATGGTCGCTTCCAGCGTCGGGTCCTCCTCCGCCAGCATCTCCAGCGCCTCGATGGCATGCTTCTCCAGCAGATTGCATTTTACACAACCCGGTCCCAATACCTTGATCGAAAGCATATTTCACCTCCGTAATGTAGAATGTAATACTCAAACTGCGTGCGGCGGCGGGTTGTGACCCGCCTTGCACCTTTATTCCGTCGTGCAGGCCGGATCACAATCCGACCTGCGGCGGCGGGTTGTGACCCGCCTTGCACCTCAAGTTGTGTCCGCCAGACCGCAATCCGGCAACCCCGGCCCGCGTGGATTATGATCCACGCGGTGCGAGCAGAAACCAACTGTGCCCGCCGGATCACGCGCCTGCCGGATCACGCGCCTGCCGGATCACGCGCCTGCCGGATCACGCGCCTGCCGGATCACGCGCCCGCCGGATCACGCGCCCGCCGGATCACGCGCCCGCCGGATCACGCGCCCGCCGGATCACAATCCGGCGGATGCACTCCCCTTGCGCTCGCACTCCATACACAGGTCGGTGGCGCGATTGGTCCAGTAGACCAGCCCGCAGCCGGGGCAGGTCACCTGGCGCAGACTGCTCTTCTTCTGGGCGCGCGGCCTCAACTCCGGCGGCAGCGCCGCGAAAGCGTCTTTGCCGCACGTACACGCTACTAACGGACTACTCGACTCCTTCGACTGCATCCTGCCTCCTGCCTCCTGCCTCTTGCTTCCTGCCTCCTGCCTCTTGCTTCCTGCCTCCTGCCTCCTGCCTCATTTCACAAATGCCCCAAATATCAACCCCGCCGCCGTACTGAAAATCCCCACCAGGATCACATAGACCGCTGTCTTTCTCCTGCCGATCAACTTGTTGGTCACCAGGATGGATTGCAGGCTCAACTCCGGGTCGGCCAGCAGATAGGCCAGCAACGGCCCACGGTGCATCCCCAGCGAGAGGAACGTCTGCGCCACAGGGACCTCGACCAGCGTGGGGAAGTAGATGAAGATGGCGAAAATCACCGGCGCCAGATTACCCAGCAGCGTGTTGCGCCCGGAGACCGCCTGCACCCACGAGGGCGGCAGCAGCGCGCGCCCGATCCCGGCCAAAAAGACGCCCACCAGCAGCAAGGGCATAATCTGCTTGACAAAGCGCCACATCTCCCACAACCACGACTGCAACTCGTCGTGCTCCATCGCCTTGAACGCCACGATCCACAGCGCGCTCAACAGCACAATCTCGGCGATCAGTTTACCGGTGATCCCAACGTTAAAGCCTTCCGCGCCGGCGGTCACCCGAAACGCCGCCACGATCAGCGTCACCGTGCTCAGACCCAGGGCGACAAACGTCCAGGCGTTGAACCCTTCATCAATCCGGTTCAGCCCACGCCAGGCCGTGATGGCGATCAGCGCGAGCAGCCCGATCAGAAAGACGCCGTGGACAGTCACTCCTTCGATACCCAGCGTCGGATTCGGCGGCACGACGCGATCCAGCCAGGCCTGGAAAGGCCCGGGCCAGGCCGCCGGCAGCGTGAACGTCGCGTAACTGTTCTTGAGCAGGCCCACCTGCAGCGTCCCCGCGATCAGCACGGCAACCAGCAGCGCGAAGAATGTCCAGATGCGCCCCGGTACGCGCCCCCCTTGCGTGAACAGTGGGTGATTGTTGGCCTCGCGTGCCCTTTCCTCCGCGTCCTCATCCTTGCGGAACAGCCAGGACATGATCAACCCGATAGCGACGCCAAAGATCATACACAGCAGGATGCGCGCCAGCGCGATGTCCATCCCGATCTGGACGCCGGTCAGCGCGACGGCCAGGATGTTGCTGGCCGGCGCGAAGAACATAAAGGTGAGGGCCGGGCCCAGCCCCGCGCCCTTTTTGCGGATGCCGGCGAACAGCGGCAGGATCGTGCACGAGCAGACCGCCAGCACCGACCCGGCCAGCAGCGCCGCCGGATAAGAGACCCACTTGGACGCGCCGCGTCCCAGGAATCTGGTGATGGACTCCTGCGGCACCAGCGCCGCCATCGCCCCGGCAATGAAAAAGGCCGGCACCAGGCACAGGAGCACGTGTGCGGCCAGGTAGGCCGCCAGATTACCCAATCCCGTCTGTAACAGTGCAGCAATGTATGCCAGAATGCTCAACTTGTAGTACCTCCAAAGTGAAAAGTGATATGTGATGCGTGAGGCGTGATTTCGCGTCTTCACGTTTCACGTCTCATACAGCTCGGACAGGCGCAGCCCAAGGTGGGAGTTGGCTGCCCGGCCGGGCCCAGGACCTCCGCCAGCAGCCGTTCCATCTGCGGGTTGACCAGACGATAGTAGACAAAGAGGCCGTCCTTGTAACTCTCGATCACCCCGGCCTCGCGCAGCACCCGCAACTGCTGGGAAATGTAAGGTTGTGGCCGGTGCAGAATGGCCTGCAGGTGACAGACGCAGGCCTCGCCCCGGCGCAGTTCGTCTAGAATGCACAATCGCACAGGGTGAGCCAGTAAACTCAGCAACTGAGCGACCTGATGGTAAGGGATCTCTTCCGACAACGATCTAATCCTGTCGAAACGATAGTACTGACCATATATGCAGAATGCTGCATATAATACTACACAATTTATATATGTCAAGGGGCATAAGGCAGTGATTACCCATATATCTTCCTGGGTTTGAGGAATGGACGCTTGCTGGAGAACGCCATGGTAGCAGCAGCGATCAAGACACCATGGATGCCTGCGAGGAGCACATAGAGGAGCAGGCCAGCGAAAGCCAACCAATGGCCGCAGGCCCAAAAGGGATGTACGGGCGAAGCGCACCTCGCCCGTAAAGCCACCACCTGAATAGATACCCGGAAACTATGACGCGGCTTGAACATGCTCCTTATAGAGCCGGTAGGCGTCGCCTACGGTATCCACCTCCCAGGCGGCGTCCACCGGAATATCCACCCCCATTTCCTCCATGCGCAACATCAGTTCTACCAATTGAATAGAGTCGGCGAGCAGGTCACGAATGAATGATGACTCCTGAGCGATCTTGCTTTCATCCACCTGCAGTTCCTCGGCGATGAGACGCCTGAACTCTTCGAAGGAGACAGGATTGTGGGTGGGGTTCTTCACCGTGTCTCACCTCCTTCCTGTAGTGCCATCGCGCGCAGTTTGAACTTTTGTGGCTTGCCGGTCTCCGAACGTGGAAAGTCGTCCACGAAACAGACGCGGCTGGGGATCTTGCAGGCCTCCAGCGCCACCCGGCAATAGTCCCGTACCTCCTGAGCGGTCATCTCCGCTCCGTCTTCGAGGAGCACAAAGGCCCACACGCTCTCACCGCTCACCTCGGAAGGCACGCCCACCACTGCCGCCTCCCGAATCTTGGGATGGGCGGCCAGGTAGGCTTCGATCTCGGCAGGGTAAATGTTCTGCCCACCACGGATGATGACGTCTTTCTTGCGTCCCACGATGTGCAGGTAGCCTTGCTCATCCAGAAATGCCAGGTCGCCAGTGTAGTACCAGCCGTCTTCGTCCAGCACCGCGGCGGTCGCGTCAGGGGCGCGGTAGTAGCCGAGCATGATGTTCTCGCCGCGGCAGGCCAGTTCCCCTACCTGACCGGGCGGCAGTGTGCGCCGCTCGTCGTCCACGATCTTGACCTCCATACCCGGCATCGGGCGGCCCACCGTCTCAGCCTGACGTGCGGCGGAATCGGCGATGCTGGTAGCGGAAATACCACCAGCGGTCTCGGTGGCGCCAAAGCCGATATGCACCGCGCAGCCGAAGCGACGCTGGATTTCGCGCGCCAGATGCGGCGGACAGGGCGCCGCGCCTGTCCCGCAGATGAGCAGCGACGAGGTGTCGTAGCGGTCGAAATCCTCCAGGCCCAGCATCACCTGAAAGGCCATCGGCACCGCGACCAGGACGGTCACCCGTTCCCGCTCCACCAGGCGCAACGCCTCGCGCGGGTGAAAGCGCGACATTACCACCAGCCGGTCGCCCATCAGGAGCGCCTGGAGCATCACCTCAAGCCCGGTGATGGTGTGCCAGCCGACGGTGGAGAGGAAGGTCTGCGGGCGACCGGCAGCCCGCAGCAGCCGCTCGCGGTAACGCGCCACGGCTCTGGCCGTCTGCCCCAGCGTCTTGAGGCTGGGCCGCCTGATCCACAGTTCGCGCAGCTTGATGCTCGCCACCACCGGCGCGATCAGGCTGCGATGGGTGTGCATCGTGCCCTTCGGCACACCGGTGGTGCCGGAGGTATAGAGCAGGGCCAGCAGGTCGTGCGGCGAAACGTTCTCCGGTGTATAGGGCGAAAGATCAATGCCACGTTCGGGCAACGTGGGGGGCAGGCTTTCCAGCCTGCCGTGGGGCAGGCTTTCCAGCCTGCCGTGGGGCAGGCTTTCCAGCCTGCCGACAGCCTGGAAAGGCTGTCCCACATCGTGGGGCAGGCTTTCCAGCCTGCCGGCTTTACGCCCTATAGCATTCAAGTTGGTAATGACGTGGCGCAGTGCCGGAGACCGGCGGAGCACCTCTTCCGCGACCGGGGCGGCAGCAACCAACGCGACAGGCCCGGCATCCTGGAGTATGTCACCCAGGGTATGCTCGCGCAGTTGAGGATTAAGCGGCACGACGACCGCGCCCAGGGCGGCGACAGCAAAGAACGCGGTCACGAACTCGACGCCAGGTGGCAGGAACAGGGCAATCTTGTCACCTTTGTGCACTCCCAATTGTTGAAGGCCATACGCCAGTCCGGTGACGCGTTCCAGCAATTGCCCGTAGGTAAAGCGCGTCTCGCCGCACACCAGGGCTTCCTGGTCGGGCCGTGACCCGGCGACCTGGCGCAGCGCTTCCGCCATTGTCATCTCGCTGCTGAGCATGGGCGTGGCTTCCTGGTGCAATTAAACCACGAATGTCCCCAATGAACAAATGGGCGCGAAACTACGCAGAATTCACAGGTTCTTCCGATACAGCCGGTAGACCTTGTACCGTTCTGCACCCAGGCGGTGGGCGATCAGGTTGACCATCGGGTTGAACTCGGAGGTGACGGAGCCCTCGAGCCAGGCATACCCCTTCTCGTAAACCGCCCGGATGGCCTCCAGGTAGAGCAGCGCGTCAATGCCACGACGACGGTATTGTTCCAGAACACCCATCAGTTTGAAGGTGACGACGTCAACCTGACGAATGTAGCGGCGGATCTTGAGCCAGTTGAAGGGGAACAGACGGCCATTCAGGCGGATCAGTACGCGGTTGACGTCGGGAAAGGCAACGCAAAAGCCGACGGGCCTGCCCTCCACCTCAGCAAAAAGCGCCAGGTCTGGATCCAGAAAAGGGCGCAACTGTCCGGCCATGCGGCGAAACTCGGCCTCGGTCATCGGGACGTAGTCGGGGAGATGGTTCAGGGTGGCGTTGAACAGGTAATGTGCGGCAGCCACCTCTTCATCCCAGCGATCCAATCGGGCCTTACGGATGGTCACGTTAGCGACCCGGCGCGCGACCTCGGCCACGCGGCCCAGTTCGGGGGGGATGTTCTCGAGTTCTTCGCCGATCTGCGAGCGGAAGGCCCGCCAGGCGTACAGGTCCTCGTCCTTCTCCATCCCGTATCGTTCCAGGAAATCCTTGTAATACGGCGGGGTGTGGGCCTCTAACATCACCGGGGGGCAATCGGCGCCTTCGACCAGCACGCCGGGGCACTCGAGATCCGTGAAACTGGTCGGGCCGCGTAGCGAGGTCATCCCATGTGCACGTAGCCAATCACAAGCGGCGTCCAGTAGTCGCTCGGCAACGGTGTAATCCTCGACGACCTCGAAGAAACCAAAGCCGCCTTGTGGTCTGCCCAGCCGTTCAACGCGTTGGTAGTTGACGAAGGCAGCAACGGTGCCCACGACCTCGCTCCCATGCCAGGCCAGGAAGAGTGCCACGTCGGCAATCTTGTAGAAGGAGCCTTTGGCCGGGTTCAGGTAGTCAAGGCGGTCGGCAATCAGAGGGGGGACCCAATTAGGATCACCCTGGTAGACCCGCCAGGGGAATCTGACAAAGGCGCGCAAATCGCGCCGGGTAGCCACCGGTTGGATTTGGATGGATGACATCGCATATGCCTCCTTTGGGTTTACCTTACGACGCGGGCCGGGTAACCCCACCCCCATTCCCTCCTATGTTCATCACCCCCTCCACCAGCCTTTGCCCCTTAATTCTATCACAAAACTTGAAGAATTGATAAGGCCCTCCAGCCATTACCGAGGGCTTATCAGCTTCTAATCTTGTTTGTTCGCAGTCAGGCACGAAGCGCCAGCGGAGTGCTGTTCCGGGCCTTTTCAACGCCACTCCGCTTTGCTTAGCCTGTTTTCGACAGCTACTTCTGGTTTCGGGCAGCACAAAACTAAACCCTGACCGGTTGCGTTTTGTACATTAGCAATCGAGCCACCATCAGGGCTGAAAGAGTCGGTT
>DAOTYA010000203.1:0-30826 GCA_034435075.1 Anaerolineae bacterium
ACTTTGAAGTAGACGAGGTGATCGAAGGCTCGGAGGTGATCGTCAATTGCAACGACCGGGTGGTGATGGTCGGCGAGCACGAGATGGCGACGTTCGCCTGGACGAACCCGACGCCTTGGGAAACACCACGCGAGAAGCCGGATGAGGAGTTGGAGCCGATGCTGGAGTCGCTGATCAGTCGCATCCGGGATGTGTCCACTTCTATTTTCAACTTTCATGCTCCGCCCTACGGATACGCGCTCGACCTGGCGCCTGAGTTGACGAAGGACCTGGTGCAGGCCGCCGACCGCCGCGTCCACGTGGGTAGCCGCGCGGTGGCAAAGATGATCGAGAAGTACCAGCCGCTCCTGGGGCTGCATGGCCATATCCACGAGTCGCGTGGGGTGCAGAAGATCAGACGTACAACGATCATCAACCCCGGCAGCGAGTACTCCGAAGGCATCCTGAAGGGGGTCGTGATCATCCTGCAGAAGGGGAAGCTCAAGGATTACATCTTCACGTCTGGGTGAAATGGCCACTGAGAAAAAATTCCGCTTACCAAAAGACATTCCCCTGGACGAGTACCCCAGGCCGGAAACTTACCTGGAAGAGGCGCGTCGGCTGATTGACGAGGCGCAGAAGCAGGGCCTGATCCTGCGGGTGATGGGCCCGATCGCGCTTCACTTCTATTTCCCCAACTATGTAGAGCTATACCAGCGCATGGAGCGGCTGGGCGAGCGCGTCTTCACCGACATTGACTACGCCGCGTATGGCAAACACAGGGGGAGACTGGCCGCTTTCTTCCAGGCTCAGGGCTACAGTTATGATCCGCGCATGATGATGCTCTTTGGGCAGACCCGTCACATCTACTTTAGCGACCGTATCCCCATGATTGACGTTTTCTACGATCAGCTCGACATGAATCACCGCATCAGTTACAAAGAACGGCTGGAACTGCATTCACATTGCGTCTCGCTGACCGATCTGCTGCTGCAAAAGTTGCAGATCGTCCACATCAACGATAAGGACCTCAAAGACACGATGCTCTTGTTGCTGGCCGCCCCGATCGGTATGAGTGATGATGCAGGGATCAATGCCGGGTACGTCGCCGGACTGCTGGCCGATGATTGGGGTTTCTACTACACCGCGACGACAAACCTGGAGCGGGTCAAGGCGGCGCTGGCCGGTGTGGCAGCGCTTAACGACGAGCAACGGGCGCGGATCACAACCCAGGCTGACCATCTGCTTCAGGCTATTGAGGCTGCTCCCAAATCCGGGAAATGGAGACGCCGGGCCAAAGTGGGCCCCAAAAAGCGGTGGTATAACGAGGTATCGGACTGGGTATGAGGGCAAGAGAGCAAGAGATAAGAGAGCAGGAGAGCAAGAAAACTGGTACTATTCAGCGATTGAAATCGTCCTCCCTGGGCACTTCGTGCCGGGTGTCGGCCTTCGCCGACACCCTTCTACGGGCATCGCCCAAAGAAATGGTCGGCGAAGGCCGACCATCGGCCGCAGGCCCAGGAAGGGTGACTTCAGTCAGCACCTGAATGGTTACGAAAACTGCTCCTTAACTCACTAATCAAGATGGAGGTCACGTATGACACAACCAACCTGCTACGCCGGCAGGGTCTTGCGCGTTGACCTTGCCAATGGTACAATCCTCACCGAGCCGCTCAACGAGGCCTGGGCACGGGACTTCGTCGGCGGCAAAGGTCTTGGTTTCCGCTATCTGTTCGATCTACTTCCTCCTCACACTGATCCCCTCTCTCCCGCCAACGCCATCGTCATCTTCACGGGGGCGCTGGCCGGCACGTGCGTGGCAACCACCGCACGCACCGTCGTCTGCACTCGCTCCCCTGCTACCGGCACCATCCTCGATTCCTACGTCGGTGGCGCGTTTGCGCTCCAGCTCAAACTGGCCGGCTATGATGGCGTCATCATCACCGGAAAAGCGCCGCAGCCAACGGCGCTGCTGATCCAGGATGAGCGGGTGGAACTGCGCGATGCCACAGCGATGTGGGGCCGGGGCATCTGGGAAACGGACGCCTGGATGAAGGAGCAGGCCGGCGATAATGACCTCATCACGCTCACGATTGGGCCCGCCGGCGAGAACCTGGTGCCCTTTGCCTGCCTGACCTCGGAGGCATATCGTCAGGCCGGGCGTGGCGGGGCTGGGGCGGTCTTCGGCAGTAAGAACCTCAAGGCCGTCGGAGTGCGCGGCACGGGCGCGGTGCATGTGCCAGATATGCGCGCGTTTCTGGCATTGTATGAGGAAATATTCCGCAACAATCTATTGACCGATGCCAACCTGTGGGCCAATGCCACGGGCACCCCGATGATCGTGGACCTCTCCCAGGGCGCAGGGTTGCTGCCCACACGCGGCTTCAGCCAGGGTGTCTTCGAGAACGCCAGTAAGATTAACTCGGAGGCCATGCTGGCACGGAGGCGCGCCAGCCGTGCCTGTGCAACCTGCCCGCTGGCCTGCGGTCAGTTCACTCATAGCGTCGCCGGCCCTATGGAAGGGCCGGAGTACGAGACGCTGGGCATGGGTGGCTCAAACTGCGCGATGGGTGACCTGGACACCGTCACTGCCTTCAACCGGCTCTGCGACAATCTGGGCCTGGATACCATCTCCACCGGCAATGTGCTGGGTCTGGCAATGTTGATGGCAGAGGAGGGTATCCATGATTTCGGCGTCCACTTCGGTGACGCAGAGGAGTTTCTGGAGGCGACCGAGAACATCGCTTACCGGCGCGGGATAGGGGAAGAACTCTCCAGGGGAGCACGCTACATCGCTCAGAAGTATGGCGCAGGCCATCTGGTGATGGAAAACAAAGGGCTGGAGTTCCCGGCCTATGATCCGCGTGGCACCTACGGCATGGCGCTGGCCTATTGTACCTCCGACCGGGGCGGCTGTCACATGCGTGCCTGGACGGTGGCGAATGATGCCTTCGCCGGTGCGGACCCCTTCACGCTGGAGGGCAGGGCTGAGATGACTGTGGCGCTGCAAAACTTCAACTCCGTCAAATGGACCGGCATCTTCTGCGATTTCTGGGCCATAGATGCCCCTACGATCGCCAGGTTGCTTGCTGCCGGCACAGGCCGGCCGTACACCGAGGCTGATATGTACACAATCGGCGAACGCATCTGGAACCTGGCCCGTATCTTCAATGTGCGCGAGGGCTTCCGCCGCAAGGATGACATCCCGCCACAGGCCATTTTCGACCGCCCGTTACCCGAGGGCGCTGCAGCCGGGAGGAACTTTACTCGTGAGGAATACGATGCTGCGTTGAGCGAATACTACCGGCTGCGCGGCTGGGACGATGATGGCGTGCCGACGCGGGAGAAGCTGGCCGGGCTGGGATTGGCTGATCTGATTGAGTAGGAGGGGATGATGCCGCTGAAGTTTTCCAATAAATTTTGCACCGGCTGCCGTTTGTGCGAATTGATCTGTTCGGCAACGCATTTCGACGAGTTCGCCCCGACCAGGGCGCGCATCCGCGTCACCAACAACCCGCTGGAGGGCAAGAGCGCGGTGATGGCCTGTTTCTCTTGCCCGAAGGCGCCTTGTATCGAGGTGTGCCCACAAGGGGCGATCTCGCGCCCCGGAGCGCGGCAACCGCTGGCCATTGACCTCCAGAAGTGTGATGGGTGCGGAGGCAACCCGCTCTGCGTACCGGCATGTCCTTATGGAGCGATGTATTTTGACACCATCACTCAGCGGGCGCTGGCGTGCGATCTGTGTGGTGGCGACCCACAGTGTGTAAAGTATTGTTATTCCCAGGCAGTAAGCCTGGCCGGGGTAGAGATCAGTGATTGAGGGGGTGAAAATGGATTTTAACCACGAAAAGAGTCGGGCCATGTGGCCACGCGCTGCTAAAGTGATGCCCCTGGGCGTCAGTTCCAACTTCCGCTATTGGGGGAGTGAGGATACCCTCTTCGTCGAACGGGCCAAAGGGCCCTACCTGTGGGACATAGATGGCAACCGTTTCATTGATTACCGGCTGGGTTTCGGGCCGATCATCCTGGGGCATGCCTGTGATGAGGTGGATGCCCGGGTGCGGGAGGCGCTGGCGAACGGCGTCGTCTACGCCTTCACCCAGCCGCTGGAAGTCAGTGTCGCCGAGAAAATCGTGGAGATGTGCCCGGCGGTTGAGATGGTGCGCCTCACCAACACCGGCAGCGAGGCGGTGATGCACGCGTTGCGCGTCGCCCGTGCCTACACCGGCCGTGAGAAGATCATCAAGTTCGAAGGCCAGTACGACGGCATGTGCGACTACGTGCTCTTCTCGACCTACACCGACCCGAAATCCTACGGCAACCGACGCAGCCCTATCCCGATCCCTTCTACCTCCGGCATTCCCCGTGCCCTGCATGACCTGATCATCACGCTGCCGTTCAACGACTTTGAGGTATTCGAGACCACCATCCGCCGCACATGGCATGAAGTGGCGGCGATCCTGGTCGAACCGATCATGGGCAACTGCGCTGCCATCGAGCCGCTGCCGGGCTGGCTGGAACTGCTGCGCGCCAGGTGCGATGAGTACGGTATCGTGCTCATCTTCGACGAGGTTAAGACGGGATTCCGCATCGCGCGCGGCGGGGCACAGGAGGTCTACGGCGTGTTGCCCGACCTGGCGACCTACGCGAAGGCCCTCGGCAACGGCTATCCTGTGGCGGCGTTCGGCGGCAAACGGGAGATCATGGAAGTGGTCGGCGTGGGGGTGGCCTGCGGCGGCACCTACGCCGGTAACGTCGTGGGGGTGACCGCAGCGGCCGCGACGCTGGAACTGCTGGCGAACCAGCCGATCCTGGAAACCATCGCCGAGCGCGGACGCCGCCTCCAGGCCGGACTGAAGCGCATCTTTGACGATGCCGGCATCCCGATGACGATCTGCGGCCATCCGGCCATGTTCTCGCCCGTCATCGGCCTCTCGGAGAAACCGACCGACCAGCGGAGTTGGACGCGCAGCGATCATGATTACTACCTGCGGCTGATCCGGGCTGCCTATGCGCGTGGGGTTATGCCTGACTATGATCCGCGTGAGCCGTGGTTTATGTCCTATGCTCACTCCGACGCCGTCGTGGACGAGACGCTCAACGTGATGGAGGATGCGGTGCGGGCGGTGAAACGCTGATACTGCGGACATGGCCTGGGGTCTTTAGCCAATGGCACTAACGTGGGGCAGCCTTTCCAGGCTGCCGACAGGCTGGAAAGCCTGTCCCACGACAGGCAGGAAGGCCGCAGTGGCACTAACGGGGCAGCCTTTCCAGGCTGTGTGGGGCAGCCTTTCCAGGCTGCCGACGAAGGCCCGTCCCACGACAGGCTGGAAAGCCTGTCGCAACCCCACGAAATGTTAGTAGCATTGGTCTTTATTTATTAGAGGAGCAATCGGATGACCTCACCAACGCTGAGCGCACAAGAAATCGTGCGCCTGAATCGGGAGTACACTTTCTTCTCCTGGTCCATCCAGTCCGCTGTCAACCCCATCCCTGCCGTGCGCGGTGAAGGCGTCTACTTCTGGGATGCCGACGGCAAACGTTATCTGGACTTCTCTTCCCAACTGATGAATCTGAATATCGGCCATCAGCACCCCAGGGTGGTGCGCGCCATCCAGGAGCAGGCGGCTAAGCTTTGCTTTGTCCAGCCGGCACTGGCCACTGAGCCGCGTGGGCGGCTGGGCGAATTACTGGCGCAGATTGCCCCCGGCAATCTCAAGAAGACCTTCTTCTGCCTGGGCGGAGCGGAGGCGAACGAGAACGCGATCAAGATCGCCCGCGCCTATACCGGACGACATAAGATCATCGCCCGCTATCGCTCCTATCACGGCGCCACCCACGGCGCGATGGCACTCACCGGCGACCACCGTCGCTGGCCGGCGGAGCCGACCATCCCGGGCGTCGTACACGTTTTTGATCCGTATTGTTACCGCTGCCATTTCGGCTGGACGCGCGAGACCTGCCATCGCGAGTGCATCACCCACGTCGAGGACGTCATCCGCTTCGAGGGGCCGCAGAATATCGCGGCGATCTTTCTGGAAGGGGTGACCGGCTCCAACGGGTTACTCGTCCCGCCCGATGACTACTGGCCACGCATGCGCGAGCTTTGCGATAAGTATGGCATCCTGCTCGTCTCCGACGAGGTGATGAGCGGCTTTGGGCGCACGGGAAAGTGGTTCGCCGTGGATCATTGGGGCGTCGTGCCCGACATCATCACCTGCGCCAAGGGCCTCACCTCCGGCTACGTGCCGCTGGGTGCGGTGATCGTTTCGGAGCCGATCGCACAGTTCTTCGAGGATAGAATGTTCTGGTGCGGGCTGACCTACAGCAGTCACCCGCTGGCCTGCGCCGCTGCCATCGCCACGTTGCAGGTCTACCAGGAGGACGGCCTGATCAAAAACGCCGCTACCCTGGGGCAGTACCTGGGACAGCGGCTGGAGGAGATCAAGGCGCGCCACGCCATAGTAGGCGACGTGCGCTACATCGGGCTGTTCTCGGTGCTCGAGCTGGTCAGGGACAAAGCAACTAAAGAGCCACTGGCCCCTTGGGGCGGCAAGAGTGCCGAGATGAACCGGATCGGCGCGTTCCTGCGTGAGAATGGCCTGTTTACTTTCATCAACGGACACCTGCTCTTCATTGTCCCGCCGCTGTGCATCAACCGGGCACAGTTAGATGAAGGGCTTGATATTATTGAGCGGGCGCTGGTCAGCATCACTAATGCTTAGTGCCTATCAGGAAAACGTAACCGACGCATCCCTATGCGTCGGTATAAGCGGCATAGGGATGCCGCTTGTACGGTTTTTCGGATAGGCTCTTAGTGCCTATCAGGAAAACGTAACCGACGCATCCCTATGCGTCGGTATGAGGGGTGCGGGGATACCGCTTGTACGTTTTTTCGGATAAGCTCTTAGAGGAGGTGGGAGTTATGCATTACGGAATACTCAAGAACTACATTGGCGGCGAATGGGTGGCCTCAGAGTCGGGTGAGCTGCTGGACGTGCACAACCCTGCGACTGACGAAGTGATCGCCCGAGTCCCTCTTTCTACGGCCGATGAGGTTGGCCGGGCCGTAGTTGCCGCGAAGGAAGCGTTCCAGGAATGGCGCGAGACGCCCGCCGTGGTGCGCTCGCGCTACATGTTCCGCCTCAAGGCGTTGATGGAGGAACATTTCGAGGAGCTGGCTCGCACCATCACCATCGAGCACGGCAAGATCATAGACGAGGCGCGGGGTGAGGTGCGCCGGGCCATCGAGAACGTCGAGGTGGCGGCCGGCATCCCCTCGCTGATGATGGGCTACAACGCCGAGGACATCGCCGCCGGCATTGACGAGGAGTGCATCCTCCAGCCGGTCGGTGTTTTCTGCTGTGTCGCGCCCTTCAACTTCCCGGCGATGGTGCCGTTCTGGTTCATGCCCTACGCTGTCGCTTGCGGCAACACCTACATTGTCAAGCCCTCCGAGGTCTGCCCGGTCAGCCAGAACCGGATATTCGAACTGCTGGACGAGGCGGGATTCCCGCCTGGCGTGATAAACCTGGTCAACGGGGCAAAGGGCGTGGTGGACGCGCTGCTCACACACCCCGACGTGGCGGGCGTCTCCTTTGTCGGCTCGACGCCGGTGGGGAAGTATATCTACGCCACGGCGGCGGCCAACGGCAAACGGGCGCAGTGCCAGGCCGGAGCCAAGAACGCGCTGGTGGTGATGCCCGACGCTGCGCTGGAAGGGACGGTCGCGGCGATCCTCACCTCGGCCTTTGGCACGGCCGGGCAGCGCTGTCTGGCCGGTGCGCTCGTGCTGGCCGTTGGTGACATCTACGAGCCGCTGAAAGAGCGTCTGGTCGAGGCGGCATCGCGCATCAAGGTCGGCGACGGGCTGGATGAGAGCGTGCAGATGGGGCCGGTCGTCTCGCGCAGGGCAAAGGAGCGCATTCTGGGCTACATCGAGAAGGGTGTGCAGGAAGGCGCAGAGTTGCTGCTCGACGGGCGCACAGTCGCTGTGGCCGGCAACCCCAACGGCTATTTTGTCGGTCCGACGCTCTTCGACCGGGTGCGCCCGGAGATGACGATTGCGCGGGAGGAGATCTTCGGCCCGGTGCTGGGCATTATCCCGGTGGCCGATTTCGAGGAGGCGCTCGCCATCATCGAGGCCATTCCCTATGGCAACGCAGCGTCAATCTTCACCTCCAGCGGAAAGTGGGCGCGAGAGTTCAAGTACCGCGTCAAATGCGGCAATATCGGCGTCAACATCGGCATCGCCGCGCCCATCGCCACGTTCCCCTTCTCCGGGATGAAGCAATCCTTCTTCGGTGATCTGCACGGCCAGGGCCGCGATGCGATCCAGTTCTTCACCGACCGGAAGGTAGTCATCAGTCGGTGGTTCTGAGTTCAATCCCCCGAAACCTGGAAATGTTGGAGAGACGCTATGGAATTGGGCACTTTTGGAGCGATTTTGCGCTTTGCCATGCAGATGGAGGAACAGAGCGCGGCTTTCTACGAGGCGGCAAGCGGGGCGGCGCCTGCCCTGCGCGAGTTGGGGCAAGGGGCACGCAAGCGGCTGGCGCGGCTGGAGCAGGCCCGCCGTGAGGGCGTCGCCGAGATGATCCTGGAATCCATCACCGGGCTGGATGGCGACGCATACGCCGTGACGCTCGACCCCCGGGCCGATGCGGCGGCACTGCGGGCCCAGGCGCAGGAGCAGGAAGAGGCAGCGGCCCGTTTCTACCGCGACGCGGCGGCCAAACTGCCCATCCGTGAGGTGGCGCGGCTGTTTCAGCGGTTGGCGCAGGAACATGAATCGGCGAGCCTGCAGGTCGGTGAGGAGGCGGCATGAGCGTACACGCCGGGCAGTATCTGCGGGTGGACCTGAGTAGCGGAACGGTCGGCCAGGAACCGATCGCGGCGGAGGACGTTTCCACCTGGCTGCTGGGCAGCGGTCTGGCGGCCCACCTGTTCTCTCAACTCCCTCACTTCCCGGCTCCCACACTTCCCGAAGCTCCTCTCCTCGTCTTTAACGGCCTGCTGACCGGCAGTTTCGCTCCAGGTGCGGCGCGCACCTCCTGGTGCGGACGCTCCCCGCTCACCGGCATCTGGAACGAGTCGAACGTGGGCGGCCACTGGGGGGCAGAGCTGCGCTTCGCCGGGCTGGATGGGCTGGTGATCACCGGGCGGGCGGCGGTTCCGGTCTATCTGTGGGTACACGACGGACGGGCCGAGCTGCGGGAGGCCGGTCATCTGTGGGGACGCGGGACGTTCGAGACGCACGAGCGCTTGTTGAAGGAGACCGCTCCCGGCGCCCGCGTTGCCTGCATCGGCCCGGCGGGAGAGAACGGCGTCCCGCTGGCCGGGGTGATGGTTGGCGGGCAGGCGCATAACCGGGCCGCCGGACGCGGCGGGATGGGGGCGCTGCTGGGGTCGAAGAACCTCAAGGCGATCGCGGTGTACGGTGGGGATAGGGACGCCGTGTCGCGTCCCACCTATGCCGACCCGGCACGCCTCCGCGCGCTGGTGAGGGAGGCCAACGCTTATATCCGCTCCCGCTCCGAGGGGATGTCTTTGACAGGCACGGCCGGCGGCATCCCCGGCGCGGAGAAATTCGGCGGCATGCCGCTCAAAAACTGGCGGGAGGGGTCATGGCCGGAAGGTGCGCAGGCCATCTCCGGCCTGTCCATACGCCAGAGGCTGCGCGTGCGCGATACGTTCTGCCATGCCTGCCCGGTCGGCTGTGGCAAGGTAATCGAGGTCAGAGATGGCCCCTACGCCGGCACCTGGGGCGAGGGACCGGAGTACGAGACACTGTGCGGCTTCGGCGGCAACCTGCTGATTGATAACCTGGAGGCGCTGGCAGCGATTAACGCGCGCTGCAACGACCTGGGGCTGGACACGATCTCCACCTCCGGCGTGATCGCCTTCGCCACCGAGGCGATGGAACGGGGGCTGATCGCGCCGGAAGAGGCGGGTGGTCTGCGCCTGGCGTGGGGGGAACCTGGACCGGTGCTGACGTTGCTCGAACAGATCGCGCGCCGCGAAGGGCTGGGGGCGCTGCTGGCCGACGGCGTCCGCGCGGCGGCATCGCGGCTGGGGCCGGAGGCGGAATCCTTCGCCGTCCACGTCAAGGGGTTGGAGGTTGCCTATCACGACCCGCGCGCATTTGTGGATATGGGGCTTAACTACGCCACCGCCAACCGCGGCGCCTGTCACCTGGAGAGCGGCACCTACTGGCGCGGCTACGGCATCGAGTGGCCCGGCTGGCAGGAAGGCCCCTACGACCGCCTGGCCTCGAACGAGGAGACTGTGCGCCTGGTGATCGCGTTCCAGAACTACCTGAGCGTCTTCAACCCGCTGGGGCTGTGCAAGTTCATGATCAAGGGCGGCCTGGACCCGGCGCGGACGGCGGCGCTGGTCAACGCGGCGACCGGTTGGGACTGGAGCACCGAGGACCTGTTGCGCACCGGCGAACGGCTGTTCAACCTGAAGCGGCATATCAACCTGAGGCTGGGCGTCACCCGCGCCGATGACACACTGCCCCGCCGCCTGCTGACGGAGCCACGGCCCTCCGGCGGCGCAGCCGGCAACCTCCCCGACCTGGAGCGGTTGCTCCCGCTCTACTACAAACTGCGCGAGTGGGATGCGGAGTAGGGGCAGAGCGTTGCTCCGCCCCTCTGGTGGACAATTGTGAATGGAGGCTCTATGCACGAATCACAATCTATGGAAACCCTCATCTCCCCTGTTTGGAAACGGTATACTCCGATTGTAGTGGAGCGCGCCGAGGGCGCCCACCTCTATGGCGCGGACGGCGCGCGCTACCTGGATTTCACCTGCGGCATCGCCGTCACGAATACCGGCCATTGCCACCCCCGTGTGGTGCAGGCGATCCAGGAACAGGCGGCCAGACTGTTGCACGGGCAGGTCAACATCGCCTACCACCGGCCGCTTTTAGAGCTGGTCGAGGAGCTGCGCACCATCGTGCCGCCCCCGATTGATTGCTTCTTCTTCTCCAACAGCGGTGCGGAAGCGGTCGAGGGCGCGGTCAAACTGGCTCGTCACGCCACCGGGCGGCCCAACATCATCGTCTTCCAGGGCAGCTTCCACGGCCGCACTGCATTGGCGATGGCGCTGACCACCTCCAAGACGATCTACCGTGCCGGGTATCAACCCCTGCCGGCGGGTGTCTTCGTCGCGCCGTACCCGTATGCATACCGCTACGGCTGGAGCACCGGGCAGACCGAGGCGTTCTGTCTGCGCGAACTGGAGTTCCTGCTCAAGACCCAGACCGCGCCGGCGGAGACGGCGGCGATCCTGGTCGAGCCGGTGCTGGGCGAAGGGGGCTATGTCGTGCCGCCGCCGGGCTTTCTGCAGGGCGTGCGCCGTATCTGCGACGAGCACGGGATTCTGCTCATCGCCGATGAGATTCAATGCGGTTTCGGGCGCACCGGCAGATGGTTCGCCGTCGAGCATTTCGGTGTCGTGCCGGATGTTATGGTGATGGCAAAGGGGCTGGCTTCGGGGCTGCCGCTCTCGTGCGTGGCGTCGCGGCGAGAGTTGATGGAGCGTTGGGTGCCCGGCTCGCACGGCGGCACCTACGGCGGGAACGCCGTCGCCTGTGCCGCTGCCGTGGCCACCATCCGGGTCATCCGCGAGGAGGGGTTGCTCGAGAACGCTGCGCGGATGGGCGCGCTGCTGCTGGAGCGGCTGCGCGAGCTGCAACGCGAGTTCCCGGTCATCGGCGATGTGCGCGGACTGGGGCTGATGGTCGCCACCGAGTTCACCGCTGCCGACGGTACGCCGGCCTCCACCGTCGCCAGAGAGGTGATCGGGCGCTGCCTGGAGCGACATCTGTTGCTGTTGACGTGCGGCACCTACGATAACGTCGTGCGCTGGATGCCGCCCCTCGTCGTCACCGACGAGCAGATCGAGGCAGCAGTAGAAGTCTTCAGAGATGCATTAGGTGACGTTAGGTGACGGTCACTTGTGAAGTGACCGTCACCTGTAAAAGCCCAATAAAAGAAAAGAAGGAGCCAGCAAAATGGGATACGAGTACGCAGGTTTGATTGTAGGAGGAATCGTCGTCATCCTCCTGGTCAGGTTGGGCATCGGCTACTGGGCCTCAAGACGTGTGGAGACCACGGTGGACTACGTCGTGGCGGGTCGGCGGCTGCCCGTCTGGATGGCCGGTCCTTCCATCATGGCGACCTGGTTCGCCGCCGAGACACTGATGGGCTCCAGCGCCAGTGCCTACCGCTTTGGCTTCCAGGGCGTGGTGTTCGACCCCTTCGGTGCGGCGCTGTGTCTGATCCTTTCCGGTTTCCTGGTTGTGCGCCTGGCACGGCGGGCCGAGTACCTGACGTTGATGGACTTCTACGAGCGCCGCTTTGGCAAAGCGATGTCGGTACTGGGCGCGATTTTGCAGATCATCACCTACTTCGGCTGGACCGCGGCGCAGATCGTGGCCGGCGGGAGCATCCTGCATGCACTCCTGGGCTGGCCGCTCCAGGCCGGCATGATCCTGGTCGCCACCGTCGTCACACTCTACACGATGATGGGCGGGCTGTGGGCCGACACCGCCCTCGACTTTCTCCAGATGTTCCTGATCTGCTTCGGGTTGGTGATCACGTTTGGCGTTGTGGTGAGCAAGGTGGGCGGCCTGGGCAGTTTCCTGGAGATGGCCGGCTCGCAGAATGTGTCGGAGCCGTTCGCGCTGTGGCCGATCCGGGAGGAGGGCTATCTGGGCTACACCGGCTATATGGGCTGGTTCTACTACCTGGCGGCCTGGATGGCGATTGGCCTGGGCAGCATCCCGGCGCAGGATTATCTCCAGCGCACCTGCGCGGCTGAGAACGAGATGGTAGCGGTCAAGGCCACCTACTTGGCGGCGATCCTGTACCTGGTCTTCGGTGTACTTCCGCCGCTGCTGGGCGTGGCGGCCTACGGCGCCATCGGCCCGGACCTGGAAATCGAGCAGACGGAGTTCGTGTTGGTCTCGATGGCGATGAAGTTCATGCCGCCGTTTTTGGTGGCGATCTTCATCGCGGCATTGGCCTCGGCGCTGATGAGCACCTCCGATAGCTCCATGTTGGCCGGAGCGACGATGTTCACCGAGAACATCGTCAAGGTCTTCAAGCCGGACATCTCCGACAAGACCCAATTGTGGCTGACGCGCCTCAGCCTGCTGGTGACCGGCATCGTCAGCCTGCTCATCGCGCTCTTCGCCGCGACGATCTACCGTCTGGCTGTGTTGAGCTGCACCACGATCCTGGTCGGCATGGTCGCGCCGTACATCATCGGTATGTACTGGAAGAAGGGCAATCACGCTGGCGCGATGGCGTCGCTCGTGGGGGGCACGGTGTTGTGGATTATCCTGACATTTGTTTACTATCCCACAACGTTGGAAGCCTGCGGTGGGTACGTGGATGATGCGGTCTGGGATGCGGTCTATATCGCTTCGACGCCAGCGTTCATTGCCTCCGTAGTGCTGTTTATCGGCGTTTCTCTCCTGACGCAGAAAATTGACCCGCCTAAACCGCTGACCGATCTGCACGGCAGACCGGTAGACATGCGCAACCCATTGGGCATCAGATTGGGTAAATGAAGCAAGAGGCAGGAAGTAAGGAGGCAAGAGGCAGGGAAGAAGGAGGCAAGAGGCGGGAAGAAGGAGGCAGGAAGCGAGGAGCAAGAAGCGGGGGGCAAGGGGCACGAAACACGCAACACGAAACACGCAACACGCAATAAGCAACACGCAACACGAAAGTCCTGCCTCTTGCATCTTGCATCCTGCATCATTTAGGAGGGATTTGCGATGAGGGTCTTACTGGTTGGTGTGGGCGGCGTCGGCGAGGCGATCGCCGTCGTCGCTAAAGATAAGCCGTGGGTGGAAAAGATTGTCCTGGCGGACTACAACCGCGAGCGTGTGCGGGAGGTGGCGCAGAAACTAAACCGGCCCGACAAGTTCCCGGAGGAATGGGTGGACGCCAGTGATAAACAGCTCATCCTGGACCTGGCGCGCAAATACAAAGTTGACCTGATCCATAACGCGGTGGACCCGATCTTCAACGAGCAGATCTTCGACGCGGCGTTCGAATATGGCTGCACATATATGGATATGGCAATGACGCTCTCAAAACCGCACCCGACCGATCCGTACCACCAGTGCGGGGTCAAACTGGGCGATTACCAGTTCGAGCGGGCAGAGCAATGGGAGAAAAAAGGGTTGCTGGCAGTAGTTGGGATGGGCGTCGAGCCGGGACTTGCCGATGTCTTCGCCGCGTATGCTGCCAAACATCTCTTTGACGAGATCGAGGAGATCGGTGTGCGTGACGGGGCCAACCTGGAGGTGCGCGGCTACGAGTTTGCCCCCAACTTCTCGATCTGGACGACGATTGAGGAGTGCCTGAACCCGCCGGTGATCTGGGATAAGGAACGCGGCTGGTACACCACCGAGCCGTTCTCCGAGCCAGAGGTATTCGAGTTCCCGGAGGGGATCGGCCCGATCGAGTGTGTCAATGTTGAGCATGAGGAGGTGTTGCTCATCCCACGCTGGATTAACTGCAAGCGCGTGACCTTCAAGTATGGCCTGGGCGAGGAGTTCATCCGCGTGCTGAAGACGATCAAGATGCTTGGCCTGGATAACAAGGAGCCGATCAATGTCAAGGGCGTGATGGTCGCGCCACGCGATGTGGTTGCAGCCTGTCTGCCCGACCCGGCCCACCTGGGCGATAAGATGTTCGGCAAGACCTGCGCCGGCACGTGGGTTAAGGGAATCAAGGATGGCAGACCGCGTCAGGTTTACATCTACCAGGTCGCCGACAATGAGACCTGTATGCAGAAATACGGCGTGCAGGCTGTGGTGTGGCAGACGGCGGTCAACCCGGTCATCGCATGGGACCTGCTCAACAGTGGGGTATGGAGGGGAACGGGTGTGCTGGGACCTGAGGCATTCGATCCGGACCCGTTTATGGAGAAGATGGCGGAATACGATTTTCCGTATGGGATAAAGGAGATGTAGGTAACTAACCGTCCTGTGCCTGCCGGCCCCATAGGCCGGTGGGCGCAGGACTCTTTTTGGCCTGACTGCACGTCCTCTTCCGCGCCCGAAACTGTGGCGCGGATTGCCATCTACATGGTCAGTCAAGACCAATGCTTTTCATAAGGCGCCGGAGCAGAGGCTTCAGCCAGCTTGTCCGCCTGAAGGCTCGATTCTCGAGCGTTATTTGGCATGATGGCAAAAGTGACACGTGGGGCAGGCTCTCTAGCCTGCCAGCAGCCTGGAAAGGCTGCTCCACGTGCGGCTTTTGCCACAATGCGTTATTTGCTAGGATTGCAGTTAAGACTGCTACCGGCCCGGTAGAGACCCGGCGTTATCCGTGTCCTTGCTTCGGCTTGCTGCCCGGAGCCCTTTGTACGGAATCTCCTGGGGAGGACAGATGAAGCAAACCCTGTTCTACATTCGCTACTCCATGGGCAACTTCGCCAACACCATCGCCTATCAGGTTTTCGGCAACCGTATCCAGTTCTATTATGTGGACATCCTGGGGCTGAATGCGGCAGTAGCCGGCGTTATCTGGGCTATCTATGGCATCTGGAATGCGGTCAATGACCCGTTAATGGGCCAGATTTCGGATCGTACCCGTACACGGATGGGTCGGCGTGTGCCTTATGTATTGTTCGGCGCCATTCCACTCGGCCTTTCGTTCTTCTTCCTGTGGACACCTCCAGGTCACAACCCGTTAGTCCTGGCTGTTTATTTCCTTATCATCCTTTTCGTTTTCGATACCCTCTACAGCCTCACATGGGTCGCCTATACCGCCCTTTTCCCGGAGATTGCGTTGACGGTCCGAGAGCGGGTGAATCTCTCGGTGGCGCGCGAGGTGCTGGCAGTGATCGCATTGCTGTTGTCCTATATTCTGGCTCCCATCCTGGCCGAGCGGATCGGCTACCTCTGGATGGGGGCGGTTATGGGAGCGGTAGTGGCCATCGGCTATCTGCTCTCGATGATTGGGGTCAGGGAAAGGACCACCGGTGTCCAGGAGGATGTGGTGGCTATCGGCCGGGCTTTGAAAGTTGTGCTCTCCAGCCGGCCATTCCGCTGGTTTTTGGGCGCCAACATTGCCAAGGAGTATATCTGGCTTGTTTTGGGTGCCACCCTTCCCTTCTGGCGCAAGTATGCGCTTGGCATTAAGAGCCTATCCGAAAAACCGTACAGGCGGCATCCCTATGCCGCTTATACCGACGCATAGGGATGCGTCGGTTACGTTTTTCGGATAGGCACTAAGTGCTGGAGAACGGCTGTAAACCCGATGTTTTTCAAACAAGGTGCCGGATTAGAGGCCTCAGCCGGTTTTCCGCCTGAATGCTCGACGCCGGAGTGTTATTTGAAGGTGTTGGCTGTAAACCTGGTTGACATGCTCATCCCCCGATAAAGATTGGAGAAATGCCATGGGTATCCCAAAACAAGGTCTTTCGAAAGAGGAGATTTTCGCCTCGCTGGAGCGTTTTAAGAGCCTATCCGAAAAACCGTACAAGCGGCATCCCTATGCCGCTTATACCGACGCATAGGGATGCGTCGGTTACGTTTTTCGGATAGGCACTAAGGGCCGGGACCTGGATTGGAAGTCTGGGCGGACCTGGGCATACGTATACAACCCGGGCGATGAAACCCGGGAGGTAGTCAATCAGGCCTACACGATGTTTCTTACCGAAAACGCTCTGGACCCGACAGTTTTCCCCAGCCTGTTGAGGCTGGAGACAGATGTGGTGCGGATGGTGGCCGATCTTCTCGGCGGGGACGGGGACGTCGTCGGCCATATGACGACCGGGGGTACGGAGAGCAATATGCTGGCGGTTAAAACGGCCCGTGACTGGGCACGGGCCACGCGCCCGGAGATCGCCGACCCGGAAATAGTCCTGCCTGTCACGGCACACGCGTCTTTCCATAAGGCGGCCCATTATCTGGGCATCCGCCCCATTGTGGTAGAGACAAACCGGCGGACGTTCCAGGTGGAGCCGGAGGTTATGGGGCAGGCCATCACGCCCAATACCATCCTTCTGGTTGCCTCGGCTCCCAACTGGTCGCAAGGCGTGGTAGATCCCGTTCCCGAGATCGCTGCGCTTGCCCGGGAGAGAGGAATCCTGTGCCATGTAGATGCATGTGTGGGAGGCTTCTATCTCCCTTTCCTGCGCAGGATGGGGTACCCTGTTCCGGACTTCGATTTCACCGTCCCTGGGGTGACCTCCATCTCTGCGGACCTGCATAAGTACAGCTATGCTGCCAAGGGCGCATCCACGATCCTGTACCGTAGTAAGGAACTTCGCCGCTACCAGATATTCGCCTGTGCTGAGACCACCGCCTACACCATCATCAATCCGACCATGTTGAGTACCAAATCAGGGGGTCCGATGGCCGGGGCGTGGGCCGTGCTAAACTATCTGGGCGAGGAGGGCTTTATCCACATTGTCCGGACGGTGCACCAGGCAACGCAGCGTATGATCCAGGGTGTTAACAGCATCCCCGAACTGGTGGTGCTGGGTGAACCGGTAATGTGCATATTTTCCTTTACGTCCGATCAGATCAACGTCTTCCAGTTGGCTGACGCGATGGCCCGGCGGGGATGGTATATCCAGCCGCAGCCATCCACTTCGGTCACCCCCAGGAGCCTGCACGTATCAGTCCATTACGGGAACGCCCATCAGGTGGATGCGTTTCTCCACGATCTGCGCGAAAGTGTGGAGGAAGTCAAACAGGCCGCGCCCGTTGATACCGAAAACATCCGTGCAATGGTGAACTGGGCACTGCAACATCCCAACCCGATGGAGGCGTTCCGCCAGTTGATGGAGACGGTCGGCGTTAAAGGTACCGAATTGCCTGAGGAGCTGGCCCTTATCAACGAAATCCTGGACATTCTGCCAGACTCGCTGGCTGATTCCCTGCTCGTTGAGTATTTTAACGAGCTATACGTCTGACCCTCTTTCCTGCAGCCAGGGCTGTGGTGAGTGAGGACCACCGGCTGTACCTGTAAACCCCTGGCTGAAAGTCTGTTTTACGATGTGATACGGGGCACAACCGGGTGAGGTTTTCTTCGTATATAATGGTATGCGTGCATTTTCAGACAAAATCCCTGGTAGCAGGAGGTGGCTATGGAGCGCAGACGTGTGTCCAATCTTGTCGGAGGGTTGATACTGATTTTGCTCGGGTTACTCTTTCTCATACCTCAGCTTTTGCCGGGATGGGCTCCACGTGTCTCGTGGCCCTGGTTTGTGATTGGTATCGGGTTGCTGCTTTTGATCATCGGCCTGGTGACTGATACGCCTGGTCTGGCCATCCCGGCGTGTATCGTCGGGGGTATCGGTGGGCTGTTGTACTGGCAGGACCTCACCGGTAACTGGGGAAGCTGGACTTACACCTGGACCCTGATTCCTGGCTTCGTTGGTGCGGGAATTGTGCTGTCCGGCCTGCTCGGGGGCAGGGCAGGCAGGGCATTGCGCGAGGGCGGCACGCTCATATTGATCAGCCTGGTGTTGTTCCTGGTGTTCGGGGCAGCGTTCGGTGGGCTGAATGTGTTGGGGCCTTACTGGCCGGTACTGCTGATCGGGTTGGGGATCCTGGTGCTCATACGCAACCTGGTCAGAAAGTAGCAGGGACACACCGGAGCGGAGAATTATCCCGGTTGATCTGTCCTTGCTGCTGAGCAGGTCGGGCATTATCACTGGATTTGTTGAGCCGCTCTGACCATAAGGAGCTTTGACATGAAAAGACCTGAAGTGCGGACCATTGGTGGCATTATTTTGATTGTTGTGGGGCTGCTGTTTCTGCTGGAAAACCTGGGTGTTCTCCGGGGAGCGTTTGCGCTATTGTGGGCTTTGTTGTTCGGCGTGGGTGGCGGACTGTTTTTGTATGTCTTCCTTACAGACCGGACCCAATGGTGGGCGATTATCCCGGGCAGTGTGCTGCTCGCTATCATGCTCGTGATCGCGTTGGACCAGCTCGCGCCCAATTTGAGCGCTACGTGGGGAGGGGCGCTTTTTATGGCCTGCCTGGCTCTGGCTTTTGGTGCTGTCTACCTTGTCGCGCGGGAGCACTGGTGGGCACTGATTCCGTGCGGGGTGATGTTCACCATTGCTCTGGTCGTTGCTCTCTCCGCCCTTGGGGTAGAGGGGCTTCAGGCTGGCGGGGTGTTTTTCATCGGCCTGGGTCTGAGTTTTGCACTTCTCGCTCTCGTACCGACAAGAGAAGGTCGTATGAAGTGGCCTCTCATCCCCGCTGGTACACTTGTAGTATTGGGACTGGTGGTCCTGGTCGCAACAACGGCTGTCCTGGGTTATGTCTTGCCGGCAGCGCTAATATTGACCGGACTTTACCTGATATTTCGTGTGCTGAGGTGACCCATTTTCTCCCGCAAGTTGGGACACGCTCGGCAGGCCGGGACCTGTCTTGCCTGCTGAATCAGCCGTCGGCTGCTCTCTGAGCTGCGGGAGGCCACTGACTCAGCACAGGTGGGGGTGATCAGTGGGAAATCTGAAGGCTGTGCGGCGAGTGCTGTGGGTGACCATGGCGCTCAATCTTCTCGCCACCTGCGTCAAGCTTGGTGCAGGTTATTGGACCAGATCACTGAGTCTGATCGCTGACGGGTTCGATTCCTTTTTTGACAGCGCCACCAATATCATTGGGCTGGTAGGGGTCTCACTGGCCGCCCGCCCGGCCGATCAGGACCATCCGTATGGTCATCGTAAGGCAGAGACATTGACGGCCATGGTGATCGCCTTCCTGCTCTTTATCACCACATGGGAGCTGATCAAAAGCGCTGTAGAGCGTCTGTTGCACCCTTCCCTTATCACTACTGAGGTAAATGTCTGGAGCTTCGCTGCGCTGGCGGCCAGTATTCTGGTACACCTGATGGTAGTATGGTACGAACTGAGCGCTGGTCGCCGTCTGCAAAGCGACGTTTTGGTGGCTGATGCACTGCATACCCGCGCCGACATCTTCGTTTCCCTCTCGGTGATAGGAGGATTGATCGCCGTCCGCCTGGGCTATCCACTGGCCGATCCTATCCTGGCACTTGTGGTGGCTTTCCTCATCGCTAAAATCGGCGTGGACATCATCCGTGAGAGTTCTCCCACCTTGATGGACCATGTCGTGGTGCCGGTGGACCGGGTGGAGCAAATCGCTCTCTCCGTGCCTGGCGTGGTATCCTGCCACAGGGTGCGCAGCAGGGGCCACGAAGGTGCCGTGTACGCTGACCTCCATATCCGGGTTGATCCGGCGTTGAGCACCGAACAGGCTCATGCCATCGCGCATGAGGTCCAGCACCGGCTGATCGAGGAGCGGCCCGATGTGCACGATGTGACGATCCACGTGGAACCGGCGGGTACTCTGCCTGCAGGAAATGACTGGCACACTGTGGCGGCCCAACTGCGCCGTCTGGCCGCCGGGCTTGGGATGAGCATCCATAACATGTGGGTGTTCGATGTCAATGGAGAGCTTTCGGTGGACGTGCATCTTGAGGCCGATGAAACCCTTTCCCTGCGCGAGGCTCACTCACTGGCCTCGTGTTTGGAAGAAAGAGCCTGCGCGGAGATTCCGCACCTGGTTGGCCTGACCACGCATATAGAACCACGGGGGCAAATTGCATCGGCGGATATGGAGCCGGCCACCTCTCAGACACTCCAGGTTATTGAGGAAGCAATTAACGGTGCATTAGAGGAGGGAAGCTACACTCAGCTCCAGGTGCGACGTGGCGAGCAAGGATGGGTGGTGATTATGAAGTACCTGCTGCCCGCCGATCTCTCGCTGACGGAGGCTCATAACATCAGCTCCAGGTTAGAGAGCCGCTTGAGGAAGGAACTACCTGACCTGGAGCGGGTGGTTATACACACGGAACCGGCGGCAGGTGACCATCTCCCTGAGCCGGATCGGATATCATGACACAGCCCCGGCCGTAACCTGATTTTGAATATGCGGATTCACGCAGACGCGCACGTATTACTGACATTACTTGCAGGCCTTGAAGCCGTCCCTAATGGTCACACAACTCACCGCGCTCAGTATTGCGGAGAAGGATCTCGTGAAGTGGGCGCAACTCCTCCGAGCGTCGCGATTAGCATCAGGTTTGCACGCGAGTGTGAGATGCGCATAACTGGATTCCGCACGTCGTTCCTGCCGGAGGTGCCCGCCGGAGGTGCCCGCCGGACGTGCCCGCCGGACGTTCCTGCCGGACGTGCCCGCCGGAGGTGCCCGCCGGAGGTGCCCGCCGGAGGTGCCCGCCGGACGTGCCCGCCGGACGTGCCCGCCGGACGTGCCCGCCGGATCACAATCCGGCGGCGGCGAGCGGCGGTCGGCAGCCAGCACCCGGCCCGCGTGGATTGTGATCCACGCGGTGCATAGTCAAGGGATTGGCCAGAGCCTTGCGCCTCAGAATAGTTATGCGAATAAAAAGAGCCTGTAGAAAGGTGTGCACCTGATCGCTTGTTGCCACGCATTTTGCCCCTTAACTGCCCGCCCCCCAGCAGGTTTGGACGCAATTTCCGCATTGGAGTGCGCCGCAATGTACCGCAATTTGTATTTTGCACCCACCAGCGTTATAATCATTTGCTGTGATCAGGATTGCGCACATAGAGACACTGGCCAAGCGATTGGTTGAGGGCACTTTTGCACGGGTATTCGCCGGGCAGCTAACCACACTTGAGATTGCCACACAACTTGCGCGAGCCGTCGAGGACTGCTACCCCTCTGACGTGCCCAACTACTTCCAGGTCCACCTGCATCCACACAACCTTCAGACGGCGGGAGCCGACAAGCGAACCTTTGAGGAAACTCTGGCCTGTCAATTGCATAAGCTGATGGTTCAGGCCGGCATAGAACGGTTTCCCCTGCCTGAAGTTAACATCGTAAGTGACGAGAATGTGGGCCTTCATGAAGTGCAAGTGGAGGCGAGTTGGATGCCGGAAAAACCAGCCGATGTTGAAAAGACTCGCGAGTTAAAGGAACAGGACAGTCCTGCGGAGCCACCTCCAGGGCGACCTTTTCTGATCCTGGAGGGTCGTCGGCACATCAACCTGGTACAGCCGATCATCTCTATCGGACGCGCACTGGACAACGATATCATCATTGACGATGTGCGTGTTTCGCGTCACCACGCGCAATTGCGCCGGCGTTACGGGCACTATGTGCTTTACGACCTGGGCAGTGCCGGAGGTACGCAGGTCAATAACTATCCGATCGAGGAATGCGTTCTTTACTCAGGAGACGTGATCTCACTTGCTGGCGTACAAATCGTCTATGGCGAGGATCCCCCTACTCCAACCCTCGATCAGGAGGGTGAACATACCCCACCTTCAGGCTCAGAGATCAGGCCCGGGAAGTAATGGAACTGCTGTTGTTGCTCCTGCGGGTGCTGCTGGCTGTACTGCTTTACGCTTTCCTGGCAGCAGTGCTGATCATGCTCTGGCACGACCTGCGGCGAGTAACAACGGAGCAGGCAGCGACCCGCCCTGAGGGGCGGCTGGTACTTATCTGTGCTCCGGACGATGTCCCGGCGCCTGGGACTGTGCTCTCATTACAACCGATAACTTCGCTGGGACGCGCGCCCGATAACACTATATGTGTCCAGGACCAGTTTGTATCCGCTTACCATGCATTGCTGATCTGGCGGGAGAAACAATGGTGGCTGGAGGACAGACACAGTCGCAACGGAACGCTGCTGAATGGCGAGCGTATCCGCGGCCCGACAGTGGTCTGTTCCGGCGACGTGATTGAAGTGGGATGCACTAAATTCAGGCTGGAGTTGTGATAATGGAGCTGGGACTGAACGGCAAAGTGGCTCTGGTCACCGCTGCGAGCAGAGGACTGGGCAAAGCAGTGGCGTTGCGCCTGGCGCAGGAGGGTGCCCGGGTATCCATATGTGCCCGCAATGAGGGGCCCCTCGCCGCCGCCTCTGCTGACATCCTCTCCAGGACAGGCCAGGAGGTGCTGGCCATCACAGCCGACGTGGCAGAGCCACATACGGCTGAATTGCTGGTGCACCGGACCGTTGAGCGTTTCGGACGCCTGGACATCCTGGTCATCAATGCCGGCGGCCCACCCGCCGGTAAATTCCTCGACTTCACCCCCCAGGACTGGGAACAGGCTGCGCAGTTGACACTGATGAGTGCAGTGCGGCTGTGTTACGCCGCTGTGCCAGTGATGAGGGAATGCGGCGGGGGAGCCATCCTGGCGATAGCCTCGGTCGCAGTTAAGCAACCTCTGCCCGATCTGATCCTCTCCAACAGCCTGCGCCTGGGTGTGATCGGACTGATCAAAACGCTCGCTGATGAGCTGGGTCCCTTCGGGATCCGTGTCAATGCCATATGCCCCGGCTGGACACGCACAGAAAGAGTGGAGCAACTCCTCCGTGACCGGGCCACCCGTAACCAGACCATCCCTCAGGAAGAAGCGGAACGCATCACCTCTGCCATCCCGCTCAGGAGAATGGGAACACCGGAAGAGTTCGCCAGTGCTGCTGCTTTCCTGGTGTCTCCGGCTGCCTCCTACATCACCGGCGTCAGCCTGCTGGTAGATGGGGGAATGTACCGGGGGGCACTCTAAGCCCTGGGTGATATGATGGCAGGGAAAGCGCGCCTGAGCCGGCACGATCTGCTGCCCCTGGTGGTGCTTTTGCTTCTCGGTTGCCTGAACCTGGGCTATTTTACGCTCTTCACCCTGCATTTCACGGGAGGCGAGTGGGGTGTCCCACTGGATGACGCCTGGATTCACTTCCAATTTGCCCGCAACCTGGCCCGTGGCGCCGGTTTTGCTTTCAACCCTGGTCAACCAATCTCCGGCTCCACTGCTCCGCTGTGGACGCTGCTGCTGGCAGCCACATATCTGATGGGCGGGGAGTTCCCGGTCGCAGGGCAGTGCGCCAGTGCTCTCAGCTTCCTGTGCGTGCCGGTCGTGAGCTATGCATTATGTAAACGGTTAACAGGCCGGCGGTGGGCCGCCTGGCTGGCCGGGGCAATCGTGGTGCTCAACGGCCGCATGGTGTGGGCAGGTCTGTCAGCGCTGGAAACCTGCCTGTTCGCCACATTCAGCCTGCTGGCTTTGCTGCTCTACCTTGAAGATCAGCATCTGCATCGCTACAGCATGCGCACGGCTGCTCTGTTCGGCCTGGCCGCTGTCTCCCGTCCCGAGGGCTACCTGCTCTTCGCCCTATCCCTGGCCGATACGGCGGTACGGTGGGCCAACAGGCCCGCGCAAAAAAGCTCAGCATCGGGTCTGTTACATCTGCTGCCACCCCTTGCTATCTTTTCAACCATAGCAGGCCCGTATTTGCTATTCTCGTGGCTCACTACCGGTCATCTGCTGCCCAATACCTACCATGCCAAGGCCACTTTCGATTTTCTGCCCGACCTCGACTTCCTGAGCCTTACGGCAAAGTATTTGATTCTGGATAATCCGCTCTTGCTCCCGTTTTACCTGCTGGGACTGGGGCTGCTTCTACGCAGAGCAACATTATTGACTTTGTGGAGCGTTGTGTTGCCGCTGGCCTATGCCATGCTCCACGCCATCCTTTACCAGCATGGCCGTTACTTGATGCCACTCATACCTTGCAATGCCGTTATCGGCATCGTGGGCCTGCTCGGAGTATTGCCCCTGGCACAGAGGCGCGGATGGAAGTGGTTCACTTCTACCAGAGCTATGACAGTGACAATGGCCCTGCTGCTGGCCGGGACAGCCTGGCGTCTGCCCACTATGGCGCATCTCTACGCCTGGAATGTTGACAACATCAATAAAATGCACGTTTCCATTGCCCGCTGGGTGGTAGAGCACACCCCCAGAGATGCACTGCTGGGGCTCAACGATATCGGGGCCATTGGGTACATCTCAGAGCGGCCGGTGGTGGACCTGGCAGGTTTGGTCACGCCGGAGATCACCCGCATCCTGCGCGCTCCGGACCGGGAAGCTCTGCTGGCAGAGTTCATGGCCAGGCAGGGGGTGGAGTATGTGATCATTTTGCCCAACTGGTTTCCCGAACTGGCTGCCAATCCCGATCTGGAGCCACTGTACCGTGTGACGCTGGAACGTAACACCATCGTTGGCGGAACCACCATGGTTTTATATCGCGCGCACTGGCATAAATGAGAGCCGGTGCACATATATGATGCGCATGCAGCACTGGACGATCAATCCATTCATGGTATAATCCAAACCGTTCTGAACTATATTGTGGAGGAGAGGATGAGACCACCGGTTGACCCCATTCTGATTCACATCACTTCTAACTTCGGCATCCACTGGTATGGGGTGCTGATCGTGGCTGGCGTGATGTTGGGGGCCACATACGCCTCCAGGCGAGCCAGAGCAGACGGCGAGAACCCTGATCACGTGTGGAATGCACTGGTAATCGCTATCATTCTGGCTATTATCGGCGCCCGACTCTACCATGTCTTCTCCGAGCCTGCAGGGGGCATGGTGGGCTGGAGTTATTACCGTAAACATCCCGGCGAAATATTTAAAATCTGGCATGGAGGCCTGGGCATTTACGGCGCCATCATCGGTGGCGTTCTGGGAGTGCTCATTTATGCCCGGTACGCCCGGCTGCGCCCGCTGCAATGGCTCGACTACGGGGCACCGGGCCTGGCCCTGGGCCAGTTTATCGGCCGCTGGGGTAACTTTATCAACCAGGAGTTGTACGGCCCCCCTACCAAACTGCCCTGGGGTCTGATTATTGACCCGGAGCACCGCATCGCTCCCTACAACGATCTGACCCTCTACCCGCCCGAGACACGTTTTCACCCCACTTTCCTGTACGAGTCACTATGGTGTCTGCTCGTCTTTGTCGTCCTGGCGACAATCGCGCGCAAATTAAAGGGACGTTTACTGGAAGGCGATATCCTGTTGGGATACATCATCGGCTATCCGCTGGGCCGTTTCTTTATCGAGTATTTCCGTCCTGATGCCTGGATGATCGGTCCTATCGCTGCGGCTCAGTTGTTTGCCATTATCTGTGTGGTGGGCGGCACCGCTGTGCTGATCCTAAGACATCTCAGAGTGCGGCGTCATTCACAAGCTGCTGTGGCGGCAGCGCGGGCGACAGAGCCGGCCGGGGATGCGGAAGAGTAAACGGAAGTTTGCAGGCCGTCTTGACAGGCTGGAGAGACCATTCTCCCACCTCAGGTTGCACTGCGTGAGTCCTGGAATAAAACCGTGTTATGATAAGATATGAACAGAGGGGAACGCCTCTACCGCCTGCAGTGTCTGGACAGCGAGGATGACATCACTAAACGTCGTCTGGCGGAGGTGGAGGCTGCCTTGCGTCAAAATGAAGCCCTCCAGGAAACACGTCGGGCGGTCGAGGAAACGCAGACGCAGGTTCGAAAGTTGACCGCACGGCAGCAGAACCTGGAGCTGGAGCTAAAAGGACTTGGGGATAAAATATCCACCTCGGAGCAGCGACTCTACAGCGGTGTGCTCAAGAACCCCAAAGAGATGACGGACCTTGAGGCGGAGGTCGCTTCTTTGAAACGGCGCAGGCAGAAGCTCGAAGATGAGTTGCTGGAGGTAATGATCGCGCGAGAAGAGGCTGGGGAACGACTTGCCCAGGTACAGGAACGCCTCAAACTTATTGAAGCTGATTGGTCGGCCCGGCAGGCAGAGTTGATAGCCGAACAGCATGCCCTGCAGGCCAGACTGGAAGAGCTAAACCAGGCCCGCCAGGCTCTGCTGCCATATATCACAGAGGACGATTTGGCCATATACTACAATCTGAGACGCAGGAAAGGTGGTCTGGCTGTCGTGTGCCTGCAGCAGGACGATACCTGCGGTGGCTGCGGCGTAGTGGTTTCGCCGGGCCTGAAGTGGCAGCTACGCCAGGAAGGACTCAGTTACTGTAGCAATTGCGAGCGCATTATTGTCCTGGTACAATAAAAGCCGCGACCTCCACGGGGCGAGGAGGTCGCGGCTCTGCGAAAGGAGGGTAACCACTTTTGGGGTCAGGGCGGGTTCCAACCCCATCATCCATTTTAGATTTTAGCGCATAAATGTCCCCGCGTCAATAGTACTTGTGTACCAGGTGCCTATCCGAAAAACGTAACCAACGCATCCCTATGCGTCGGTATAGCGGCATAGGGATGCCGCTTGTACGGTTTTTCGGATAGGTTCCAAAGCATTTCCAGCTCCGGCGAAATATGTGGCGCGGGCTCAGGTCTGGCAACGCCTCAGCCTGCCGTCGTCCTGGCAGGAAAAGCAACAGTCGAAGTCATCGCATGTACTGTGCCTGCCAGCCAGTGATCAGAAAGGCACAGGCAGTCTCTTGTCAACCCGTAACACGGCTGGCGACTCGCGGGGACCTATGCCCTGGATGCAAGCAGTGCTGAGGTTGCTACATGCTACTCAGGGCCTGTCCGAAAAACTTTTCGGATAGGCAGTCAGGCCTGAAAGCGGAAGGGAGGCATAAAATGGAAGCCAGTATCAGACTTGGCAAAATATGGGGTATCCCGGTAGGACTGCACACCAGTTGGTTCCTGGTGTTCGCGCTGGTCACCTGGTCGCTGGCTGTGGGGTATTTCCCTGGTGAGTACCCTTCCATGCCCAGGGCTGCATTCTGGGCACTGGGCGCAGTGACCAGTCTGCTGTTCTTCGGATCAGTACTGGTGCATGAGCTGGTACATTCATTCGTCGCACTGCGCCATAAGATCCCTGTGCACGGCGTGACCTTATTCATTTTTGGCGGTGTGGCGCAGATCGGCCGGGAGCCGTCCGATGCCGGCACCGAGTTTCGCATCGCGCTCGCGGGGCCGCTGGCCAGTCTGGGACTGGCAGCAGGATTCGCAATCCTGTGGTGGCTCGGCCAGGCCGTCCCTTACCTGGCCGCACCGGGCAGATGGTTGATGCGTATCAATGCTATGCTCGCCCTATTTAACCTGATCCCGGGCTTCCCGCTCGACGGCGGACGGGTGCTGCGCGCGGCACTATGGCATTTCATCGGTAGTTTCCAGCGCGCCACACAGATCGCCACGTTCACAGGCCAGCTTTTTGCCTTCGGCTTCATAGGATTGGGCGTACTCGTCATCCTGGGCGGCAATTTCATCAATGGTCTGTGGCTCGTGTTCATCGGCTGGTTCCTGCAGAATGCGGCCGCAGTCACCTATGCCCAGACAGCGCTGCAAAAGTCTCTGCGCGACATCACCGTGGCCCAGGCTATGACCAGAGATTGCCAGCTTATCCCCCCGCAGATACCCCTGAGCCAGTTGATCGAAGAATATGTCCTGACCGGCGGACAGCGCTGTTTCTTTGTGACCGAGAACGAGAGGTTGCGTGGGCTGCTGACCCTCACCGATATGGCGAAGATTCCCAAAGGAGAGTGGGCGCAGATTACCGCCGGCCAGATAATGATCCCCTGGGACCGCATAGTGCGGGTCAGGCCAGATATGGCCTTGCTGGCAGCATTACAGGCAATGGACGATGCCAACGTGAACCAGGTACCTGTACTCATGGGGGAAGAATTGGTGGGTATGCTGTCACGAGAGCAGGTGTTGCGCTACATCAGAACGCGCTCGGAGCTGGGTATTTAGTGCCTATTCGAAAAACGTAACCGACGCATCCCTATGCGTCGGTATAAGCGGCATAGGGATGCCGCTTGTACGGTTTTTCGGATAGGCTCTTAAGCGACGCAGTTATTATACAGGGTTACAGGAGGACAGCATGGATTTGTTCGATAAATGTCGGCAATTTACTGCGGCCAGGGAGGCACAGGAGGCCGGGTTTTATCCCTACTTCATTCCTCTTACCGACAGTGAGGGCACCGAGGTGATCGTCGGCAATCATCGGCTGATCATGATCGGTTCAAACAACTACCTTGGCCTGACCGCGCACCCTAGAGTGCGGGAGGCCGCCCTCGACGCCACAAGGCGCTATGGCACCAGTTGCACCGGCTCCCGTTTTCTGAACGGCACACTGGAACTCCATCTGGAGCTGGAACGATGCCTGGCTGAGTTCGTGGGCAAGGAAGCGGCGCTCGTCTTCTCCACCGGCTATCAGACTAACGTGGGCACTATTTCGGCACTGGTGGGGAAGGGCGATTTTGTGATCACCGACAAGGAGGACCACGCCAGCATTGTAGACGGTTGTCGGCTCGCCTTCGGCGAGACGCGTCGTTTCCGTCACAATGATATGGAGCACCTCGAACGCGTGCTGGTGGGATTGCCTGATGAGGCAGGCAAGCTGGTCGTCGTAGACGGCGTGTTCAGCATGGGGGGTGACATCGCCCCATTGCCTGAGATTGTCGCGTTATGCCGCCGTTACGGTGCGCGGCTGATGGTAGACGACGCCCACTCGATCGGCGTTTTGGGTGGGGGGCGCGGTACACCTGCGCACTTCGGCCTCACAGATCAGGTAGACCTGGTGATGGGGACCTTCAGCAAGTCGTTTGCCAGCCTGGGGGGGTTTATCGCCGGGGACGCGGATGTGATCCACTATATCCAGCACCATGCCCGCTCGCTCATATTCAGCGCAAGCATGCCACCGGCAAATGTGGCCGCTGCGCTGGCCGCGTTGAAGGTGATGCAGGAGGAGCCGGAGCGCATCGCGCGCGTCAACGAGATCGGCGAGCGGATGCGGCGCGAATTCCGCCGCCTGGGCTTTAACGTCGGCGCCAGTCAGACCCCGATCATCCCTATCATCATCGGTGACGACATGCGCACATTTATGGCATGGAAGGCGCTCTACGAGGCCGGCATTTACACCAATCCTGTCATCTCGCCAGCGGTGCCACCGGAATCAGCTCTGCTGCGCACCAGTTACATGGCAACCCATACAGACGAGCAGCTTGAGCGCGTGCTTGCCGCCTTCGCGGAGGTGGGGCGGGCACTGGGGCTGACTGCATAGCCGGCAGGCTATAAAACAACCTCCTGCATCTCACCCACCGCCCCTCCCCCAAGGATAACTAAAAGCTGCCAGGCTTCTGAAGCCTGGCAGCTTTTGCATATGTAAAGGCGGTGCGGTTCGCCCTGTTAAGAGCTGAAGTTGCGCATCACCAACGGCATGTAGATCCTGCCCAGGAACAGGGGTGTCTTCAGCTCGACCCTCTGATCATCCCACTCCACCACGGTGGTCACCGCGCCTAACTCGAGGGTGCCAACGGTCTTGTGAGCGGTTAAGGTTAACGTTATCCGCTCACAATGCTTTAACACAGGAGTCCAGACCACCTGGTTACCGTTGCATGTAACAGTACCGCCATCCCCGGGCAGGATGGCCGTGCCGGTACTGCAGTTGAACTGCAGTGACGCATCCAGCGTGGCGGTGATTACAATGGTCTTCGTGTCGCCCTCCCCACTCCCGGTGTAATGTGCTGCGATTGGATAGATAAAAGTGTAGGAGCCCGGCGTCCAGATCGCTTTGGGGGTATAACCGGCCGTGTCCACAGTGACACCGCTCCCGTTCTGCTCCTTTGCCCTGGCAAGTGCAATGCTGACCATCACGATAACTACCAGCGCGATTGCCATCATCAAACTGAGAATAACACGTACACTTTTCATGACCATCCTCCTCAAAAAGGAAATAGTTAGTTACTGCCGGTCGCATATCGGGGGGGTTGTTGGTTGCTTCCCTAATCTTTCATTTCCACCTCCCTTCTCTGTAAACTGGCCGCTATTCCGGGGAAGCATCTCGAGGATGAATTCAATTTTACGCGTTATTTCATATTTGTCAAGGCACGTGACCGGCGGGGGGTGCCCGTCATATTTTTGCATCCGCTGGCTCGGGCCGGTCTTCAGACCACGCCTGACACCGCACTACAGGCAACAGTGTAGGGCAACTGCGAGCAGTTGCCCTACAACCGACGTCGCCACGACCGGCCACAGCCTGCTCTCGCCACCGTCTTGTGCAAAA
>DAOTYA010000204.1:0-7838 GCA_034435075.1 Anaerolineae bacterium
AGTTGTAGGGCAACTGCGAGCAGTTGCCCTACATTGTGGCCGGTCGTGCGGCGTCGGGCGTGGTCTGAAGACCGGCCCGAGCCAGCGGATGCAAAAATATGACGGGCACCCAGCCCGCGTGGGTGTGCGTCACTTTTTGCACGAGAGGGGAGCAAGAGCAGGCTGTGGCCGGCCGTGTAGGGCAACTGCTCGCAGCCTACAATGCGGGCTGGACAACCGCCGCCGGAGTGCTATAATAATATCGTGTGCGACGAGCGATGGATGCGCGAGGCACTGGCGGAAGCGGCGCTGGCGTCGGCTCATGGGGATGTGCCTGTAGGAGCGGTGGCTGTGCTCGACGACACAATTATCGGACGCGGACATAATCGCAAGGAGGCTGATGCCGATCCCACCGCTCATGCGGAGATGCTCGCGCTCAGAGGAGCAGCACACGCCCTGGGTAGCTGGCGGCTGGCAGGGGTGACACTTTACTGCACGTTGGAGCCGTGCCCGATGTGTGCAGGAGCGATGGTCCTGGCCAGGCTCTCCCGACTTGTGTATGGTGCTGATGATCCGAAAGCGGGCGCGGCTGGCTCTGTAGTCGAGTTGTTAAGGGACCCAAGATTCAACCATCGGGTAGCCGTCACCCGGGGCGTGCTGGCCGAAGAAGCCCAGGCCCTGCTGGAACGTTTCTTCACCTCGCTGCGTACGCAAAGATAACCTGGAAGGGTGCCGGAGCGGCCTAACGGGACGGTCTCGAAAACCGTTGTGGTCTTTATGGCCACCGAGGGTTCGAATCCCTCCCCTTCCGCCTGACACGAATGAACACGGGCTGGTCCTGAAACGGCTGGCCCGTATTCTATTTTATCAGGCGCCTTGACTAAGAGCCTATCCGAAAAACCGTACAAGCGGCATCCCTATGCCGCTTATACCGACGCATAGGGATGCGTCGGTTACGTTTTTCGGATAGGTACTAAGAGCCTGTCCGGAAATCGTAACTGACGCATCCATATGCGTCGGTTACGTTTTTCGGATAGGCACTAAGAGGGAGCAAGCAATTTGCGTCCGCACAGGCGTTCTGGTACAATGTGTGACGGGGAGGTAGCTGGCAGATTGAGGTTGGGTGCGTAAGCCACCGCATTTGCACACAGGAGACGGATGAATAAAACACGCACGCAATGGGTATGTCAGAACTGCGGACGGACGGCTCCGCGGCAGATGGGACGGTGTCCAGGCTGTGGTGAATGGGGCACCATGATCGAGGTGGTCGAACGGCCGGCTGCCCAGGAGACAAGGCCGTCGGTCATTGTCGCCGGAGAGCCTCAACGCCTCACAGAGATCGAGTCTGAGGAAGAGAGACGCATGCCGCTGCCATTGGAGGAGTTCTCCCGCGTGCTGGGCGGTGGCGTGGTGCCCGGATCGCTTATCCTCGTCGGAGGCGATCCGGGGATAGGCAAAAGCACATTGCTGCTCCAGGTGGCCGCTTTGATGACGGAGACTACCGGGCGCCCGGTGCTATATGTATCCGGCGAGGAATCGGCCCGCCAGATCAAAATGCGCGCCGACAGGCTCGCCATCCGCAGCCATAACCTGTTCGTCGTGACCGAGACCAATCTGGAGGCCATTCTCAGTCACGCGGAGCGCCTCAATCCATCGGTGATGATTGTGGACTCCATTCAGACTGTGTACCTGGAAGAGTTGACCTCCGTGGCGGGTTCGATCAGTCAGGTGCGGCAGGCTGCGGCACGGCTTCAATGGTGGGCCAAAAACTCCGGCACAGCCGTATTTCTGGTTGGCCATGTGACCAAAGAGGGGGCCATTGCCGGGCCGAAGGTATTGGAACATATAGTGGACACGGTGCTCTACCTGGAGGGAGACGTGTTCCACAGCTACAGGCTGCTCCGTTCGGTAAAGAACCGGTTCGGTGCCACCTCGGAGGTGGGGGTCTTCGAGATGCGCGAGCGGGGTATGGCCGAGGTGCCGAATCCCTCAGAGGTGTTCCTGGCCGAGCGCGTGGTCAACGCACCCGGATCGGCCATCGCGGTGACGATGGAGGGCACACGCCCTTTGCTTGTTGAGGTCCAGGCGCTTGCCAGCCACACCAGTTTCGGCCATCCGCGCCGCACGGCAAACGGCGTTGACCTCAATCGGCTGCTGCTGATCACGGCGGTGCTCTCACGGCGGGTGGGATTACGCCTCTTCGACCAGGACGTCTTTGCCAACGTGATCGGCGGCCTGGAAGTGCGTGAACCGGCAGCGGACCTGGCTATCGCGCTGGCCATTGCTTCAAGTGTGCGCGACAGGCCGGTAGCCGCGGACCTGGCCGTGATTGGCGAGGTAGGGCTTTCCGGCGAAGTGCGGGCTGTCAGTCAGCCTATCCCACGCCTCAAGGAGGCGGCAAGGCTGGGCTTCCGCCGCTGTCTGTTGCCACGCCCGGTACGTCGGGGTACGGAGCCGCTCCCGGAGGGCATCGAGGTCATTCCGGTGCGCTCCGTCGCCGAGGCGTTGGAGAAAGCACTGATATGATGTGGACAGCGCGGCGGGCTGCAATGCTCAAACGCGGCCTGGTGCTGGCAACTTTGCTCGTCGCGGCAGCATTGCGGCTGACCGGTCTGAATTGGGACGGTGGTATCGCGGCACATCCTGACGAGCGGTACATTGTCGGTGTCGCCGAGAGCCTCCGCTGGCCTGACCAGATGAACCCCCTGGCAATAGCGCCCGATTTTGCATATGGCCACCTGCCGCTTTATCTGCTCGCTCTGACAGGCGGATTGCGCGGCACCGGTAATATGCTGATCGTGGGGAGGGCACTGGGAGCGCTGTTTGAGGTGTTGTCGGTAGCCTTCACCTTTGAACTGGGACGGAACGCCTGTGGTGTGTACTGCGGACTGTCTGGAGCAGCCCTGATGGCTCTGACGCTCCTCCATGTACAGCAGGCTCATTTTTATACGGCCGATACGCTGCTTACTCCCTTCGTACTCGGCGCCATTCTCTTCTCTGCACGGCTGGCCCGATGTAACCGTCCGGGGAATGCTGTGCTGGCCGGGATATGGACCGGCCTGGCAGTGGGTACCAAACTCAGCGGGGCACTGCTGATACTTCCGGTGGGGGTGGCATGTGCACTTCTGCCAGATGGCCGGTCGAGACTCCACCGTGGCCTCCAGGCAGGAGTGGCTTTACTGGCGACATTTGCCCTCACCAATCCTTTTGTGATACGCGATCCCTCGATCTTCCTGCACAACGTGTTGGAACAAGCCGCCATCGCTTCCGGTGCTCTTGATGTCCCCTATACCCGCCAGTACCATGCCACCTGGCCTTACCTCTATCCGGCACTCCAATTGTTGTGGGGTATGGGGTTACCCGTGGCTCTGGCAGCTTTCGGGGGATTCTTGTACACGCTGTGGGAAGCGGTCCGCAAACCGCTCCCACAGGCAGAGTGGGTGATGCTGAGCTGGGTAATGCCAGGGCTGGCGTTCTTTGGCGCGCTCTACGCCAGATTTCCACGTTACCTGCTTCCGTTTGTGCCGATCCTGGTACTTTATGCTGCACGTGCAGTTCAAATAGTTTCTGCCCTGCCACCACTGCGGTTAACTAAGGTGATACCCTGGCATGTTGTATACTCTCTACTGTTGTCTTTCTTCTGCCTGTTTTATTGCCTGGCGTTTGTCAACATATACCGCTTTCCCCATCCCTGGATTGCTGCCTCTGAGTGGTTCTACAAACATGTGCCGGCCGGGGCGAAAATCACTGTGGAGGAATGGGATCATCCCCTGCCGCTGAGAACAGAGGGCTATCAAATGCTGGAGATGCCCGTCTTCGAAGAGGAAGGGCCGGAGAAATGGGATGCCATGGAACAAATCCTGGCACAGACAGACTACATAGTGATCGCCAGTCAGCGAGGGTACGGAAGCCTGGCACGATGGCCGGCGCGTTATCCAACGATGGCTCGTTATTACCGTTTACTCTTTACGGGCGCGCTGGGCTTCGAACCTGTGGCGTGCTTCTGGCGCTATCCTGGCCTGGGGCCACTTACTCTGGCTGGTGACCCTGCCGCCGGTCTGGGCTTCTCGCTCCCTGAGCAGTGCTGGCCGGACGCCCCCCTTGTGCTGCGGACAGGCCGCCTGGACGAGAGCTTCTCTGTGTACGATCACCCGCAGACCGTTATCTTCAGACGGATACACGATGGGGCATAATCGGTTGGCAGGCGGCCGTTTTTGGAGTAAAATTTGTTCCGTGTAACACTGTTGACTCGCTGAACGGGACACTCTGGCTGCCGTTGCAGGAAATCGGTCAGATACAGGGAAAGTAACTTGTGACTGTAGGGGCGAGGTCAACCTTGCCCGTACACTCTTTTGGGCCTGCGGCCGGTGGTCGGCCTGCGCCGACGCCCGGCGCGAAGTGCCCAGGCAGGACGATTTCAATCGGCCTGAATAGACGCGCCGACAGCGCTGCCACTCATGTTGTTGTGGGAAGGACGGAGCAATGTTCAGGAGACATACAGCCCTGAACCATGTCTTGTTGTTGGTTATGGCCTTGCTCGCTGTCCTCACTCCAGCCTGCACATCCCCACCTGGCACCAGCTCAACTGTGCCGGCATCGGACGAGGAGGCCGCTGTTTTTGCTCAGCAGAGGGAGATAATGGTGATCGAGACGATTGAAAAACGCGGCATCACGGACGAACGTGTACTGAAGGCTATGCGCACGGTGCCCCGCCATCTCTTCGTGCCCGAGGATCAACGCGACCACGCTTATGGCGACTACCCCCTACCTATTGGCTACGGCCAGACCATCTCCCAACCGTATATTGTCGCGTTGATGACCCAATTGCTCGAGCTGAAAGAAGGGGACAGGGTGCTGGAAATCGGTACGGGGTCAGGTTACCAGGCAGCCATCCTGGCCGAGATCCCAGGCGTGGATGTCTACACCATAGAGATCATCCCTGCGCTCGCCAGGAGCGCCCGTGAGCGGCTGGAGAGCCTTGGATATAAGAGCATTCACTGCAAGGAGGGCGACGGCTACTACGGTTGGCCAGAATATGCCCCTTTCGATGCCATTATCGTGACTGCTGCTCCCGATCACGTCCCGCAGCCACTGGTAGACCAGCTTGCCGAGGGGGGGCGAATGGTGATCCCGGTGGGGCCTCCTGGCGGCTATCAGACGCTATGGAAGTTCGTTAAACGCCCGGATGGAGAGTTGCAGGCTTTCAACATGGGGGGTGTGGCTTTTGTGCCACTCACCGGCTCAGGGGTCAAGGAGAGCCGGGAGCACGGATGGCCGCCACCGTGAGCCACGTTCCCAGGTAAGAAAGTGCCCCCAGTACCAGCACGGCCAGAAACCCCCATGATAGCGCCAGCAGTACGGCCAGGACCGATGCCACCACCGAGGCTGCGCCGTTAGTCCCCCAGGCCCAGGGGATCAGCTCCGGTCTGTATTGCCCGAACAGCGTCAGCCCTTTGGGAAAAGGGATGCCCATCAACAGGCCAGGTGGGGCCAGTGCTATCGTGGTTATAACCAGCCGCCCGCCCAAAGGCATGGCCAGCGCTGCCTTGAACACAGCCGGCAGCCCAAACGCATAAATCGTTACGAGCGCGGGCAACAGCACCAGTGTTGGCCTCAGCGGTATTCTGGGCGAGATCAGGCTGCCCACCCCGGAGAACAGCAGCAGCGCGAAGAGTACCGCAGCCATAGCGTAAGCCGGGTGTCCCAGGAAAAGGATAAAGCGCTGCAAGAGTGGAATCTCCACGCACATATACCCCACGCCTAATAGCGTAAAATATCCCAAGGTCGCCCCGACCGGACCTCTTCGCTTGAGGCCCAATCTCAGCATCAACGGCGCCAGTATCAGCACTCCCGCTGCGCTTGATGCCAGCACCAGCAGTGCCAGCGGCACAAAGTAGCCTGCCCCCCCGAAGGGTTGCCAGGTATGGCCGGCCATTTCCAATACCTGTGGCGCCTGTCGCCACTTGAAGAAATGGCCGAAGAATGGGCGGTTATCGGTGGGTGGCCTGACATCGAAGGGATAGGCCCGGTACCAGGCATCCCTGTCCTGTGCCTCCAGCAGCCCCGTACAGGCCTGATAGTAGGACGGCTCCGGCAACACGTTATAGCGATTGATGCCCTCGTCGTCGGGGCGGATGCCGGGCAGGTAAACCAGGTCGAATGCACGCGACGCAGCGAACGAGCGCACGGTCAGCAATTCCTCCCTGGTGAAAGCGCCCCGGCGCGCCATTATGAGCATCTGCTGGTAGCTGCGTAGAGCGACGATGCTGCTCCTGGCATCCCAGCCGGCCCGTTCAAGCGCTTCCACGGTCAATGCGAAAGCCCGGATGGACTCGGAGGGCGGCACCTGAAGCCATCGGGTTACCACCAGCAGCCCGTCAGCATCCAGCCTGGCCAGATAGTCAATGAAGGCCTCAACAGTGTAGCGGTAATCCTCAGAAAGGCTATAGGCGCCGGAGGTGATGGTGCGTTGCGGTACAGCCAGCGAGAGCACGATCACGTCAAATTTTTCGCGTGTCCGGCGGGCATAGGCCCTCCCTTCTTCGATCACCACATCCACACGCGGGTCATCGTAAAGATTACCGGCCCATCCTCCCTGCACGCGTACCGCCTCGATGATGAGCGGGTTGGCTTCTACAGCCGTAACATGGTGCGCGCCTTCTGCGAGCGCGATCAGGACATCGAAACCGCCGCGTGGTTCCAGGATCAATGCATCCGCGTCCGGGCGCAGCCGATACGGCAACGTGCCCAGAAGGCAGTCGGTGAAGGGTGCCGAAGTAAAACCCGCAGCAATGTGGCTGATTGGGCTTAAATCATCGCCGTCAACCGTCAGGCCCAACTGGGGTGGCGGAAGCTCAGGGCAACGAAAGCCCCGCCCGGGCAGGCTGCGAATGGCCTGAGATGCGATCACGTCCACTCGCGAAAAGCCGTTCCACCGTCGAAAGATCAGCTTCGCATCCGGGTAAAGCAGAGCATAGCTCAGGCTCTTGTATGGGGAAAGGCGAACATCAAAGAATGATGGGGGATGGCAGGAGGCAAGGAGCAGGACAAGCACCGGCAGGCTGTGGAGCAGTTTGCGGAGTGCGTTGCCTGGCGTGTGTTGTACTGTGCGTGCGCACTGAAAGGCCAGAGCAGAGAGACCACCTGTGGCTGCGCAGAGGAGCACAGTCCCCTCACCTCCGAATCTGGAGGGAAGCAGTACTGCCAGCAGACACCCCACGGCTGAGCCGGCCAGATTGGCAGCGTATGTCGGGCCGGTTGCTTCGGAGCGCGTGGCAAGGAGCGCGCACACCGCCAGGCCGCTCCAGAAAAACGGGCTTGCCAGTGCCAGGTAATGCGATGCCAGCACAAGCCATTGCTGTCGCTCGTGCGCGATGCGAAAGGAATCAAAGGGGAGGTATAACATAAGCAGGTAGGCCCCCAGGACCGTGAGGGCAAAGCCCCAGCCGCAGAGAGTCAGCAGGCGGAGTGGCTCCCCCCTGCTCCAGGTGGCAAAGCGGGGATAGATGCTCAAAAACGTGCCGCTGGCCCCGAATCCCAGCAACGCCAGGCTGATAATCATAAAGGCGAAGTGGTAGAACTGAGCGACCGCCAGTATACGTGTCAGGCTGACCTCGAAGGTTAATGTGGCGGCCGACAGGAGGAACACGCCAAGATAAACGATCATTGCTCATCCACTCCATCAACCGCAAGAGCGCAAAGAAACAAGCCCGGAGGAGTGTAATCGCCCTTAGTACCTATCCGAAAAACGTAACCGACGCATCCCTATGCGTCGGTATAAGCGGCATAGGGATGCCGCTTGTACGGTTTTTCGGATAGGCTCTTATTTACCTGGGATTGAATCCGGGATGTTCATAATT
>DAOTYA010000205.1:0-6517 GCA_034435075.1 Anaerolineae bacterium
TTTCATTCTTTGCTGCTCGCGCTGGGACCGGACGTTGTACGCCCCTGCCCGGCAGGGACCCGGCTGGACGATGCTTCTTCCTCCGCGAACCGAATCACCACCTCCGGCGGGTGAGCGAGGGTGTTGACCAGCGTCACGTGCCGGGCGACGCCGATCAGCCGACGTTTGACATCCTCCGGCGGCTCTGGCTCGATGTGGAGTGTTGCCTCCAACGTGCCGATGCGTCGTGGCTGCATGTGCTTCTCGTACTCCACTTCGACGCTCAGGCACTCGAACGGAATCCCGTGCAGGCGACAGGAGTTGGCGACGAACTCGCCTATGCACGCGGCCACCGCCACAACGAACAACTGCGGCGCGCTCGGCGCAGTGCCCACCTCGCCGTACTCTACCGCCGAGTCCACGCTTACCGTATAGTCGTCCACTGTGGCCTGGAAACGCCGCCCTTCAACATGACGCACGGTGATTCTCACTCTGCCCCTCCTGCGACAATCTTCTCACCGCGTTCACCTCAAACAACGGCTGCCCCGGCTCGCGCTTCCTCTCGCCGCACCATCCAGCGGGCCAGCAGGCTGGCGATCAGCCCGGTGAGCGGCACGGCCAGGATCAGCCCCACACTCCCCACCAGTGTGCGCACGATCTCCTCGGCGACCGGCTCACGGTTCACCCGCCGCCAGATCGGCTCCGGGTAGAGCATAAAGGCCAGCATCAGGGGCATCGAGGCGCCCACATAGGCCAGGAGCAGCGTGTTGACCATCGCCGCAATGTGATCGCGTCCGATGTTGAGGCTGCTGCGGAAGAGTCTGTACCAACTCAACTCGCGGTTGACGTTGGCCAGTTCAAAGACGGCAGACGCCTGCCCCACACAAATGTCATCCAGCACGCCCAGCGCGCCGATGATGATCCCGCCCAGCACCAGCCCCTGCAAGTTGACCTTCTGCCCCAGTTCGAACACGATAAAACCTGCCTCCTCACTCATGCCGGTCAGCCGCGCCGCTCTGACGAACGTCCGGGCCAGCACGCCGGTCAACGCCAGGCTGACGATCATCCCGGCGATGGCCGCGTGTGCCTTGAAATTCCACCCGTAGACCAGATAGGTAGAGACGGCCAGCAACACGACGGCGCCCGTCAGACTCACACTCACCGGGTCGCGTCCGGCCATAATCTGGGGCAGGATGAAGGCAAAGATCACCACCAGGCTGAACAGTGTCCCCAGGAGCGCCCGCAGCCCCCGCCCGCGTCCGATCAGCGCCACCAGCCCCACGAACACCGCCGCAATCCAGATAAGGGGCCTCGTGCGGATAAAGTCCGAGATGTAGAAGCGTTCGCCCGGCGGGCTGACCGTCCGTTCCACGTACACCCGGTCGCCGACGTGGAACAGCCGCTCCTGGCTGATGATGTTAATCGTTCCCTCCTCGACCGCAACCTCCAACCCGGCCAGGGAGCCGCCTTCGATGCGCACCAGCACTCGCTGGTAGGGCTGCGTGCTGCCCTCGCCCAGGTCAACTGTACCTTCCTCCAGAATCTCGATCACGCGCGCGGGCATCGTCTCCGTCGTGACCTGCTCCGGGGATTGAGGCGTTTCTTCGGTGGGCTGCCGCCGCGCGAGCCACGGCCCCACGAGGATGAGCGCCATTGCCAGGACGACCATCACGCCCAGTGTGATGAGGATGAAGCGTTCCTGTTTTGACATAACACTCCGGAATCGAGCCTTTACACCTCAGGCTACACCTCTATTCCGAACACCGCGCGCAGGACAAACCCGACGCCGAAACTCAACGCCGCCACGCCCAGGCTCAGTCCCGCCATTTCGAGAAAACGCGGCTTGAACGGCATGTCCTTTGCCACAGAGACGTAGTAGTTGAAAAAGCCGATGATCAAAACCGCAGCGGCCAGCGTGCACGCCAGACAGACATAGTAGTTGGTCAGCACCAGGTACGGCAGGATGAGAACCAGCACGGTGATGACGTAGGCGATACCCGTGTAGAGCGCCGCCCGCAGCGGATTTTTGGTGGTCTCCTCCGACCTGGTGGAGAGGTACTCGGATGCCGCCATAGAGAGAGCCGCGGCGATACCGGTGATCGCGCCGGTCATGGCGATCAGCCGGGTGTTCTGCAGCGCCAGGGTCAGGCCGGCGAGCGCGCCGGTTAACTCGACCAGCGCGTCATTCAGCCCCAGGACAATCGAGCCGGTGTAGCGCAATCGCTCCTCATCCAGCAGCGCGATCAGCGCCTCCTCGTGCTCCTCTTCCTCACGGGCAATCGTCTCGGCCTCCGGGAGCGCCGTCCCGAACGACGTATAGTTATCCTGCGCCCCCTCCTCGCCCCGCTCCATCAACTTGATGCCAAACGTGAACCCGAATACCCGGCTGACGAGATAGTACCACCAAACCCTCAGCCGGTCCGGTTGGACATCCTCGCCAGTGTGTTCGCGCCAGCGATGGTAATGCCGCAGTTCATCGGCGGCGATCCGTTCCAGGATCGCACTGTTCTCCGGTGGCCTGACGATGCGCGCCAGCCGGCTGTAGATGTGATGCTCGGTGATCTCGGCCTTCTGATACACCAGCAGGCGGCGGCGTTCCCCTTCAGTCAGTGTCCGTTGTGCCTGTTCTGCCATTCCCCAATCCTCCCCTGATCTGGTAAGATGGTCTTTATAGCCTGTCCAGAAAGTTTCTTACCCTGTCTGGATGGCCCTGAGAAGCCGTCCCACACAGCCAGCATACCGGCGTGAGGTCGGGCATAAGAGGTAAGAAAAATCGGGGTGAAGTCACTTCAACAGACCACGCTCACGGAACCACTCCAGTGCGTCCTGGCAGGTCTGTTCCAGAGGGATTGGCTCGGGAAGGCCAAGCTCTGCGCGAGAACGGGATGTATCGAGATATTGCCAGTATCGGATAGCACGGAGCTGGTGGCTACCCGGGACATCATCCTTTCCGCTCAATGTAAGCGACTGTTTTGAAGTCGGAGGCCTGCGGCCCACTGCCTGCGCCACGAGGTTATGAAGCTCGCGCAGAGTTATATTGTGTCCACCCAGGATGTAGCGATGTCCTGGCGTGCCGCGCCTGGCCGCGGCTAACTCCCCGCTTGCCACGTCCCGTACATCCACCACATTGACCTCACCCTCGAGATAACCGCGCAGCCTGCCCCGGGCGATCAGTAGCAGCAGCCTGCCACTGGTCGGCCTGACATCGCCGGGGCCGAGGACAAGGCCCGGCACCACAATGATGACCGGCAGGCCGTAGACCGTGGCTCGCACCGCTTCCATCTCCATCGCCCACTTGACCTCGAAGTAGGGGAAGGGTACTGAGCCGGGCACATAGAAGTCCTGCTCCCCGGCCATGCGTATCGGGTCCGGTGAAGGTCCAACGGTGGTGAAGGCACTTGTATATACGACCCGTTTCACTCCGGCCATAGCTGCTGCTGTGAGCACGTTGCGCATGGTGGTGACGCCGTGCCGCAGAGCATTCCCGATCTCCAGCTCAGGGTGAGGATCGTAGCCGGCGGCGTGAAAGACCAGAGGACAGCCACGCATCGCCATCACCAGAGAGGCCGGGTCATCGAGGTCGCCGGTTACCCACTCGATTTCGAGATCGCCGAGCGCGCCCACGGAGGTAGCCTGACGGCGTACCCCCCGTACCAGCCACCCCTGTGCGACGGCCGCACGGGCGATCTGCCCACCGATGAACCCGGTTGCGCCAAGCACACAACAACGCAGCGGAACTTGAGAGGTCATAGGCATATGTTACATGTCAGCCGATTAAAATTGCCCTCTTCAGGCGCTTCGTGCCAGGTGTCGGCCTGCGCCGACACTGCCTCTGGTGGTGCAGCAAGGAAGGGGCGATTGACTGAGATCGCCCGTACCCGGCGAGGGCCGACCAATGGCTGGAGGCTCAAAAGGGTGACTTCGCCTGAATAATAGTTACTGTTACATTTACCAGACGAGAAATGAGCGACCATGCCGACCGTATTCAGCACGGGAGGTAGACGCCAGGCCGCTCGTTCCGATAAGCGCTAGATATAGAACCTCTCCGGATCAATCTCTGCCCGCAGCAGGCGCAGCTCCTCCGCCGTCGGCGGGTCATTCTGTGCTACTTCGTCAGCAACGAGCAGTTCGAAGCCGGTGTTCTCAAGCACCTGCTCCACGGTAACGCCCGGATGTACGGCGATGAGGCGCATACGCTTAGTCACCGGCTCGAAGTCAAGCAGGCCAAGTGTGCTCACCACCCGGTAGGGGCCGGTACCGGGCGGCAAACCGGCTTCCTCGCGGGCACCTGGGCCGCTCAAATAACCCGGCGTGGTGATAAAGTCCACTTTGGGCACAAAGCGCAGCCTGTCATGGCGCATAATGATGATTGTGCGCCAGCATAGTGAGCCGACATCGTTGGCGCCTCCGGAGCCGGGCAGCCGCACCTTTGGGGGATGGTGAACAGGGCCAATGATCGTAGAATTCAGGTTACCGTACTGGTCAATCTGTGCTCCACCCAGGAAACCGTAGTCAATAAAGCCACGGGTTGCGGTCTCCATAATGTCGCAGATGCCGGAAGCTGCCACTGCCCTGTAGAAAGTGCGGCTCTCGCCAACCGCCCGAGGCAACCTCTCCAGCAGTGCCCCCGTCCCACCGAACTCAAAAATGGGCACCAGATTGGGGGCGTGCATTTTCTGAGCCAGGCTTGCGGCCAGCATAGGGATACCTGTGCCGATGAACGCGGTGACGCTATCGGGCATCTGCCGTGCCGCAACGCAGATCAACAGCTCCGTAGGGTTGTAGTCCGGCGTCTTCACCGCCTTCCCTCCTCCTCGGCACGTAACCTCTCCAGTCGTTCCCAGCCGACCAGCTCGAGGTACTCCCGATGATCCTTCAAATCATAGATGTACCGCTTAAGGTACGCCCGTGTGCCCTCCTCCGTCTTCGAAGCCTCCACCCACTCCCGTAACATCTCCTCGTCCCGTGCATAGCAATAAACCATCTCACCAGGATGAGAACCGTAGGGAGCGTGCACCACAGCGTCCACAAGATAGTAGGGAATGATGGTGCGGTCAGGATGGCGGCGGATCTCCTCACTGTCCACGATCTCCTCAGCGCTGATGATGAGCCTTTTGGACGCCCGTGCCATCTCGAAAGCAAACCCGGAAATCCCATCAATCTGGGCATTGCCGTACTTATCGGCGCGGTGCACGTGGATGAGGCCCACGTCCAGTATCAACGCCGGGATCAGGCAGACTTTCATGCCGGTGAAGGGACACTCAGCCACTTTGGCAGCGCTGTACCTGAACGTGTCACTTCCCAGCATCGAGCGCACAGGCAAAAAAGGGACCCCCATCGCGGCGGCTTTGAAGCGCCAGGTAATTCCGCCATTGGACCACTCAACGACCTTTGTGACCCGTCCACTTTCCACCTCGCGGCGCAGCACATTCGAGACCCCGAAGACCTCCAGGCCGATGTAAGTGATGTCGAGCGTGCTCACCAGCCCCGCACCCAGCCACAGATCGAGTTCGGTGACTCCCTGGCCGGCGACCCGCAGTTCCTTCTTACCCTGTCGCACGACTTCCCGCGCCAGCGACATCGGGCAGCGCACGGTACCATATAGCTCGGTACCGATATAACAACCATCATAAACGAAAAGGGAGACCGCTTCGGCCTCCGTCATCACTTTATCCACCAGCGCCCGTGCCTTCTTCTCCCGATTCCACTCGCGGAAACCATCGAGATCAGGCGGCTGGATCAACTCTCCCTGGCCGGATTCTATGATGCGCAAAGGCGACCTCCTTTCATTATTCGAGATCAATACCTGTTTCAAATAACGCTCTGGAATCAGGCCCTCAGGCGAAGAGAGGGGCTGATAACTATCAGCCCCTGAACTCTACTCCGACGCCTTATTTGACAGGGTATCGTCTTCAAGACTCTCGCTATGGTCCGACCTTGATCTCAACGCATTTCTTGCTGCGTAAGCGTAGACGGAGGTTGGAAGAGCATCAATCGCTTCATTGAAGCGGCGGATCGCCTCGGCCTCGCGGCCAGTGCGGCGGCATGCCAGGCCGAGGTTATAATAACCGGCGGCCATGAACTTCGCTCCAGGCCGTGCCTGTTCATCAGCCAGCGCCTGACTCAATGTGGCGTAGGCTTCCTCCGGCCTGTTCATACGCAACAGGGCTACTCCGCGGTTGATCAGCACGATCAGACGGCTCACCTGATCCGGCCCAAGACGTAACGAGAAGCGATAAATGGCGAGCGCCAGATTGCCCTGCCCTCTGGAGGAAAACCAGTTACCGACATCAACCAGCAGGCGCACTCGCATCGTGATCAGGTAGAGAGCCAGGAAAAAGAGGGCCGGGTGGACCGGCACGGCAGCCCGGACCAGAAATACACCAACCAGGGTGATGATAAGCCCTTCGACGGCGAAACGGACGGAAAGCCCCTGACGGCGTATAAAGGAGAGCGCTCCAAAGGCCAGAAGGTAGAGCAACCCAACCAGAAGTATCAGAACAGAGGGGTGCATTACTCAATCCGGAAAAACCACTTA
>DAOTYA010000206.1:0-8685 GCA_034435075.1 Anaerolineae bacterium
ATGCAGCCTGGCAAAATCTTGCGCAGACGTAGCTTTTGGATCCTGGCCGTCGTAGTTACTCTGATCGGGGTAGTGCACTATGCCTCGCCCCAGACCAGGTTTTTGCCTCTTGTGCCACACCCTATGACCCGCCATGCCGTCGAGAGAATCATGTTTTTACTCCCTGTGGCCGGGGCCAGCTTTGCCTTCGGCCAGACAGGCGGGCTGATCATGCTGGGGCTGGTGATCCTGATTATGCTGCCCCGTGCCATATTAATCTCGCCTTACCAGATGGATGCTATTATTGAGATCACCGCTGTTGGCCTGGTGGGTTATTTCATCGTGTGGATGATCGAGACTCAGGAACGGGAGAAACAGTTGCGCCAGCAGGCAGCCTCCCGGCTGAGAGTGCTTAATGACGTCATAGCTGTGGCAGCAAGCTCACTCGAACTGGAGCGGGTACTGGACAGAGCGCTGGACAAGGTGCTTGAAGTCATGAAACTCCAGGCCGGGGTCATCTATCTGCTGGACAGTAAGGAGCTGGTCTTCACCCTTGCCGTTTATCGGGGACTGCCCCCTGAACTGGCACGAGAGATCGCTGTCTACAAGCCCGGGGAAGGCCTCATCGGCATAGTCGGGCAGACAGGGGAATTTGCGCACGAATTCTGCGCGCCTGGCAGCCCGTTTAACAGAGGAGGATTCCGTTCCCTGGCAGCGCTCCCGCTCAGGTCCGGTACCAGAACGGTAGGAGTTCTGGCGCTCGCCGATCGTCAACCCGGCTCGTTCAATCCTCAGGAGGTGGAGCTGCTGCTCTCCATCGGCGGTCATGTCGGCGTCGCTGTGGAGAATGCCCTGCTGCATCAGGACATCACCCGCCAGCTCCAGATCGAGCAACGGCTGAACGAAGTCTCGTTAGAGATCTCATCGGAAGTGGAGCTGGACCGTATCCTGCCCAAGGTACTCCAGCTCACCGTGGCGATGGTGGGAGCCGATGGCGGGGTTATAGCGCTTTTAGACCATGAGAAGAAGCTCATCGGCTATCCCTACCTGCACAACCTTCCCCCTGAGTTGGCCGGGGTAGTCGTGCCGATAGGCAAGGGACTGGCAGGAGAGGTGGTAAGCTCCGGCCACCCCATGGTCGTGGAAAACTATCGCCAGTATTCCCGGGCGATACCCGCCTTTGTGGAAGCCGGGATTGTCAGCGTGGTGGCCGTGCCGGTTATGAGCGGAGAGCAATCCTTCGGTGCTCTGGCCGTGTTCAGCCTGGATGAGACCAGGCATTTCTCAGAGCGGGATGTTGCCCTCCTGACAGGCATCGGGAGGCAGACGGGCATTGTGATCGAGAACGCGCGTCTCTACGAAAACCTGCGCTATTACATTCAGCGCATTACTCAGGCACAGGAGGAGGAGCGCAAACGCATCGCCCGTGAGCTTCATGATGAGACCATCCAGATGCTCGTTGTGATCTCCAGACGCCTGGAGTTATTGACGACCATTACCGAGCCGCTGCCCGAAACCGCCATCCGCCACCTTGAGGCCCTGCGACAGGTTGTCGCCGAGGCCTTGAGCGGAATACGCCGTTTTGTGCAGGACCTGCGTCCTCCCGCGCTTGATCACCTTGGACTGGTGGCGGTGGTCGAAGGGCTGACCGTTGAGCTGGGCGAGAGGGAGGGTATCTGCACACACTTTGTTGTGAAAGGGGAGCCACGGCGCCTGATGCCCGAGAGCGAGTTGATGCTGTTTCGCGTGATTCAGGAGGCGCTGAGCAATGTCAGACGCCACGCCAGGGCCTCCCATGTCACAGTTGAGCTGGATTTCCAGCCTGAGAGGCTGCGGGCGATTGTTGAGGACGACGGGCGGGGCTTCAATGCGCCGGAAAGGCCCGGCGACCTGGTGACTTCAGGCAGGTTGGGGCTGGCCGGGATGTACGAGCGGACCAGGGCGATCGGGGGTGTTCTGACAATCCACTCTGAGAGTGGTCGGGGCACTTCAGTGATCGTCGAGGTGCCACTGCGAGGAACCGGGATAGGGTAACTATGGAGCTTGAAGTCGCAGCCGCTAAAGTGAGCAAATGGGCAAGCAGTGAAAGTGGGGATACGCTCGAGATGATCGAGCGTCCTCACGGGGGCTTTTCATTTGTGCTTGTAGACGGTCAGCTTTCAGGGCGGGCCGCCAAGGCCATCAGCAATCTGGTGGCTCGCAAGACTATCTCTGAACTGGCTGAGGGCGTGCGCGACGGGGCCGCGGCCCGCGCCGCCCACGATTACCTGTACGCCCTCAGGGGTGGCAAGGTCTCGGCCACGCTCAACATCCTCTCGGTTGATCTGGTCTCCCGCACGCTGGTACTCTCGCGTAACAGTCACTGCCCTGCAATTCTCGTCACCCCTGCAGCCGAATTGCGCCTGCTGGACGAACCGTCAGAATCCATCGGGCTGCGCCGTGGCACCAAACCCCAGATCACCGAACTGCCGCTGGCTGTCGGTACCGTGGTGGTGGTGTATACAGATGGGCTGGCAACCGCCGGCCAGCGTTACGGCCGCACCTTTGACATTCCGGCTGCGGTGCGTGCCTTATTGGCCAGCGAGGGGGTGGACGCCCGGCAACTGGCAGATGGACTGCTGGCCCAGGCTATAGCATTGGACGGCGGAAGGCCCGGCGATGACATCAGTGTGCTGGTGCTGCGCGTGCTGCCGCGCACGGGCGACGAAGTGCGCCGTCTCCTGGTACGCATTCCGCTATGAGAACGTCAATGCCCAAACGCAACCTTAGCCGCGATTTACATGCCCTGGGGCGAGACCTCCGTGTCCTGTTCGGAAAATTCAGAGTCTCGCTTATAGCCTTTGCCATACTGATCTGTGTTGGCACGGTGATGTTGCGGCTTTTCTACGTGCACCCCGATTCCGGCATGCATATCAGTTGGACCGAGGCGTTCTATGCCACTTTCATGTTCATTTTCGCGGAGATTGTGTTGCCTTTTCCCCAGAACCGTGTGTTACAGGTGCTGTTTTTCCTGATCCCGCCCGTGGGGCTGGCCATCGTCGCCGACGGTGTCCTGCGGTTCGGTGTGGCGCTGTTCAACTTACGTGAGCGAAAGGAGGCCTGGCAGGTGGCTATCGCTTCGACTTATCGCCATCATATCGTTGTCTGTGGCCTGGGACGTATCGGCTACCGCGTGGTCACTGTTCTGTTGCGCATTGGCGAGGAAGTGATCGGGGTAGAACAGAACCCCGCCTGTCAATTCCTGGACGAATTGCGTCAGATGAAAGTCCCGGTACTGGTAGGGGACGCTCGTCAGCGTGAGATGCTGGAACAGGCCCGTGTGCGGGAGGCTGATGCTATCGTCGTCTGCACCCAGGACGATCTGACAAACCTGGCCATCGCTCTGGAGGCCCGGGAACTGAACCCGGACATCAAGGTCGTGCTCAGGATGTTCGATCCTGTGCTGGCGGATAAGGTGCGCAAGGGATTTGGCATCCACACTGCTTTCAGTACCTCTGCGCTGGCCGCGCCGGTCTTCGCCGCAGCAGCAACACGTGCCTGCATAGATTACTCATTTTACGTCGAGGATATGCTGGTGAATGTGGCGCAGGTCAGGGTGGCAGCCGGCTCGCTCCTGGATGGACGCACTGTGGCCGAGGTGGAGCAGGAGCTGGACATTTCGGTGATAATGTACAAGGGGCTGGAGGTGCTGGACATGCATCCTGCACCTGAGCTCAGGCTCCATCCTGGCGATAAGCTGGTAGTCCTTGCCTCGTTGGAGGCGCTGGCCCGTCTCCAGGAGATGAGTTGTGTATCGGCGGAAGTGCGTCCAGGAACACGTGCTGGCACCACCTCGCGCTTGCGCCGCGCCGGCCATCAGTTCTGGAGGAAGGTATTGCGCCATTGAAAAAACGGCCGCTGATCGCCGTCGTTGGCCCGTGCGCGGCGGGTAAATCAACCCTGGTGCGGGCGCTGCGGGCCTGTGGATACAACGCCCGCGAGGTTGCCCAGGATCACTCCTATGTCCCCTACATGTGGCAACGCATCACCCGGCCGGACCTGCTCATTTACCTGGATGTGAGCGCAGAAACTGCCCTCCAACGCCGCCCTTCCACCGCTGGCCCGGAGTGGTGGGAAATCCAGGCCCACAGACTACACCATGCCAGGCAGCACGCTGACCTCTATGTCCACACAGAGCATCTGACCCCTCAGCAGGTGTTGGAGATGGTACTGGAATTCCTGCGAGACATTGCAGGTTTGGACTGCCAGAGGTATAATAGCTCATAACAGACCTCCGGAGTCTGGCTTCCAGATATTCAGATAGAAAGCGTGATTATGGATTGGAACGTCATTTTCTGGCTTGTGGGGACCGCCATTGTCACGGTGGCCCCCATGATTCTCGTACATGAGCTGGGTCACTTCTTGCTGGCCAAACTGGCCGGCGTCAGAGTCGAGGAGTTCGGGTTGGGCTATCCACCCAGGCTGCTGAGGTTGTGGCGTGAAAAGGGCTACCTGGAAGTGGATGGAATACGGGTGACCATTCCTTCCAACTTTCGTCTGCCCTCTCAGATCCTCCCGGGGCAATTCGTGGAGGTGGTGGCTGCGCTCCGTGAGGACGGCACCCGCATTCTGCGGCAGTTGACCCCCCTCCCCGCTCCACCCGAAGCAGAGGCTGCTTCCACTCTGCAGGGAGAGGAGGAAGACGCTGTGCTGATGCGGGGCAGATTGACCGCCTGGGAACCGGGCACTCTCTACAGCCTCAACCTGTTGCCACTGGGGGGGTTCGTCAAAATGACTGGCGAAGAGGACCCTTCCGATCCGCGCAGCCTGGCTGCCCAACCGAAGCGCGCGCGTCTGGCGATCCTCTCGGCCGGCGCGCTGCTGAACATCTTTACCGCGTTTCTGCTTCTCGTCGGAGCTTACATCTCCGGCTACCCGGGAAAATGGCTGGTCAAAATCACCAATGTCGAACCGGGTGGCGCTGCAGCAGCGGCTGGCCTGCAGCCTGGTGACATCGTCTTGGAGATTGACAACGAACGCATCGAAAATGGGGTCAGACAACTCCAGACTGTGGTACACAACTCGCCCGGCAAAAGCATCACTCTGACCGTCAGGCGCGGTGATGAAACCCTTGTCATCGAGGCGACACCCAGACTCCAGCCTGAGGGCTACGGTTTGCTCGGCATCGGCATTTCCCAATGGCCCGATTACAATGCGATACAGTATTATCCACTGCACAGGGCTGTGGTCGCCGCTGGCGGTGACATGATCGTCATCACCGTCGCGACGCTGGCATTCCCGTTCCTGGTGATCGGTGGCCTTATTCCTGCTAATGCGGCGCGTCCCACCAGCGTGGTCGGCATCAGTGGTATGCTGACCTTTGCGTTGCAGCGCAGTCTGGATTGGGGTCTGGCGTCTCCTGTGCTGAACATGGCCGCGTTCGTGAGCCTGGCGCTGGGGCTGACCAATCTGCTGCCCATCCCCGCATTGGATGGAGGGCGCATCCTCTTCGTACTCATCGAGGCCGTGCGCGGCCGCCGTGTCTCGCCCAGGTACGAAGCGGCGTTTCATATGATCGGCCTGATCGTCCTGATCAGCATTATGATACTAATAATGTTGCAAGACGTGATCAATCCAGTGATACCCTGGTCCTCGTTCAGGTGAGATGGCAAATCCTCTTGATACCTTACTTAGTGAGCTGAGCCGGACTGCGACTATGCCGGCACAATCCTTGTTATACTACCTCTCGGACCTGGATGCTGAAGGCATTGCGCGCGTGCGTCTGGTGTGGCCCGGGCTACCGGTGGAACTGCGCAGGCGATTGATCACCTGCCTGGTAGAGATGGCCGAGGCTGATTTTGAGCTTAACTTCGGCGAGGTCTTCCGTATGGGGCTTGAGGATGAAGACGCAGAAGTAAGGACGGCTTCCATTGAGGGGTTATGGGAAGACGAGGATGTGCGCCTGGTACCGCTCCTGGTGACCCGTCTGCAAGATGACGAATCGGCCAGTGTGCGCGCGGCGGCAGCCCAATCCCTGGGACGTTTCATCCTTCTGGGCGAACTCAACAAGATTCACCCGGAGCCACACCATATGGCCTACCAGGCCGTCCTGGCCACCTGCCAGGACGAGCACGAAGACATCGAGGTGCAGAGGCGGGCACTGGAATCGCTGGCCTATGCTGATAACGAGACCGTCATCCAATTAATTCACAAAGCATATGCCTCCCCTCACGAAAAGATGCGTGTCAGCGCCGTCTTTGCTATGGGACGTAGTGCCAACCCTTACTGGTCCAGGCATGTGCGGCAGGAGCTTTTCAGCCCCAATCCTGAAATGCGCTACGAAGCTGCGCGTGCCTGCGGCGAGCTGCAACTGCGCGAGGCTGTCGCGGAACTGGAGGAGCTGGCCGACGACGTAGACGCCGAGGTCCAGGACGCCGCGCTGTGGGCGCTGGGCCAGATCGGGGGTGACCGGGCACGCTCTATCCTGGAACGCTACTGCCTGGCGGATAACGAGGCTACCCGTAGTGCTGCCGAAGCTGCCCTTGATGAGCTGGAGTTCATGTACGGCGACCTCTCCGATTTCTTCGCCAGGCTGGCCATGTCACCACCCGATGACGATATGGTATGAGCAGGCAACCTGCAACCACCGTGACCCTGTCTGTAGTGCTGCTGGGGGCACTTCTCGTAGCCGATTTACAGCTCCACACAGCCACTGCCGCCGCAGGCATTACCATCGAAAGCAGCACGGTCAGCTATAACTTTGCTCAGGAGATCACGTTCGAGCTGTGGGCTTCCTCCGAGGCCGATATTACCAGCGTCTACCTCTCGTTTAGAGCCACAGGGGACGCGCAGACCAGAGTACAGCCAGTGGAAATATCACCGGCGCCCCAGATCAAAGTTGCGTACAGGGCCGATATGCGTTACAATCCCCTGCCGCCATTTGCCACCGTGAGCTTCTGGTGGGATATCGAGGACGCAGCGGGCCATCATCTGACCACACCACCTCAGCAGTTCAGGTACAGAGATAACCGCTTCCATTGGACACAACTGAGCGACCCGCTGCGCAAAGAAGTTACCGTCTATTGGATCGAGGGCCACGGCGACCTCAAGTTCGGACAGGCAGCACTCGATGTGGCGCTGCCTGGACTGGAAAGAATCAGCAGCGAGCTGCATGCTCCGCTCCCGGAAACGATCGAAATCTACATTTATGATGCGCAGCACAACCTCAATGCCGCAATGGTGCTGACAGGCAGGGAATGGGTCGGAGGGCAGGCGCGCCCGGAGCTGGGCGTTATTGTCGTCGCCATCCCCTTCGAGGAGGGCTATACCCTGCGCATGAAGCGCGAAATACCGCACGAGCTTACCCACCTGTTGCTCTACCAGGCTGTGACACCTGAAGGGTACGAGTATGTGCCAGAGTGGTTGGATGAGGGGTTGGCGACCGCAAATGAGTTGCTGCCGACGGCCGAATATGCCAGTGTGCTGGAGGATGCTCGCAAAAATGGTTATCTGCTCCCTCTGGAGAAGCTGTGTGTGCCCTTCCCTCCCGACCCCACGACCGCACTGCTTTCCTATGCCCAGAGCGGCAGTGTGGTTCAGTTCATTCGCCGGGAATATGGCGCTGCTGGCATCCGCAACCTGCTGGCAGCCTACCGCGATGGGGCCAGTTGTCGGGCGGGTGTGCAGGAGGCGTTGAAGATAAGCTTCAACCAGCTGGAAGCCGCATGGCGCGCCAGCCTGGAGCCTGAAAACCCCTGGCGCGCTATGATGGAACGGGTAGGAGTGTGGCTTGGCTTGTGGCTGCTGAGTATCCTGATCGCTGTGCCGATGCTCGGAGGCCGTCACCGCCGGCTGCACCCGGGCCGGAAATAAAATCTAACCACAGGAGGAAGACAAACTTATGATCGTCACAACCAAACAGTTGTTTAAGCATGCCTATGGCAAATACGCTGTTGGCGCCTATAACATCAACAACGCTGAGCAGGTTATGGGACTTTTCCGTGGCAATATCCAGTCCCAGGCCCCATTCATTGTCCAGATTTCCAGGGGGGCACGTTCTTACACGGATAAGCGGATGCTGGAGGCGATGATCCGCGCGGCGGAGGAGATTTTCCCGACGGCCATTTTCGCCGTGCACCTGGACCACGGGGACGAGGAGACATGCTACGACTGCATCGAGTCGGGATTCTATTCATCGGTGATGATTGATGCCAGCCACCTGCCCTTCGAGGAGAATGTGGCGATCACCAGGCGCGTGGTCGAGCGTGCCCATGCGAAGGGGATCAGCGTCGAGGCTGAGCTTGGCCAGCTTGGCGGAGTCGAGGAACACATCAGCGTGAGCGAAGATCAGGTACATCTGACCGATCCTGAGCAGGCGGCGGAATTTGTCCGGCTCACCGGGTGCGATAGCCTGGCCTGTGCCGTTGGCACCAGCCACGGAGCGTTCAAGTTCTCCGGCACCCAGCGGATTCACTTCGAGGTGATCGAGGCCATCCAGAAGCTCCTGCCCGGTTTCCCGCTGGTGCTGCACGGCTCCTCATCCGTACCGCAGGATGAGGTTGACCGGATCAATGCTGCGGGCGGCAAACTCAAGGGTGCCAAAGGAGTGGACCCGGCCCAGTACCTGCCGGCCGCAAAACTCGGCGTGTGCAAGATCAACATTGACACCGATGGGCGACTCGTGTGGACGCGCGTCCACCGCGAGTTCTTCCGCGATCACCCCGAAGT
>DAOTYA010000207.1:0-12735 GCA_034435075.1 Anaerolineae bacterium
CGCATCAGCCGCCGCGAAGCGAGCGCAGCGAGCGAAGCGGTCGGCTGGATGCGCTTGTTATGCGGCTTGTGGATGGGGCAAAGCCGACGCACCCTGCCGTGTGTCCCCGCCACGCGCGCACTGCCGCACAAGACCGCGCACCCGCAAACACGACGCCGCGCGCACGCGTTGACAACAACAAGATGCTGTGCCATAGCACAACGCAGAACGCGCACGCCAATTCGTTCTGCTGGCGCCGCGCCGCATAACTATTAATTATACGGAATCTACCTTTCCCCTTTTAGGCGGATTCCGTATAAATACCCATAAGGTCGCATTTACGGAAATTCTGTGATAGAATATCTTTGGACTACAGCCAATTTAGCACAAAAATCACGCTTTGTCAATCCGAGTGCAACTTGTATACTAAACCTGTTCAGCGCTGACCGAACTCAGCCTCGCCGGGCCGCAGGCCAGTGGTCGGCCTTCGCCAACCAGGTCTCTCAGATACGCATATGGTACGGGCGCAGCAATGCCGCGCCCGTACCCGGCAGAGACCGACAACCGGCACAAAGTGCCCGGGGAGGACGGTTCCAATGCCGAATAGTTACATCCGAGTTTCATTTTGTGGAGGACAAAACCCAATGACAGAAGCAAAACCGAAAAAGCTACTCGACCAGGTCCGGGACGCACTACGCCTCAAACACTATTCCATCCGCACCGAGAACTCTTACGTGAACTGGATCCGACGTTACATTCTCTTCCATAACAAACGCCACCCGGCCGAGATGGGCGCAGCCGAGATCGCGGCCTTCCTCACCCATCTGGCTGTGGAAGAAAATGTTGCTGCCTCCACTCAAAACCAGGCCCTCTCCGCTCTCCTCTTCCTCTACCGCGAGGTGCTCCACAAGGACCTGGGCCCCATTGACGCCCTGCGCGCTCAAAAACCTAAACGTCTGCCCACCGTCTTGACCCGAGACGAGGTCCAACGTCTCATTGCCCAAATGTCGGGTACTCATTGATTGGGAATCTATTTGAGCATTGGCCTTGTCCCAAAAGCGGAAGCGGTAAAGCCGATGTTTTGCGCGGTTCTCACCTCCTTTCCGTTCGGTCGGGGCGGGCTGGCATCGCTCATCGGGCGAATGCTCAGGCCATTTCTGGCGATTGGTTGCGCGTCACCAGTGGTGGGTGTATCCTGCACCCCGACCCTGTACTCCCTCGCCCCTGGCCATATGGCCACAGGTTGGAGGTTGTCGCCCGGTTGCTCACCGGGGTGGGGAGGAAGAGCACATCGCTTCCCCGATTGCAGCAAGGACCTTTTCATCCTGGGCCTTCTGCGAGGTCACAGGAATGAGAGTCTCTGCACAAATTGTACCACAAAGTTGTTCCGAATTTTCGGAAACTTTTCGGAATTCTTGGGAAGAGAGGCCACCAGCCCGCTCCACGGGGGAGTGGAGACTTGGCGGACCCGCCCCTGCTCCGGTATTCGCTGGCGGAGCACGACGAAGGGGGCTGCGGCTTTCCAGAGTCCACCCGGTCATTCGGGGCTCTGTCGGGTGAAGGGGGCAGGTCGCGGTTGTAAGGAGGGGATGAGGTAGAGCAGATGACGCTCCGGGACTGCACCGACCCCGCATCCTGGATACCTGTGCCGGGCGGACCACAGTCCGCCCGGACCAGACTTTGCAGACACCGGCTACACTGAGGCGCCCCCAGGTGGCTCAGGTGCCATCTGCTCCGCCGGACCGTGGTCCGGCTGGCGCAGACTGTAAATACCATGTAACCACGTGCTACCACGCTCAGGAAAAGCCCAAAATTCACCCGTGCGCAGTATAACTCAAAGTGTTACCCAACATGAACCATCCCTCCAGCTTTTATTCAGGGGGTGACTGTAGGGGCAAGGCTTGCCTCGCCCGTACATCCTTTGGGGCCGCAGACCTTCGGTTGGCCTTCGCCGGGTACGGGCGGTTAATCAATCGCCCCTTCCTTGCTGCACCACCGGGCAGTGTCGGCGGAGGGGGCGATCCGCCGGATCGCCCCAACTGGCGCGGAGCGCCCCAAGATAGCGATTTCAATCAGCCATAGTTACACCCACTTCCGGTTCCCACATGTCGGTTGAAACATTCCCCGCAATAGTGTAAAATTATCGCCAGAGGGCTTTGCCTTCACCCGCCTGCTTGCTTGGAGATGCCCGAGCCGGTAGAGCATGGTTCCTATGTCCTCATAGTCACCGTTTGATTCAGGTGGGAATTTATTCACAGGGAGGTCTGGATGAAGCGCTCGGAGATCAACACCATTATGCGCGCTGCGGAGACATTCGTAAAGAGCATGGGATTCTATCTGCCGCCATTTGCTTTTTGGACTCCCCGGGAGTGGATGGCCAGGGGGGAGGAGTGCCGGGAGATCGTCGAGAATGGGCTGGGGTGGGACATCACCGATTTCGGTCGGGGCGACTACCAGCGTTGCGGATTGTTCCTGTTCACCATACGCAACGGACATCCTCGCAACTGGGAGACGCTGCAGGGGAAACTTTACGCTGAGAAGATCATGATCGCAGAGGTTGACCAGGTTACCCCGCTGCATTTCCACTGGCGTAAGACTGAGGACATCATCAACCGTGGCGGTGGAAGGCTGGCAATCCAGCTTTACAATTCCACGGAAGGTGAGGAGCTGGCCATTACGAGCGTGGCCGTGAGCCTGGACGGGGTTGTGCGGGTGGTCGAGGCTGGCGCGACACTTATCCTGAACCCCGGCGAAAGCATCACCCTGCCGCCACGGCTTTATCACAAGTTCTGGGGTGTTGGAAGCCGTGTGCTGATCGGTGAGGTTTCCACTGTCAACGACGATCAGACTGACAACCGTTTTTATGAGCCGGTCGGGCGCTTTCCGGAGATCGAAGAGGATGAGCCTCCGCTCTATCTCTTGACGAGCGACTACATGCGCTACTGGAAGGGTGGGGCTGTTGTCGGGGGCGGTGTCTGAGCGCTGTCGCGGACGGTGATATTGTCGTCTCAAACGAATCGGTTATAATTCCGGCGGTCGTTGTGTGAGGTGTTCTGCATAAGCTATCAGGGAGGACGCCATGCCTTACGGTTATCATAACAAGATATTGCGTGTTAATCTGAGCACCAGGGAAACCAGTGTTGAGGAACCCGGCGAGCGTTTCTTCCGCACTTATTTCGGCGGCTGGGGGTTGATCGCCTTTTATCTGCTCAGGGATATGCCGCGGGGGAGCGATCCCTTGGGTGCGGATAACTTACTGGTTTTTGCACCTGGGGTGGTCACAGGCGCACCCGCGGGCGGGAGCGGGCGCAGCGCGGTTGGCGCCAGGTCCCCCCTCACCGGCGGTTTTGGCGCGGCAGAAGTGGGAGGTTTCTGGGGCACGGAGTTGAAACGTGCCGGTTGGGATGGCATCGTCATTACCGGCCGGTCGGAGAGGCCGGTCTACCTGTACATCAGGGATGATCATGTGGAACTCCGTGATGCTGCCCACCTGTGGGGGAAGGAAACTGCCGAGGTAGAGGGTATCCTGAAGGAAGAGTCGGGAGATGACCGTATTCGTGTCGCTCAGTGCGGTCTGGCCGGTGAGAGGCTGGTGCGCTATGCCTGTGTCATCTCAGACATCAACCGTGCTGCCGGCCGCACCGGAATGGGGGCTGTGATGGGTGCGAAGGGGTTGAAAGCTGTGGCCGTGCGCGGGAGCGCTCAGCCGGAAATTGCTGATCAGGAGAAAGTACGGCGGGTCGCTACCTGGCTGCGCGATCATTTCCGGGAAACCTGGGCGCTCGGGCTGCACGAGAACGGCACCGATCACGGGCTGATCGAATTGAATGAGGCGGGTGGGCTTCCCACTCGCAACTTCCAGGAAGGCTCTTTCGAGGGAGCGTCTAAGATCACCGGCCAGACAATGACTGAGACCATCCTGGTCGGTCGGGATACCTGTTATGCATGTCCTGTAACCTGCAAGCGGAAGGTACAGGTGACAGGGCGGTATCAGGTCAGCCCGACATATGGCGGCCCCGAATATGAGACGGTCGGTGCGCTGGGTTCCTGTTGTGGCATTGATGACCTGGAGGCAGTGGCGCTTGGCAATCAAATGTGCAATGCTTATGGTCTGGATACAATTTCTACGGGTGTGACCATTGCCTGGGCCATGGAGTGTTTCGAGCGAGGGCTGATAACGCAGGAGGATACAGGTGGGCTTGTGTTACGCTTTGGTGACGCTCAGGCGATGCTCACATTGATCGAGCAAATCGCCCACCGCCAGGGTTTCGGTGATCTTTTGGCCGAGGGGTCGCTGAGGGCTGCCAGAAAGATCGGGCGTGGCACGGAACGGTACGCCATGCAGGTCAAGGGGCAGGAGGTGCCTATGCACGAGCCGCGCATTAAATTTGCGTTGAACCTGGGTTACGCCACCTCTCCCACCGGTGCCGATCATATGCATAACATCCATGACGATGGTTATGCCTCCGAGGAAGGCATCCGGGGAGTTCAATCTTTGGGGATACTGGAACCTTTGCCGTTCAATTACCTTGGCCCGGAAAAGGTACGGCTGGCCAGTTACCATATTGACTGGCAGGTGCTTTGTAATTGTCTGTGTCTGTGCATGTTCATGCCATACAGCCGGGAACAGGTCTGCGATCTTGTCCAGGGGGTGACCGGATGGGATTGCTCGCTCTTCGAGTTGATGAAGGCAGGGGAGCGGGCCATGGCGATGGCACGGGTGTTCAACTATCGGGAAGGATTGACTCCTCAGGATGATGTTGCCCACTGGCGCTTCTCAACGCCATTCGAGTCCGGCCCTAAACAGGGGGTGATGGTGCCCGCTGAAGACATTGCCAGGGCGATCGAGCTGTATTACGAGATGCGGTGCTGGGATAAGAGGACAGGGGCCCCGACTGCCGGCAAGTTATATGAGCTTGGCATCGGGTGGGTTGCAGAACTACTCTGAGGTTTAAGAGCCTATCCGAAAAACCGTACAAGCGGCATCCCTATGCCGCTTATCGGGTGGATAGCATAACTACTTTAATGGTGAAGGAGGTATGGTGGCTGATACGGAGAAAGTGGTGGGATTTCTGGCTCGTGTGCCTCTCTTTCAGGGTTTAAGGATGCGGCAACTCGAACGGCTGGCCAGGAGGTTGGTGACGCGCGAGTACCCGGCCAATCATGTCATCGTTGCGCAGGGGAAAGGCGGCGAGGGGTTTTTCATTATTGAATCAGGTCAGGCCCAGGTTGTCCGCGAACGCGCCGACGGTGAGAAAGTGGTGGTTAATTCATTTGGTCCTATGGACTTTTTCGGCGAACTCGCCCTGCTGGACGATGGTCCGCGCACGGCTTCGGTAATCACTACTGAACCGACGCGTTGTCTGGCGCTGACCCGCTGGGACTTTTTAGCGGTCCTGAGGGAGGACGTGGAAATGGCGATCACGATCCTGGAGGAGCTGGCCAGACGTTTCCGCAGGGCATTGGACGCCATGTAAGTTTGTGATTCTGAGCAGGATGGTAAAGGGCGTGGTGCGCGTCACACGCACCACAGCCCGTACGCCAGGCAAGGGGACATTGTGCAACTCGAGAAACCCGGTATGGGACGGGCCAGGACTCTTCCCTACTCTGATATTGATTTAAGCCGCTGGCGAGAGTACGGCCATATCTGGACCGATTCGCTCTGGCTGATTGATGCCCGTGATCGGAGTGGTGGTCATCAGCTTGATTATCACGGCAACTTTGTCCCTCAGATCGCCACCCAGACTTATCTGCGTTATACGAAGGAAAACGAGATTGTGCTCGATCTGTTTCTCGGGTTGGGCACATCAGCTATCGAGGCAGTGCGGCTGAACCGCAGGTTGATCGGTGTTGAGTTGCAAGAGGAGCTGGTAGATGCGGTGCGCCGCAAAATGCCCGCTACTCTGTTGGATAACCGTATCCATATCCTGCAGGGGGATTCAACCAGCGATGAGACAGCGGCGCGCATTCGTGAAACGCTAAGCTGTATGGGAGCCAGTTACGCCCAGCTGCTGGTACTGCATCCGCCTTATCACGATATAATCCGTTTCAGCGATCTGCCGGCCGATCTGTCCAACGCTCCAACAGTTGGGGCCTTTCTCGATCTTTTCGGAAGCGCTGCTCGCATCGGGTTTGAGTTGCTCGAACCCGGCCGCTTCGCTGTGCTGATTATCGGGGACAAGTACACACGGGGTGAGTTGGTACCTTTGGGGTTCTATACTCTGGAACGGCTCAGGCGGCTGGGGTTTCGTCCCAAGGCCATCGTGGTCAAAAATATTGAGGGCAACGAGGTTGGTAAGGGGCATACTAATAATCTGTGGCGCTATCGGGCACTTGCCGGCGGCTATTACATCTTTAAACATGAATATGTGATGATTTTCCGGAAACCGGGGTCGCCATCAGGCGTGCACCACGGTGTAGGTCAGCACCTCGATGCCGAATAAGCGACGTAAGAACAGGCGGAGAGTAACGCCGGTGATTTTGGCGATGATGCGAAAGCACAGCCCATCTATCGTATGGGCCAGTGTATGTTCGACAGAACGTCTGCCTGTGCCGGGCGGACCACAGTCCACCTGGACCAGACTCTGCTGACACTGGCTACACTGAGATGCCCTCAGGTGGCTCAGGTGCCATCTGCTCCGCCGCACTGTGGTCCGGCGGGCGCAGACTGTAAATACCATGTAACCACGTGCTACCACGCTCAGGAAAAGCCCAAAATTCACCCGTGCGCAGTATGACTCAAAGTGTTACCCAATATGAACCATCCCTCCAGCTTTTATTCAGGGGGTGACTGTAGGGGCAAGGCTTGCCTCGCCCGTACATCCTTTGGGGCCGCAGACCTTCGGTTGGCCTTCGCCGGGTACGGGCGATTAATCAATCGCCCCTTCGTCGCCCGCTTCGGGCTTTCGGCCAGCGATCAGCATGCGCCGACCGCTGTTTCCGCGTCGGCGCAGGCCGACGCCCGGCGCCGCAGGCGTCCAGAAAGGCCGATTCCCAATCGGTACACGGCAGCAGGCAGCCGGGTAGGTAATTACATTGTGGGATTGAAACCTGCTACAGGCGCGAAGGACAGAACCGCACGGTCAGAGGTCTAAGTGCCTGTCCGAAAAACATAACCGACGCATCCCTATGCGTCGGTATAAGCGGCATGGGGATGCCGCTTGTACGGTTTTTCGGATAGGCTCTTATTGTTCTCAGATAGGCTCTTAATGAGACTTAACACAGTTGACATTGTGATTGAGAAATGCGATAATGAGAGAACGACCACCCCGACCAGGCAAGGGGATGGACGGTTCACTTATGTGTTGAGTGAGGAGCAGGCGATGTACATTGATGCATGTAAATGCGTTGTGCTCCACACCAACTTTGCGGTGGTCCGAGCAACGCTGGTCCGGCATTTCAGCACTGTCTCGCTGGAGTCGTTGGAGCGGGACCAGGTTGTAGCTCAAGCGCCATCCGAGATACACAGCAAGCCGTACCGGGTGAATGGGGAGGCCAGGCGCATCACCTCCGACACCCACTATGTTGAGCAGGATGGCATTGCCACACAACTCTGCACCGCTCGGCCCGAAGGAACGGTCTCACACACAAGGTTTCAAAGAGTTGGCGCTGGTGCATGGGGTAGTAATAGCCTATCCGGAAACCGACGTATCCCTATGCCGCCTATACCGACGCATAGGAATGCGTCGGTTACGATATCCGGATAGTTAAACGGAATCGTTATGCCTTTATGGTGAATCCTCTTTGGTTCCGGCTCGTCCCCGGGTCAGGGGGGCAGAATGATTACTGTTGTTGTCATAGACGATCACCCGGTCGTCCGCGCAGGGATACGCACAGTGTTGAGCGCCACGCCCGACATCACCATCATGGCCGAGGGATCCAGCAGTGCCGATGCGCTTCGCCTGGTCAATCAACACCACCCCGATGTGCTGGTGCTCGATGTGAACCTGCCCGACATGAGCGGGTTGGAGGTCGCCCGTCAACTGCGCGCCGCCGGAGCGACCACCGCCATTCTCGTGCTGACCATTCACAACGACAGTCAGACCGTCTTTGGGCTGCTGGAGCACGGCGTAACCGGCTATGTGCTCAAGGATGAAGCCCTGGAAACGTTGGCCCAGGCCGTGCGGGCGGCGGCGCGCGGCCAAAGCTGGCTCAGCCCGGCCGTGGCCCGCCAGGTCGTACACCGCGCCATTGGCGATGCGCCTGCCGCCGCGTCGCCATCCCCTATCCCTCTGACCCCACGCGAGACCGAAGTGCTCCGCCTGCTGGCGCAGGGCCTCGACAACACCGCGATCGCCACAACGTTGTTCTTGACCACGCGCACCGTACAGAATCACGTCAGCAACATCTACGGAAAACTCGGCGTCAAATCTCGCACCGAGGCGGCGCTGTACGCCATCCGGCACGGATTAGCGCACGTCTCGGCGGTGACAAACGAGGATGAAAACCTCTGAGCGCGACCCCCCGAAATGGCCGTTGCAGGGACTTTTCACCCTGCTGGCATTGGGTGTTCCGATGCTGATCGGATACGTCGTTCACTTCCAATGGTCTACCCCGGCGTTGGATTTCAGCTTCGATGGACGCACCGGACTGGTCTATACTGTTCCTCAAAACAGTTTTGCCAACTGGGCCGGGCTATGGCCGGGCGATGTGATTGTGGCAGTGGACGGCATCCCCTTCGCCGGGTGGCTCGATCCACCGCTGGGGGTCTCCACCATGGAAATCCGGCGGGACGGTCAGCTACTCACCCTCGAAATGCCGATCTTGCCCATGGCAAAACTCAACTGGCCGTCGTTGAGCAGCGCTGTCGTCGTCGCGCTGATCTTTTGGGGTACCGGTGTTCTGCTCCTGTGGCGTCAATTCGGGCGCACCGACGTGCAATTGCTCTTTCTCCTGGCGCAGATCTTCGCCGCAGCGGCGCTACTGTTGCTGTCACAACCCGGCCGGTGGCTCACGCCGCGCTGGACAATGTCGCTGTGCATCGCCTGCTTCCACATCGCCGCGCCGCTATTGGTTCACCACCTGACGACCTTCCCCGTGACGTTAGGTTCTCCACGCCAGCGTAGATGGGGATTGGGGCTGCTCTACGGGTTGGCGCTGGTGGGCGCCATCGGGACGCTGTCGCTCCACATGATGTGGATGCTGCTGAGTGTGTTGTACACCACCGCGGAAATCGTGGCCGCCGTCGGCATCCTGGTCTATGTGTACGCGCGGCGGGCCAACCCTGACAACCGCCGCCGCCTGCGTTTGATCGTCTTCGGCAACGTGATGGCCGCAGGTTTCCCCACTCTGCTCTACCTTCTGCCCACCATTGTCGGTTCTACGTACCGCCTGCCGGGTTGGGCGATGGGCCTGTTCCTGATCTTCGCTCCGCTAAGTTACCTGTACGCCACACTGCGCCATAACCTGTTCGGCATAGACCGCCTGCTCAACCGGGCACTGGTCTACGCCCTGCTATCGCTGGGCATCTTGCTGCTGTACCTGGGGCCGTTCCTGCTGATTTATCGCCTCGCGCCGGATGACTGGCTGGCGCAGATGATGATCGCCGCCGGCCTGACGCTGCTGGTCGGGCTGGCCTTCGATTGGTCGCGGACGCGCGTGCAGCGGTGGGTGGACCGTTTCTTTTACGGCGGCTGGTACGATTACCCCGGCGTGGTCGAGACGGTCAGTGCGGCGCTGGCCCGCGCGCTCAACCGGGCGCAATTGAACGCCGTGCTGACCGGCGACGTGCCGGAGATGATGCAACTGCGTCCTGGACATCTGTGGATCGGGGGGCCGGATGACACGCTTCCGCCCGAAGCGCCGGAGTCTCACCTGCGCTTCACGTTTTCCCTCGAAGGCCGGCGCCGCGCCGCCTGGACCGTGGAGCCCCGGCGCGATGGAGAAGATTTCACCGCAGCGGACCGGCGGATTCTCAAAACGCTGGCCGACCAGGCCGAGATCGCGCTGAACAATGTGCTGCTGGTGGAGATGCTGCGCCGTCAACTGGATGAGATCCGCGAGACACAACGTCAACTGTTCCGCTCCCGCGAGGAAGAACGTGCCCGGCTGGCCCGCGACCTGCACGACGGGCCGATCCAGCTCCTGGTCGGGTTGAACATGCAACTGGGCCTGCTCCTTGCTCCCGTGGAAGGGGAAACCGCCGCGTTGGACGAGGAGTTACAGGCGATGCGCGCCGAGGTACGGCGATTGCTGGCCGATTTGCGGCAGGTATGCACCGTGTTGCGTCCGCCTATGCTGGACACCCTGGGATTGGGTGCAGCGTTGCGCGCCCTGGCCGAGGAATGGTCGGCGCAGAACGACGCCGTACTCCGGCTCGAGCTGCCCGCCGACGTCACGCTGCGTCCTTTGCCCGGCGAAGTGGCCGTCAACTTCTATCGGATTGCGCAAGAAGCACTGGGCAACGTCGCCCGGCACGCCGCGGCGCAGCACGTCACACTCTCCCTGGCCTGGGAAGCCGACCGGTTGACGCTGACCGTCCGAGATGACGGACAGGGTTTCGTCCTGCCCGAAACGTTTCATACCCTGGCAGCCCAAAACCATTTTGGATTGGCGGGAATGCAGGAGCGCGCGGAGCTGATCGGCGGCCGGTTGACGGTGGAATCCTCCCCAGGGCAGGGGACAACGGTACAGATGACGTACTAAACCCGGTACCCCAGTACCGATATTTTCCCTCTACAAACAGTACTCCGCCCTGATGACATACGGGTCAGCCTGTGCTATCCTGTTCTGTAGAGGAACAGGCCATGACCCATGTGCTCATCGTAGACGACCAACCCGCGTTTCGCCGCGCGCTGGGCCAATTGCTGACCCGCGCCGGCCTGGTCGTCGTCGGTGAGGCGGGGACAATCCTCGAGGCCGAGGAATTGGTGCGCGCCATCCGGCCTGACCTGGCCGTGGTAGACGTGATGCTGCCGGGCATCAATGGGTTGGAGGGCACACCGCGCCTCAAAGCCCTGGCGCCCGACCTGCGGGTGATCCTGGTCAGCGCCCACCGCAACCGCGCCGACCAATTCCAGGCCGTGGCAGCAGAGGTAGGGGCGGAGGCGTTTATCCCCAAAGATGACCTGGACCTGAGTGTAGTGCGAACGTGGAAGGAGCTCCCTATGCACAAATCGTAGTCCGTTCCCCTAACCCGGACGAGCCGGAACCAAACAGGCTTCTGCCACGAATTACACGAATTTCACTAATTTTCTGCCATTTCGTGTTAATTCGTGCAATTCGTGGCAATGAATAGCGGCGCTCAGATTCTTTGCTGGTTGTGCAAGAATTTTAGCTGTAAGGTACTAAATCCTTGGATGGGGTACAGAAATCGGGTATACAATTTACCTGCCGCCGGTGTTGCGGAGTTTCTCGTCGTCGTGGGGCGGCGTCATCCCGCCCCTACCCATCATATTTTAGCTGAAGACAAGAGAGGTGAATGATGAAACCGAGAAATTTGTTTTACCTGGTTGCTCTGTTGACCGCGCTGACCGGCTGCGCCGGATTGCTCGTCCTGACGACGGCCTCGCCGCCGGCCTCCTCTGCCGCGCCGCTCCCCCCGCACGTTCCTCTGGCCGATAATCCCAATCCGCCCGTCGCGCCGGTCAAGCTCATCTTCATCCACCACTCCACCGGCGGAAATTGGCTGGCCGACATCGGCGAACACGACCAGGCCGGAGGACTGGGCCAGGCATTGATGGCCAACAACTACTTCGTCAGCGCGACAAACTACCAGTGGGGGCCGCGCACCGACCCCGGCGATCCCGATACGGCCATCGGCAGCCGGACGGACGTGCCGAACTGGCCGGAGTGGTTCACCGGCCCCAACCGCGAGACGATTATGAGCGCCGTCTACGCCGAGAACGGGCAGAACATCGGCGATTTCGGCAACTGGTCGCGTCTGGCGACCGACCCCGGCGGCCCTAACGAGATTATCATGTTCAAGTCCTGCTTCCCCAACTCCAACCTGTATGGCGCCCCCAATGATCCCCCGTTGGCGACGCCGAACGATGAGTACACGGTCGCCAACTTCAAAGCCGTCTACAACAACATCCTCACCTATTTTGCCGCGCACCAGGAGAAGCTCTTTATCGTCATCACTGCGCCGCCGCTGGCCGAAGGGGAGTATGTGGTGATGGACAACAGCACACCGGCAGCGGAGCGCGCGGCGAACGCGCGCGCTTTCAATAACTGGCTGCTCAACGATTGGCTGGATAGCTACGCTCACAACAACGTAGCGGTTTTCGATTATTACAATGTACTCACCTCCAATGGCATTATCACCCGCACCGACGATCCCAGCCGCAATGATGAACCCAACGATTATGCGCAACGGCCTGACGGCAATCATCATTACTGGAATGGGAGCGCCATCACCCATACGCAGACGGTCGCCAACAACTACTCGGCCTATCCCTACTATTCGGGTGGCGTGGATGATTACTACGACAGCCACCCCACCGGACAAGGTCAGCAGAAAGCCACGGCGGAGTTTGTCCCCTGGCTCAACGTGATCTACAACCGCTGGAAAGGCAGCGCCCCGTCCTGTATCGCGCTCACGGATGCCGGCATCGCCGGCCCGACGAGCGGGTACACCGGCACGCAGTACACCTTCACCGCCGTCATCACGCCCGCGAACGCCTCCATGCCGATCACGTACACTTGGACGCCGGCGCCCGCTTCCGGGCAGGGGACGGCGACGGCGCACTACACCTGGCCGACGGTAGGCGCGAAAACCATCACGCTGACGGCGCAAAACTGCGGCGGCAGCGATAC
>DAOTYA010000208.1:0-8026 GCA_034435075.1 Anaerolineae bacterium
GAGGAGCGCCCGCCGGTGCCGACGCTGGTGCTTAACGTGTTACTTTACTTCCTGTTGGGGCTGGCAATGTTAAGCCAGGTGCACTTTATACGCCTGCGACACCAGTGGGAAGCTCAGAGGATCAGGATTGGCACGATGTTGGCCGGCCGCTGGGTTCGCTACAGCCTGGCCTTCATCGGTCTGGCAACGGCACTGGCCTTCCTCCTGCCCACCGGATACACGGTTGGCCTGTTAGACATGGTGGGCTACTTTCTGTTTGTGCTCGGATACCACCTTTCGCTGCTGGGGATGCTGTTCACAATTTTGCTCAGCCTCCTGCTGACGCCACTTTTCAGACTTCTCGGCATGGGTCCTCGCCCGACCGTTAAGCTTCCACCTCTCGAGCATATAGGGGAGCACGGCCAGGGGGAGGCTGGTATGCCGCTTGCATGGTTTGAGCTGCTCAAATCGCTCCTGTTCTGGGCGATCGCCCTGGGATTGGTGGTGTACGTGGTACGCAGCTACCTGCACGACCGGCCCGAATTGCTCCGTATGCTGGCCACACTGAAACCGATCCGGGCACTTGCTACGTTTCTGGAGGCAGTATGGAGACGCCTCCGTGGGCTTGCCGGAGCGACCCGGGCACGGCTGCCGCGCCTTTTCCGTGATACCAGGGGCAGGAAGCCTGCAGACAGGGAACTCCCGCTGCGTTTGCTCTATACAGGCGGGCGCATACCCCGTGAGCGCATCATGTACTACTATCTGAGCATCCTGGAGCGCGCGTCCCGGCTGGGTTTTCCCCGTCACCGTGCCCAGACCCCTTACGAGTATGAGCAAAGCCTGGGGCCTCACCTGGACGAGGCACAGCAGGATATGGGCCGGCTTACCCGGGTGTTCGTGGAGGCGCGTTACAGCACCCACCCGCTGGGATGGGAAGAAGAGAAAACAGCCCGCACCTGGTGGCAAAATATCAAGACTGCACTCCGGACGCTCCGTGCAGCCAGAGAAAATACGGATGCGGAAGGGAGCGCGGAGCTACCGGAACAGCGCTAAAATCAGGGAACTGAGCAGGCTCTCCACCAGCCAGAGAATAACCAGCGCCACCATAGGGGTGAAATCGAGGCCGCCGATCACCGGAACGTAACGGCGCAGTGGAGCCAGCAGCGGCTCAGTGATCTCGTATAGAAAACGTACTAACTTGTTGTGAGAGCTGAGATTAAACCAGGAAAGAAAAGCGCGCACAATAATGGCAGCAGAGTAAAGTGTGAACACCAGGTTCACCAACCTCAGCAGCAATGTGGCAGGCATAGTCACCTCACTCTCGTTTGGTGGTGCATATTACCATTTCCATGAATCCACCACGTTCCCCTGCGCGTCCCACAGGTAGACGACGCCACCCCCAGCATCCCAGGCCGGCCCGTCCCGGCCCCAGTATAGCTCGGTTGCCGTGTCCTGGCCACTTCCGCTCCAGACACGAACGCTGGTACTGCCGGCCAGGATGAAACCCGGGGGGAAGGCGTAGGAGTCAAAGTAGTCACTGCCCAGCCTCCAGCCCGTCATATTCTGATCGCCCGGGCCTATGTTCTCGATCAGCACATGTTCATCGGTCCAATCGCGTCCGGGACGGCTATACTCCACGTAGACCAGATAGATTTCCGATGAAGACGGAACATCTGAACGCTCCTCCGTCGGCGGGGGAAGTGTCGGTTCGGCAAGTGGAGAGAATGGGCAGGTCGGTGTGGGCGCCTCCCCGACCACCTCCGGTTGCAGCGGGGTAATTTGATGCGGCCGGGTGGCCTGAGCGATCACCTCCGGTGTCACAGCCTCAAAGGTTGGAGCAGACATCTCCCCTTCTCCGGTCGGCGAGAGAAGAGTCGGTATGGCAAGCCGGATGCTGGCACTGCCCCACAGATACGAAGATACAGAGCAACAAACGCAGATCAGGCATGCAATCAGAAACAGGAACGACTGGAGCTTCAGCCATGAAAAGCGACATCCACTGCCGACAGGCAGTTCAATCTGCTCCTCACTGAGCTGACGCCAGCGGTCGCCCAGATCATCAATCATTGTATTCCTCCAGTCCAGGTGTAGGTGGAAATAACATTGCCCTGGGAATCTCTCAGTGTGGCGGTCTCACCGCTGCTGCTCCATATTCCGCTCCTCTGCCCCCAGTATAGATCGCTGTACGTGTCGCTCCCGCTTTTGGTCCACACACGCACCTCAAGCCCTATCCGCAGAACGAAGCCGTCGGGAAACGTGTACACATGGTTATCCTCGTCGTGGAGTGTCCAGCCGGTCATATCCTGATCCGCGTTGCCCAGGTTCTGGATGAGCACGTGTTCGTTCTGGTAACTGGCATATTCGACGTAGACGATCCGCACATCACTGCGATAAGGTGGCGTGGGAGTCGGCGTCCTGGTAGGGGTGGCGGATGGAGTGGGCGTCGGCGTGGGTGTGGGTACAGGGGTATCGGTAGGCGTTGGTGTACGTGTTGGGGTAACCATGGGCGGCACAGTATGAGCGGGGGTGTGCGTCATCTCCGGTGTAGAGGTCGGTGAGGGGTTGAACAGCGTGGGCGTCGCCTCAGGCAGGCCGGTTGAGGCCGGAGGCACAGGAACAGAGGTATCGGTCGGGGGCGGCGGTGTGGGGGATGGCAAAAGGGTATTGGCAGGAGACGGAACGGTGAACTCCGGGGTGATCACCTGTGCTGTCTCAGTGGGCATCACTGATGGAGCAGTGGGCGTCGCCGCAGATGTAGCCTGAGTCGGCGCTGCAGAAGCGACGGTCACGGCTACAGTTGTCACAACGACCGGCGCACGCGCAGCCAGTTCCGAACTGGCGCGCCCCCACATGAAAGACAGTATCGCACAGCACGCACATATCGCACTGCTTATCAGGAACATGAATGCCTGCAACGTAAGCCAGGAGAGACGTAACCCATATCTGACAGGGAGTGTGATCTGCTGATCAAAAAGGCGACGCCACCGCTCATTCATCACCACACCTTGGGGACTCCGCCAGCTTCCCGGCGATGCGCAGTGCAGCCTGTATAGCCCTGGCCACGCGCTCTGGACTCCAGGATGGTAGTTCAGGCAGCAACCTGGCAAGCTCGGATTCGATCACAGCGGCAATGTCCTCCCCCTCCCCGGCTGTCAAACCACTGCCTTCCACAAGCGACTCTGCAATACTTGATTTCAATCTGTTCTCAGGCTCGCTCATTATCCCCGATCCAGTTCATACGTTGGCTTTTCCCATCATAACATACTTTGGGCAAAAATCAACCGCGCTCAGCGGGATGGTTCATTTTATCACAGGGCTTATTGCCGACTGAAGTCGCCCACTGCAGGCCTTCGGCCAGCGGTCGGCCTGCGCTGACCGCTGTTTACGTGTCGGCGCAGGCCGACCGTTGACCACGGTAGGGGCACAGCGCACTGCGCCTTTTGCAGGCAGCCAATTTTTTGAAGCAGCCCAAAGTGTAAACCAACTTCACGGATCAGATTTAGCACCACCTTCTTTACAGGCTTTCTTATTCGCGTAACTGATTCTGATGCGCAAGGCTCTGGCCAACCCCTTGACTATGCGCCGCGTGGATCACAATCCACGCGGGCCGGGTGCTGGCTGCCGACCACCGCCGCCGGATTGTGATCCGGCGGGATTGTGATCCGGCGGGCACGCTGATCCGGCGGGCACGCTGATCCGGCGGGCACGTCAGGGGGGCACGTCCGGTGGACACGTCCGGCGGACACGTCAGGCAGGAATGACGCGCGGAATTCAGTTATGCGTATCTCACACTCGCGTGCAAACCTGATGCCAGCAGCCTGTCGGAGAGGCTCTCTGAAGGCACAGAACATCCCCGTATATGTGGATCAGGCGAAAATTTACCACAATCTGTGGCGGCAGCTTCCCTGGAAGCAAGGGGTTCCCCGACAGCCTGCTAGCGCTGTGAAATTGGTCAGCAGTTTGCAGCTCTAATAAAAAACCCAATCTTCGTCAGCCGCTTCTCGGAAAGCTGGTCTTCCGGCATGGCCAATAACATTCTTGCCATCCACGATACGTGACCACGGCCGGTTCCTCGGTCCCCCGATGATGTTCAGGAGCGTCGTTTTGCCGCCTGGGTCACATCGGGCAAACCATCTCGCCACGCCTGATGTTAAGCGTGACGCTCTGGAATGCCTCACGGCTTCCCTGTCCATCTGACAGGTTTTTTGCCCTTACCCGCTACCCTCCCGCAGGTCGGGAAGTGGCAGGAAAGGGGCGAGCAGCTCGTTGCAGCACACTCCAGTGAGGAGATGGTGCCAAAACCTGCAGGAGGGCAGGCAGTAAAACTCGCGTTGCTTAAGTTGGGGTGTGCCAGTATACTTAGGGCCTATCCGAAAAATGTAACCGACGCATCCCTATGCGTCGGTATAAGCGGCATAGGGATGCCGCTTGTACGGTTTTTCGGATAGGCTCTTAATGTCCTGAGTAACCATCTGCCCTGTGCCTGCCAGTCTACAGGGCAGCCCGGACACAGTGTGTGGAAAAGCGGAAGGCCAGATTCGAGGGATGGGGGGTAGCCTGGTGTCTGCACTCGCATGCAGCATGGCCCTTCCTGTCCTTCCAGACAGGCTGGAAAGGTAATTACCTACCCGGCTGCCTGCCGCAGTGTGCCGATTGTAGAACGACCTTTTATGCAGCTGCCTGCGCCGAGGCGGAAACAGCGGTCGGCGCAGGCCGACCGAAGACCTGCGGCCCAAAGCGGGCAACTTCAGCAGGCATGGGCAGACAGTTACCTGGAAAGCTTGTTCTATGGGCTGTGGCCAGCTCAAAAAGAAAGTCGGGGCGCCGGGATTTGAACCCGGGACCTCTACAACCCCATTGTAGCGCCCTAGCCAAACTGGGCTACGCCCCGCTCAGTCGCCGCACTGACGTGCGGTGGTAGTATACACCAACCGTCTCTTTTTGACAAGTTGGTTTGTTTTGTTTTGTGGGTGTCCGTCGTATTCTCCGGCTCAGGCTGTTCTCCAGTCCGCGTCAGACGTCGCCGACTGGTCACGACGTGGGACAACTGCGAGCAGTTATCCGCAACTTCCCCTCGTGCTCGGGCGGTCGGAGGCCAGCCGCAATCATCTGTGCTTGGTAACTACCCAGCCCTCCGGCCCGGGCCGGCCTCTAGACCGCGCCCGACGTCGCCACGATGGGAAGCGGATACCGTAATCCGGCCAAATAACCGCTGGATTGGGTGACCCGGTCAGAGACCGGCCACAGCCTGGGTAGTTACTGTGCTTGTTAGTTTGTTGTGTGCCAGAAGGAGAGGACGGTTGCAAGTGGAAGGCAATAACACCAGCTCATATAGCCAGCGACCCTATCTTGTTGGTAGTGGGAAGCTCGAAAAAGATAACCATACCCTGCGTCTGGTCGTGACCGATGCCACCTCGCGCACTTACTCTGATGCCCAGATAGACGACTATCAGGGTCTGTCTCGTCACTGCTTTCTGTGGTATCCACCACTGCGCATGACAGTAAGGGCCCGCTTTTCCCATTCGGCGGGCGAGCTAAGAGGAACGGCTGGCTTCGGTTTCTGGAACGATCCATTCCTCATGACCGGCTGGCGACTTCCGACACTGCCGCGCGCAATATGGTTTTTCTACGCTTCGCCCCCCTCCAATCTTAAGCTTGATCTGGACGTGCCTGGATATGGGTGGAAAGCAGCCACGATAGATGCGCTCAGGCCGATCACATTGGTGTTGGGGCCGACAGCACTGCTGGCGGTACCGCTTATGAACCTGCGCCCCTTCTACTTTGCTCTGTGGCCATACTTTCAGCGGGCATTGCACATACGTGAGTCACTCATCAACATAGAGATGACCCGGTGGCACACCTACACTCTCTATTGGGCTCCGGAAAAAGCGGTGTTCAGTGTGGACGGGGAGCACGTGCTGGAGAACGCGCCTTCCCCCAGAGGGCCACTGGGCTTTGTGATGTGGCTGGATAATCAGTATATGGTTGTGACACCCCAGGGGCGCTTCAAATGGGGATTGCTGGAGGTGCCAGGGCGCCAGTGGATGGAAGTAGAACAGATTAAGATTGAGCGGTGCAGCAGTTGACAGCGATATCGTATCCTCTGATAGAGGATACCTGGCGCTATGTTCCTGTTCTCACGCCTTGCGCCTGTGGAGCAATTTTGTCCCCCATCTGGGTGATTAAGTGCCTATCCGAAAAACGTAACCGACGCATCCCTATGCGTCGGTATAAGCGGCATAGGGATGCCGCTTGTACGGTTTTTCGGATAGGCTCTAATAGTTTAGACAGAGAAGGACTACCGGTCTTCCTCGGGGGTGAGGACGGGGACGCGGGACGCGGCCCGGAGGGCCTGCTCCCGGTCCCAGGTGACCAGCGGGAGGTCCAGGCGGATCGCCACAGCCAAGTAGGCCGCATCTGCTCCCCGCAACTGCAGGTCGGCGGCCAGGCGGGCCATCTCCTGCCCCAGATGCCGATCCACTGTCACCAGGCGCAGGCCCGGGAACCGCAGCAGCCCCTCCAGCGCCCGGCAGCCCAATTCCGGCGCACCGGTGCGACAGGCGATGGCTCCGGCCACTTCTGCCAGCAGCAGCACGGGTGCGATGAGTCGGTCCCCCACGGTGGCCCGCTCCTCCAGATAGCGGCGGCTGGCCTGGTGGTGGACGTCCTGAGGGACCAGCCGGCTCACCCAGACGCTGGCATCCACCACCCTCATAGTTCTCGCCGCTCCCGGCGTACCGCCTCCACGGCGGTCTGGTCGGCGGGCCAGCAGGCCCCGATCTCGGCGGCCAGCGCGTCCAGGTCGGCCCAGAGGGCGGAGAGGTCGGCAGGAGCGGCAGAGGAGGGACGGGCCGGGACCAGGTGGGCGATGACCCGGCCGTGACGGGTGATGGCCACCGTCTCGCCCCTTTCCCACACCCGGCGCAGGACCTCGCCCGTCCGCTCCTTCAGCGCCCGGACTCCTACGGTCCCGTTGCGGACGTAATCGCACCCGATGCAGGATAAATCCTGCGCTACGATGCGGGATGCGGGATGCAGGATGCGGGATGCAGGGTGCAGGATGAATCCTGCGCTACATTCTGTAGCACAGGGTTGTTGTGGACGCAATTGCGTCCACATTATACGCCGACGGCGCCGTTCTGGCAAGGGGGCCTCTTTGTTACCGGGCAGGGTTTGAGCGCCGGCTTGCGCGGAGGAGGGCTCCCGATGATGGCCCGATGGGATTCCCACCTTACAACAGTTTGGAAAGGAGTCGCCATAGTTGCCGGAACTCATCCTCAAACCGGGCCACCCGTTCCGGAACGCGCGCTTTCCAGGATTGAAGATACTCTGGAGCGCTTTGGCCCCGGACGGAGAGATCGGGGTAGTCTTTCAGAACTGTCCAGGCCCCAGCAAAACGACCTGCCTGGCAGAGGGTCTGGAATAACAGAGAGGCCGGGGTGAGCCAGGTGGGTGGGGAATGCTTCTCTACTTCCTCCAGAATCACCACCAGCATGTCCATCCGATGGGGCTGGTTTTGGGCATTCTTGAGCCATCGGTTCACAGTCTCAACCAGAACTTTCCCTTCTATCCGGGGCTTCTTGAGATACCTCCAGGAATCCATCTCCTCTCGGAGGGCCCTCCAGTTATCCAGGCAGCAGGCAACCAGGTCGTTTCCCTGCAGGAGACCCGGGTGGGTTGTCAGGCGGTCCAGGACATCCGCTGCAGTGGTTGGGTTCGGGTCCTGGAGGAGATAAGGGAAGAGCACCCGGACCATCTCGGGCCAGAGAGGATCCCTGTCCACAACGACCTGGAGAATCCGCGCTGCCAGATGGGGGTGTTTCGCCACCGCGGGCGCTGTCTGATTCAGCAGGACCTGGTTCCCGGCGTTCATTCTTATCGCAATGGTTTCCAGCAGGATGGTCGGAGGGGGCGCGTTCTGAGATGTGGTGACCTCCAACAGTTTCGCCACCATGTCGTCGGGAAGATTTTGAATCGCACCGGGAGGGAAGAGGGAAAGCCAGGAGGCCCCCTGTTTGCGGTCGCTGCTGACCTCTATCAGTTCCTG
>DAOTYA010000209.1:0-23850 GCA_034435075.1 Anaerolineae bacterium
CGGGCAGGAAACAGAGGAGAAGACCAGCAGCACCCGCCGGCCCGCGAAGTCCTCAAGTGCAACCGGCGCGCCATTCACGTCGGGCAGGATGAAGGCGGGAGCGGGTCTCCCGACCTCCAATCCCACGTCCTGCATCGTTGCGCCCGTTGGCGGGGCCGCCAGCGCCGCCTCCTGCAACTGATTCATGCGCACGAAGAGGCCGATGATGGCGACCATCAACAAGAGCCTATCCTAAAAACCGTACAAGCGGCATCCCTATGCCGCTTATACCGACGCATAGGGATGCGTCGGTTACGTTTTTCGGATAGGCACTATTCAGGCGGTGACTGTGTAAGGGGCCAGGTGCACCTCGCCTGTACACCCATCTTGAACATGCGGTCCTGGCCGGCCTTCGCCGACCTCCATTGCTGCATTACCTGGGAGTGTCGGTGCAGGCCGACACCTGACGCAAAGCGCCTGCAGAGGGTGGTTTCAGTCGGCCTGAAGTTACTTCGATCAGGCGAAAATATCGCGAGTACCGGAGGTGTTTGTGGAGGAACTTCACGCCCGTTTGGCTAACCTTAAGACGAAATTAGAACTCATCAGGAGGCACCTTTGACCTGAACGCTAAAGAGCTGGAGATCACCAGACTTGAGGAGCACCTCGCTGCTCCTGATTTCTGGGATGATGTGGATACAGCACAGGTGACCGTAAAGCGCCTGGCGGAGTTACGCGAGGAAGTGGAATACTGGACAGCCCTTTCACAGCGCGTGCAGGATGCTTTAGAGCTGGTCGCGCTGAATGATGAGAGCCTGTACGACGGACTGCTCGCTGAAACCGTCTCTCTGGAGCGAGATATAGAACAGGCCGAATTCCGGCTGCTCCTGTCCGGACCTTATGACCGGGCAGATGCTATCCTGGCAATCCATGCCGGTGCGGGTGGTACGGATGCCCAGGACTGGACTGAGATGCTTGCCCGTATGTACCTGCGCTGGGCAGAAGCCCACGGTTTCAAAACCGAGATTGTGGACCAGCTCCCCGGCGAGGAAGCCGGCCTTAAACGCATCACCATTGCCGTTTCCGGACCTTATGCCTATGGCTACCTCAGCGCCGAACGTGGTGTGCATCGTCTTGTCAGGTTGTCTCCCTTTGATGCCGCCCACCGCCGCCACACCTCATTTGCTCTGGCTGAGGTATGGCCTGACCTGGATGACAACATCGCGGTGACCATCAACCCCGAAGACATTGAGATCGAAACCTTCCGTGCCTCGTCAGCCGGGGGCCAGCACGTTCAGAAGAACGAGACCGCCGTGCGCATTACTCATATCCCCACCGGTATCGTGGTCTCATGCCAGAATGAACGCTCCCAGACTCAGAATCGGGAGACCGCAATGCGGGTGCTCCGTGCCCGGCTACTCCAACTGGAAGAGGAGAAGCGTCAGGCTGAGCTGGCCGAGCTGAAGGGAGAACACGTGGATGCCGGGTGGGGTAACCAGATTCGCTCTTACGTACTTCACCCTTATCAGATGGTTAAAGACCATCGTACTCACTGTGAGACAGGCAATGTTCAGGCTGTGCTTGATGGCCAGCTTGATGAGTTCATCGAGGCCTATCTACGCCAACGCCTTGAATGGGGAGCATCTCCCCGCCAGCAAAAAGGAGAAGTGTGAAAGAGAAAGCAACGCGCAGCAAAGACGAGATAGCCGGAGAGGCGCCTTCCGCGCGGCCAGGCATACCGGCAGGCAGACGGGAAACAGTTTCCCCGGGTCACGTCTCTGGCCATGGAGCCCCGCCTTTATCCTCAATGGGCACCTCGAGTATGAGCGAGGAAACTCGCCTCAAACTGGACCAGCTCAGCACCAGGTTGCAATCACTACAGGAGATGATATTGCTGTCCGATGCGCAGCGTGAGATCTCAGAAACCCGGATGCGTCTCTCATTGCTTCCCACGGAGGTGGGAAAGCTGCGCTCGCGCGGCTACGTTTTCCGCAACTTCCTGGAACATGAAATCGGCGCGCTGTCCGACCAGTGGAAGGAATTGCAAAAGCATATCCTCCCCGAAATCGGCCTGCAAGTTCAGGAGCTACAACGCGCCGCAGATGAAGCAGAAAAGGCATTACACCTCGCGCTGAACGGCAATCTGGTACTGGTTGCCAATGCCGAAAGCTCCATCAATATGCTGGAAAGCAAGGCCCGTGCTGCCCACTCGGCCGTCGAGGCCACATATGAGCCGCTCAAAGAGCGCGTTGCTCGGATCGGACGCCAGATCGAGGATGTGCGCTGGATGCTTGACCAGGTGGATGAGGCCAGCTTTCAACTGCTCGCGGGTGAGAGCGTTGCGGCAGCCTGCAAGGCCAGGCTGATAGAAAACGGCGAAGAAGGGGCGGAGGGCGTTCTCTATCTCACCGACAGGCACTTACTCTTTGAGCGCAAGGAGGAAGTTGTCACCAGAAAAGTCCTCTTCATACCCACCGCGAAACAAAAGGTGCAGGAACTGGTTTTCGCAGTGCCTGTGGATGAGGTCGAAGAGGTCAAAGCCAGCGACGAGCGCAAGTTCCTGGGCCACAAAGAGATACTGGAGCTGATATTTGCACCAGGGGTTGCTGCAGGGAGCGTCACACTGCGCCTGCTGAACACCGATAACGAGACCTGGGTCAGAGTGATAGGTCAGGTTCAATCAGGCGAGATAAACAAGGAGCGTATCCGTCCCGGGGACGCGTCTGTTGTGGAGTCCACCCGCACTGTTCCCACCAGGTGTACTGCCTGTGGCGCCAGGCTGATGGTCACTGTTGCGCCTGGTGTGCGTCGGGTCACCTGCGAGTACTGTGGCTCGTTGATCGATCTGGAAGATTAAGCCGTGACACATAGCTGTGGACACATCTTTTACCGGCCCGTGTAGTAATCTTATCAAACCAGGAGGTACTTATGATCTGCCCAAATTGTCAGGCTGAAAATCGCCCCGGGGCACGCTTCTGCATCGGATGCGGTGCTCCCCTGCCGGCCGAACAGGTGGGATGGTCCCCTTCGCCGGCACCGGAGACCACTGCCTGGTCCTATCCCTCCGCTCAGGTCGTCTCGGAGAGCGCCTACACTCCACCCTCGCCGGCGCCTGAGACCGCCGTATGGCCTCATCCCGCCGCGCAGGCTGCACCTGAGTATTCGCCCCCTGCGCCGGCAGTGGCGGTGCCGTCTGCTTTCTCCGTTGCCTCCTCAGTGCCCAGACGGTTTCCGGTCCTGCGGATTCTCAGTACGGTTTATAAGGTCATAGGAATAATCATCGCTGGCGTAACTTTGCTGACGGCTTTGGGGTCCTGCATCTTACAGGTAGCAGGGAGCGCTGTTATCATAGGGCTGGAAAGGGACCTGGGTATATCCCTGCCTGTTGCCGGGGGCGGGATCATCGTCGCGTTGATATTGAGCCTGATAATTCTGCTTATTGGGGCACTTTACGCGGCTTTGATCTATGGCGTTGGTGAGTTGATCTCTCTGTTTCTGGCCGTCGAGGAAAATACTCGTCTTGCAGCACTGCGGTGATGGTGATACAGCAGCCGGGCCTGTGCCGCGGGTGACCGGCACAGTTGAGCACCTGCCGGTGGGTGTGGGTATTTCCGCGGATCATTTATGCGCCTGGTTGCTCGTGGTAATCTGTTCGAGCACACGACGTGCCTTGAGCACCAGGTCGGCTGCAGCTATGTCCTCAAGCTCCGCGGAAAGCGCTGCGTAGCGGTCCAGCCTTTCCTTCCGCCTGCCGAAGATATCGGCGAGGATCTCCTCCGCCGACTGGTTTTCGTATTCAGACTCGACGCTCTCGTATTCAGGCTCGACACTACGCGTGGAAGATGGAGTAACAGCAGGGGCCTCCATTTCCTGTTGGCTCTTTGAAGCCAGCAGCGTGCTGAGTTCCGCATCTAATGCCCGGAAGCCTTCGCCCAATACCGGGCTGCTTATTTCCTTTCCGTTTCTCAGGAGCGGGGAGAGCGCCAGGACAATAGCTATCACCAACGGCGATGCGGATAGCAGGATAGTCCATAAGAAAAAGTCTCGGTCCACCCAACTGCCTGGTATGGACCATTTTTCTACCGGCAGGGAGAGCGCCTCGGCGAGGGACACAATGTCGCCGGTGTGAGCGTCTTGAGTGGCCAACTGCTCGAGCAGGCTGGTCAGCTTTTCGCTATTCCATCCACTTAACGCTTCGCGCACGCCGGAGAGGTCGCCTGTGCATCGGTAATACGTTGCCACGAGTCTGAGGTAGCGCTCCTGATATTCCACGCGCATCAGCCAGGGAGCAGAGTTAATCTGCTGCACAGGCCACAGCCCCCAGCCGATCAACAGCCAGCCGATCAGCAGTCCGACCAGAAAAGGTACCGCTGTTGTGGTGATGGCACGTTTCCTATCCACTTCCGTTGCTCCTGATAACCACAGGCAGTGCCTTGATACCGCGCCGTGGTTCGATCTCAAAGTGAGCGGTATTGTGGACGTACTGGACTGTGCCCCTGGTTTTTATCACCTCTAACACCCTGACCAGACGTTTCCCGATGTCCTCGGTACGCAACCGTAGATGGGCATCGCAAATGGAGTGGATGCGGGACCGTAGTGTGCTGTGCAGGCCGTAAGCGTGAATCACGATAACGATGGTGGCTGACTGGAGGGAAAGTATTTTACACTCCTCAAAAAAGGCGAGTACTTCTGACTCTGACGATTCTACAATGAGCGGGGTCAAAGAGTCAACGAAGACGAGCCCTCGTTCCTTAGCCTCCCTGCGGATTGCCTGCAGCAAGAGCACGGGCATCTCGCGAAGTGGGCGAGAGGGGCTTACGGGGAAGATGCGTATACGCCCAAGTAGCAGGTAATCTTTGATTTCCATGTTCAGGTTCTGCATCTGTTCGATCAGTCCCCTGATAGTGCTCTCGCTGGTAAATAGAGCAAGCTTATATCCGCGCACCAGACAGCCGTACATCAGTTGCTGAGCGAGAACTGACTTACCTGCACGCGCGTCCCCTTCGATCAGTGTCAGAGAGGGTAAAAATAACCCCCCTCTCATCACACTATCGAAGCGCCTCTCTCCTGTCGGGATAGCCCGTTGCTCTACATCGGCCTTCATTTGTCCTGCACACACTTATTGAGCCTGTGGCTGTTTTTGATCTCCGCCACCCTAAACCTTGCTGCACCTGTGGGTTGTGTTTGCTCAGGCAGTCACCCGGCGCTAAAAGTCTGAGATGATTTTAACAGGGAATAGTACTTCAACAGTGGTTCACCCGCTGTGCTCACCGCAGAGACACTCAGGCTGCAGAGAAAACCCATAAAAACTCTGCCAATATGCGTCTCCACGGTGGACAGTGGTGTCCTGGTCACGCTGTCGTTGTGATGATAGTGCAATGCAAAATTACTGGTAGTTAAAGTATACGAGGTTTCTGTGCAAAATTGGGTTACAATAGTGTTGCGGTTTGGATAATCCGGTGGCTGGAGGGGTGCGGAGTTCGAGACCGGCCTACACCCGACGCAACCTGCTGCAGGATCGGGCAGTCATACCACATCCAGGCAGGGCGGGGTGTAGCCAGTGATGTGGTCTACAGCGGGGACGGTCTGTGGCGCACGACCACCTCGTGTAGCAGAAACGTCAGAATCCCGAGTGTGGACAGGAAAGGACCGATGGTCTCCAGGCTGATGGCGCGTGCCAGCACGCCGGCCAGGCCGGGCAGGAGCGCAAACCCCAGCCCTCCGGCGGCTACCTGGAAGCCGATCGCGTTGGCGGCATGTTTCTCGCCAACCCGCTGAGGTGTGAGCGAGGTAGAAGAGGGATACATAGGCGCGACACAAAGGCCGATCAGTGCCAGCCCCAGGCCGCTTGCTGTCTCACTTAAGTTCGACCACAGCAATGCTGCGCCCACGATCATTCCGCCCATGCACGCACGAAGCAAAGGTATCAAGCCCACACGGGCTGCCACAAGCCCGAACATAATGCGTCCAACAGTGAATATCCCCCAATAGATACTGACCCATTTCCCGGCCACAGCCGGGGCGATAGCGCGCGATTGGGTGAACAGACTATAAGCCCACTGTCCGGCACTCCCCTCGATGCCGGTAAAGAGCACAAATAATGCGACGCCCAGCCATACCATTGGTAATTTCAGCGTGTCCAGGCTGTTCGCTTTACCAGCCGGAGCTGTGCCGGGTTGCTTTATCTCTCTGAGCTGCCAATGCCTGAGTGTAATTATGAAGGCTAACGCCAGCGCCAGGTTAAGTCCTGCAACTATTGCGTACCCCCAGCGCCATGAGTGGCCATGCTCGATGATACTGTTCATTACGAGAGGTCCCAGCGTTGCTCCCAGCCCGAAGGCAGCGTGCAGCCAGTTCATCAGGGTGGGACCATGATTGGTGGCCATATACGTGTTCAGTCCGGCATCCACCATGCCGCTTCCCAGCCCGGCGACAAATCCGATGACCACCATTATCCACCAGGCGGGTGCGGCGACGTATCCAAGCGGCCCCACACCCGCGATGAGTGTGCCGGTCAACAGGAATACGCCTACGCCGACAAGGGCGATACCGGCACCGCTGGTAAAGCTGGCCACCAGGTAACCGGCGGTCGTGGTGAGCAGAAGCGCTCCGACTGCATCCAGCGGCACGCCGAAGGTTTGCCGGATAGACGGCCACGCGACTCCCAGTAATCCGCTTGACAGGCCCAGTACGACAAAGTCGAGATAGGCAATGACGATGAGCAACAGTCTGGTGATGGGGCTCACAGTGCGGGTGTCCGGAATTGTTGGTTTATAGTGATTCTCGATATCAGCACCATATTCAGGTGCGGATTACTTTTCCACGGATCAGGATGACACGGTGGTTGAGCTCTCTCATGTCCTGAGATAGATTTTCCACTCTGCCGGTACTTCCCCAGACACGACCAGATAGTTGACACGGGGGGTCTTGGGCTCCCACAGCAGACGCATACCGGCCTCGTGGGGCGTGCGATCAGCTTTGCGGTGGTTGCACCAACGGCAGGCGCAGGCGGTATTGCCCCAGGTGTTGCCGCTGCCCCGGCTGCGCGGGATGATATGGTCAACCGTGAAGTCGTCGCGTGTGAGGATGCGCCCGTGGTGTTGCTCCCCAAGGCGCGCACCGCAGTAAATGCAGGTATAGGCATCACGGTTGAGCACGCCTCGACGGCTCCACACTGCCCCTCGCCTGGGAACGTTGACATAATACCGCAGCCGCAGCACAGACGGCACCTCGAACACCGTGGTGGGCGTGCGCAGGCGTGCGGCAACACCTTCCACTCCCTCGGCTGCACCGCGCAGCAGCAGGCTCACTGCCCGCTGCACCGGAATGACCCTGAGTGGCTCATATGTTGCATTGAGCAGAAGGACACCCGTTGTCATCCCAGGTCACCTCATCGAGTCCCCTGGAGACTCGCCGCTCCTGACAGCTACCTTAAACAAAAAGCGCGGGGTTCCGGCCCTGGCCCCGCGCTGCTCTGCATTTGGAGGCGCCCCCTGCACCCATCACAGGGGATGCCGAAATACCTCACACCAAAACCAATCACAGCACCAGGCCGCGCGCGTATTCATCGTCCGGCCAGGCAGACTGAAACGCCAGATATGCAACTTTACCGGATAAGCCAGAAGCCCGTACATCATCGCGCCTATTATACCATAGCTTATCTCCGCGTCAAGAAAAGTGACTGCGCCGTTGATTGGTATACCGCAGCGTTTGCTCCGGTGCATGCCGGGCATTTGCTTTCTCATCAACGCTATTCAATCTCTCAGGAGCTGTACCTCGTCACCATACAAAGATACTGTTTGTCACTGGCATTTAGCAGAACTCTGGGATATACTTTTGATAAAGCTGCCGGGCCTGGACACCTGCACTATGTGCGGCTGTGACGATAAACGGTTTTACGAGCGCTATACGCTCTGGTACCTCATCACTCTCTACAAGGTCCAGGTCAGGTCGGTACTGTTACCATAACATACACTTTTTCCCAGGAGTGAAAGATGACGCAAGAGATGAACCCTTTCAAGATCGCGCAGCAACAACTGGATATGGCCGCCGAGGTAATGGGCCTCGATAGGGCAACCCACGAACTTTTGCGCTGGCCAATGCGCGAGTTTCACGTGCGCATCCCGGTCAAGCTGGATGACGGCACCACCAGGGTTTTCGAAGGCTTCCGCGTGCAGTATAACGACGCACGTGGGCCGACAAAGGGTGGCATTCGCTATCACCCTCAGGAGACGATTGACACTGTGCGCGCTCTGGCTGCCTGGATGACCTGGAAGTGTGCCGTCGTGGATATTCCATTGGGCGGCGGCAAGGGGGGTGTGGTCTGCAACCCCAAAGAAATGTCGCCCGGTGAGCTGGAGCGGCTGAGCCGGGGGTACATCCGCGCCATCGGCCACTATATTGGACCAGACATTGATGTGCCTGCTCCTGATGTATACACTAACCCGCAGATCATGGCGTGGATGCTGGACGAGTACGAAAAGCTTGTCGGGCGGCACGCACCAGGCGTGATTACCGGCAAGCCGATTCCATTAGGAGGATCAAAAGGGCGTGGTGATGCCACTGCACGGGGAGGAATCTATTGCATCCGTGAGGCAGCCAGAGTGCTTGGTCTTGACCTGGCTGGGGCAACCGTTGCCATTCAGGGGTATGGCAATGCCGGTCAGTTTGCCCACAAGCTGATCTGTGAGCTGTTCGGCTCCAGGGTCGTCGCCGTATCCGATTCTAAAGGGGCAATCTACTGTCCGGATGGACTGGATTTTCCCGCGGTCAGTGCGCACAAAGAACAGACCGGTAGTGTGGTTGGTTATCAATGTTGTCAGAGCTGTAGAGAGATCAGCAATGCAGAGCTGCTTGAACTCAATGTGGATGTGCTGATCCCTGCCGCATTGGAGAATGCGATCACCTCTGACAACGCGGCCAATATCAAGGCCAGGATCGTTGGCGAGTTGGCCAACGGCCCCACTACTCCTGATGCCGATGTTGTCCTGTACCGCAATGGCGTGTTCGTCATACCAGACTTTTTGTGCAATGCCGGCGGTGTGACTGTCTCGTACTTTGAGCAGGTGCAAAACGCCTACAACTTTTACTGGGAATTCGATGAGGTTTATCACCGATTAGACCAGAAGATGACAGCCGCCTTTCATGCCGTTCACGAGGCAGCACTCCAATATCAGGTGAACAACCGTACTGCGGCGTATATCGTAGCCGTAGCCCGTGTCGCTGAGGCATGTAAACTTCGCGGCTGGGTGTAATACAACAGGTGCAGGTGACGGTGCAGGTCACCGTCACCTGCAATGCTCCTCTATAGCGGCCAGCACTTCGTCCGTGCTCCAACGTCGTTCTCCATTGAGTACCAGCACGCGGGGATCGCTGCTGTGGAGCAGCCATTCGTCGTGCAGCCTCTCGAGCTGAAGCAGGTATTCCAGAGAGATATCGCGCTCTTCTTCACGTCCCCGGGCTTTGATGCGTTCCAGACAGACTTCAGATGGTGTGCGCAGATAAATTATCATGTCCGGCTGATCCAGGTAGCGCGAGGTCATAAACTCCCACATGCCGCAGTAGAGCTGATACTCGGTTGGCGTCATTAAGCCTGTACGATAGAAGTTTTCCACAAAAACGAACCGATCACAGAAAATCGAGCGCTCCAGGATCACCCGGCTGTGGTTCGTCAGCGCAGCTATTTCGGGCCAGCTCTTGGCGCGGGTGATAAAGGTGCATATTTGGAACGTGAATGCCCACCTTGCCGGATCGCGGTATAAATTCTCCAGCATATTTGATGCGAACTGTTCCCGCCAGGCTCTGGTAGGTTCTTCGATGAAGCCGTATAAGCCGGAGGCTGCGATGGCCTTGCCAACCGTTGTCTTACCGGCTCCGATATTTCCCTCAAGCAGAATCATCAGTTTCTCTGTCTTCACGTTGTCCCCCTGATAGAGTTGTTGCGATTTATCCGTTCAGGCGATTGAAGCCGCTCTCCTTGGGCACATCGCGCCGGGTTTCAGCCCTTTGTTGAGGCCGCCCTGAGGCGCGGCGACCGGCTTGCACCTGTGGGGTATATGAGGAGGCACCCCGGTCCACGGGATATTATACCAAAATTCCACCTTGAGTCCTGAACTTCGCTGTGTGCTCTGCGCTGGCGGAACTCCCTGTCTCGGAGCGGCGTCATGAAACTGTGGGTCGTCGGTATTTCTCTGACTACCATGATGAAGGCTGTTATGATATACTACACACCAGGAGGAAGCAGTATGCCACGATTGAGTAACCACTATACCGGCCGTCTATCAAGATACCTTGTTCTGGGGTCCTTGCTCGTATTACTGGCCCCCATGTTGCTGGGAGCATGTCGGGCCACACCGACCCCTGAACCCTCCCCCACTATCCCACCTTACACACCCCCTGCTGTAAGTAATGTGTCCCCGGTGATTATCCAGCGCACACCGGAGCGCGGGGAAGAATTACCTGTAGATGGGACGATTGAGCTGGTATTCGACCGGGCAATGGACAGACTTACCGTTGAGCGGGCATTCCAGATCAGCCCGCAGGTAGAGGGGAGGCTGGAATGGGCCGACGAGCGTACGGTGCGCTTCAAACCCTCCCGCGAGCTTAAACGCGCCACTGATTATTATGTGACATTGGCCGCAACGGCGAAGGCGGCTGACGGCAATCACATGGATGGGGCGTACCGCTTCCGCTTCCGTACTGTCGGATACCTGGAGGTTGCTCAAGTGATCCCCGCTCCCGACGCCCGGGATGTGGAAGCCAAAAGCACCATCACCGTCATCTTCAACCGGCCGGTTGTCCCGTTGAGAGCGGTCAGCGATCTCGCTTACGGTGAGTTGCCTCAGCCGCTCATCCTCGACCCGCCGGTCGAAGGGCAGGGTACATGGCTCAACACCTCCATTTACGTCTTTACCCCCTCCTCCCTGCAAGGTGGCACCACTTATAAGGCCCGCATCAAAGCCGGTCTCCAGGACACCACCGGTGGTGTCCTGGCAGAGGACTACGAGTGGTCATTCTCCACGCAACCACCCAAAGTTGTGTGGGTCTCGCCCGGTGAGGATGCCAGGCTGATCGGAGTGGATACCTCCGTGCAGGTCACTTTTAACATGCCTGTAGACTGCGCCTCGGCGGGCCAGGCTTTCAGTCTGCGTGCCGGCCTGAGAGATGTGCCGGGTGTCTTTGCCTGCACTGATGCCACCCTGATCTTCACCCCCACGGTGAAACTGGACTTTGACACCACTTTCCAGGCCCAGGTTAAGAAGGGTGTGCATGGAGCTGGAGGTGGAGAGGGCATGCGGGAGGATTACGAATGGCACTTTACCACGGTCCCGCTGCCCCGCGTGCTGGGCACCCGTCCCTACGATGGTCAAAAAGATGCCCAACCGTATACTGATTTCCAGATTATCTTCAACACGCCGATTGACCCGGCCACGGTGATGCCCAACCTCGAGATGAAGCCGCCCATCTCCCCATCTCAGGTTTACACCTACTTCACATGGGACAATGTCTTTGTGCTGGGTTTCGGAGCGCAGCCCTCTACCGACTATGAGGTACATATCGGCCCCAACATAGCCGACCCATACGGTAATACCACCGGGCAGGAGATGACAGTCCGTTTCCGTACCGCACCGCTTGATCCGGGGGTATGGTTGCTTATGGCGGGTCAGGTTGGCACGCTCGACGCCGGTCAGCCGGCCCAGATCGTTGCTGCCTGTGTCAACGTTACCCAACTCAACCTCAGCCTGTATCGCATCGGCATAGACGAATTCCACAAAGCGTCCCAGAGCTGGTGGGAGTACCGTCCTCCCGTGCCCCCGCTGCGCGAGTGGTCATTGCCTGTCGAAGCCCCGCTGAACAGGCGACAATATGTCCCTGTAAAACTGACGGAGGATGGAGGGCCGCTGGCACCGGGAATCTACCTGCTTGAGGTACACGCGCCTGGCGTACAGTACGACGAGTGGGGTCATCGCAAAATCCTGATCGTCTCCGAGTACAATATAACGTTGAAAAAAGGCCCTGGAGAAATGTGGGCCTGGGTTACCAGCCTGGCGACCGGGCAGCCAACTGGCGGCCTTTCTCTGTCGGTGCGGGACGGTAATGGCACGGTTATCGCCTCTGCTACCACAGGCGGAAATGGTGTCGCCCACTTCACCCTGCCCTCTGAAGTCCAGGGAGAGCTGACCGTGGCTGCGGAGCAGCCGTTCGTGCTGGGCAGCAGCGGATGGGACTGGAGCAGGGGCATCTCCCCCTGGGACTTCGGGCTGGAGGAGGACCCATGGCGCTGGCCGCACCGCGCCTACGTTTACACCGATCGCCCCATCTACCGGCCGGGCCAGACCGTTTACTTCCGCGGTATCATCCGCGCCGAGGACGATGTGCACTACAGCCTTCCCGCGCTGGAAAAGGTGACGGTGGTCATCTGGGATGCGGCGGGGGAGCAGATTTTTAACGAGAGCCTGCCACTTGACCATGCCGGCACCTTCCACGGACAGGTCGCACTGGCCAAAAGCGCATCACTGGGCCAGTATGCCATAAACGTGGTGGACATTCCCTTTGAAGCCACTTTCCAGGTTGCTGCCTACCACGCGCCTGAGTTCGAGGTGCTCGTAACCCCGGAGCAGAGCGAGCTGGTGGCAGGCACGGTCACCCGGGCTGACGTCGCGGTGCGCTATTTCTTTGGCGGCCCCGTTGCAAATGCGCGTGTTGAATGGAACGTGCTTTCCACCCCGTACCGCTTCGCTCCGGAGCAATTCGGACGCTATGATTTCACCGACGAAGAGGACCCCTGGATCTGCCGCTGGTGTTGGTGGTGGGAGCCTCCTGCCCCACACTCTGTCCTCAGCGCATCCGGTACAACCGATAAAGAGGGGCATGCCATGCTTGAGCTTCCATCACAGGTGATGACGGGCGGACAGCAGCTTACCATCGAGGCCAGCGTCTACGGCCGGGATGGTCAGGTGATCTCCGGTCGCGGCAGCGTGGTGGTACACAAGGGGGATTTCTATATCGGGCTGGCTCCACAGCAATACGTGGGACGGGCCGGCAGGGAAGTGAAAGTTGACGTGATCACGGTGGATTGGGCCGGCAAACGCGTGCCATTCAAAGAATTGAGCCTGGAGGTCTACCGGCGCGAGTGGGTCAACACCTTCGTTGAGGAGGAATTCGGTGGTGGTCATTGGGAGTGGAAGGCAAATGATACGCTGATCTACACCGGCACATTGACCACCGACGCACGGGCCGAGGGCGTGGTAACTTTCACTCCACCAGAGGGCGGCTCTTATCGCGTCGTCGTCGGCGCGCGCGAAACTCGGCACACGGTGCGCTCCTCCACCTGGGTATGGATCAGCAGCGATGAGGACGTCTCCTGGCAGCGCGAGAATAACGACCGTATCACACTGATCAGCGACCGGTCAACCTACCTGCCTGGTGAGACAGCCGAAATACTCATCCCCAGCCCTTTCTCCGGGGAGCAATGGGCCTGGGTGACCATCGAGCGCGGCAAAGTATTGCATCAGGAAGTGTTACACCTGACCAACAACTCCACCGTTTACCGCCTGCCCATTACCGCTGATCACGTACCCAACATTTACGTCTCCGTTGTCATTGTGCAGGGACCCCGCGCTGCCGGTGCGAGCGAGCCTGTGCCCGCGCACAGGGTGGGCTACACAGTACTGACCGTGAAACCGCTGCCACAGACGCTCAACGTCACCGTGACCCCTGGCTTGACTCAGGCCGCTCCTGGAGATACCGTCGCCTGCGACGTGAAGGTCACAGATGCCACAGGCCGGCCGGTTGAAGCTTTCCTTTCCCTGGACCTGGTGGACAAAGCAGTACTCAGTCTGAAGCCGCGCACGCCGAACGCGATAGTCGAAGCGTTCTACAGACGGCGCGGGCTGGGCATCTCCACTTCCAGCGGGCTGGTGCCCTCGCTGAACCGGCTGTTACTGGAGCAACTTGAGGAGTTGGAGACCGTACTGGCACAGCGTGAGTCAGGCCTTGGTGGTGGCGGCGAGGCTCCTGAGGAGCTGATGCCCGCAGCTACTCCTGTGGCTGCATACGAGGCGGGACTCAAAGCGGCAGAAAGTCCGCCGCTGCCGCCCGGGATTGAGCTGCGCGAGGAGTTTGCCGACACCGCCTTCTGGGACGCTGCAATCGTAACCGACCGCTCCGGCCAGGCCACGCTCCAGCTCAGGCTGCCCGACAACCTGACCACCTGGGTTATCCGTGCTGTCGGCGTCACCCCCGCAACAGAAGTGGGTGAGGGCACGGCAGAGCTATCCGTGACCAAACCGCTGCTCGTGCGGCCGGTAACCCCTCGCTTCTTTGTGGTCGGCGATCGGGCACAACTGGCGGCACTGGTGAGCAACAACACCGACCAGGAGCTGGAAGTAACCGTCAGCCTGCTGCACTCCACCGGTCTGACACTCGACACCACACGCACTTCATCGTATGAAACTCGGATCAAAATTCCCGCCCATCGTGAGGAGAAAGTAACCTGGCATGTCATCGTCGAGGATGTGAACGCCGCGAATGTGATGATGAGCGCGGTGTCAGGGGCGTACTCGGACGCCGCCCGCCCGCGCCTGACAACCGGCCCGGAAGGCACATTACTCGTGCACCGCTACACCGCTCCCGAAATTGTTGGCACCGGCGGACAGCTTGTGGGCGAGGAAGTCCGCACCGAAGTCGTGGCACTGCCACCCAAATATGATGACCGGCGTGGGGAGCTTGTGGTCCGCCTCGATCCCTCGCTCGCCGCCGGGATGGTGGATGGGTTGGCTTACCTGGAGCACTTCCCCTACGAGTGCACCGAGCAGACGGTCAGCCGTTTCCTGCCCAACGTGCTCACCTATCAGGCGCTGCAAAGGCTGGGGATAAGAAACCCGGAGCTTGAGGTAAAGCTCCCCGGTCTGGTGCAGGAAGGTCTTGAAAAACTCTATCTCCAGCAGCGCGGCGATGGTGGTTGGGGATGGTGGAGCGATGGGGAAAGCAATCCCCACCTGACCGCTTACGTCGTCTTTGCGCTTGTCAGGGCACGCGATGCGGGCTTTGAAGTGCGCAGCGAGGTGATACAAAAGGCGCTGGACTACCTGGCCGGCAGGCTGGTTGGTAGCCGCGACCTCCGCTCATATCGGGAGGCCAACCTTCAGGCCTTCATCCTCTACATAATGAGCGAGGCTGGCCAGGCTGACCGTGTTGCCGGCTACACGGCGGACCTCTTTGAGCACCGCGAAAAGCTCAGCCACTACGGCCGTGCCTTCCTGGCACTCGCGCTCCACATGGCCGATAAAGAGGACCAGCGCATTTCCACCCTGCTCTCGGACCTGCAGAACGCTGCCATCCTCAGCGCTACCGGCGCCCACTGGGAGGAGGCAGACTACGACCGGTGGGCGATGAACACCGACACCCGTTCGACGGCCATTATATTGGACGCGCTGGCACGTCTGGACCCCCAGAACGAGCTGATACCCAATGTAGTGCGCTGGCTGATGGTGGCCCGCCGGGACGGCATCTGGGAAACAACGCAGGAGACGGCCTGGGCGATCGTCGCTTTCACCGACTGGATGGTGGTCACCGGTGAGCTGCGGGGAGAGTACGACTATGCCGTTTTGCTTAACGATAGCCCCCTGGCCTCTGGTGTTGTTAAGCCGGACCTCGTGAATGAGCCAATCCGGCTGCGCGTTGATGTTGCCGATCTCCTGGCCGACGTGGGCAACCGCCTTACCATCGGACGCGGGGCGGGCCGGGGACGGCTTTACTATACCGCCCATCTCAAGGTATATCTGCCGGTGGAGGAAATCGAACCGCTGAATCGAGGGATCATCCTCTCCCGTCGCTACACCGCTCCCGATTGCAGCGAGGGGATAAAGTGTCCAGAGGTAGACGGGGTCCGGGCGGGGGAGGTGGTGCGGGTGCACCTCACCATCATCGCCCCGCACGATCTGTATTACGTCATTGTTGAAGACCCGTTGCCGGCCGGCGCCGAGCCGATTGACACCGCTCTGGAGACAACCAGCCTGCTGGAACAGCGGCCCGGTCTCTATCGCCAGACGGAAGATAAGCTACAGTACGAGTTCTATCACCGGTGGTGGCGCTGGTACAGCCGGAGCGAAATGCGTGACGACAGGGTAGTGCTCTTCGCCGATTACCTGCCGGCCGGCACCTACGAGTACGTCTACACCTTCCGGGCCACCCATCCGGGCGAGTATCGGGTCGTGCCGACCAGTGCCTATGAGTTCTACTTCCCGGAGGTATTCGGCCGGGCTGACGGCCGCCTGTTCACAATCAATTAAAGTGTGCCAGGTTTCCGGGGCCTTGCTGCTGTGCTGAAATGGTCGGGTAAGCTGCGAAAAGGCCTCGGAAACCTACCTGGTCCGCAGACCATCAGATGCGTATCCGCTATCTCAGCCTGACTAACTTCCGCAACTACGCCCGTCTCGAGCTGACCCTGCCAGACCGTCCGTTGCTGCTGTTTGGCGCAAACGCCCAGGGCAAGACTAGCCTGTTGGAGGCCATCTACCTGCTTGCCACAGGCTCATCACCTCTGACCAGCCTGGACCGGGAACTGATCCGCTGGAACGCTGAGGCAGAGGGGCTTCCCTATGCCCGTATCTGGGCAGAGGTGGTGCACCGCACGCGTTTCTATGAGATCGAGGTCACACTGGAACGGAAGGCGCTGTCGAACGGGACAGTGCGTATGCATAAAACAATCCGCGTAGATCGGGTGCGCAGGCGCCGCGCTGACCTTGCCGGGCGGCTGAACGCAGTACTCTTTATGCCTCAGGATATAGAAATTATTTCGGGATCGCCCGCCGTGCGCCGCCATTACCTTGATGCAGCACTGTGTCAGGTAGATGCTGCTTATTGCGCGGCGCTCGAGCGCTATACCGGGGCTCTGCGTCAACGCAATGCCATCCTGCGCCATCTGCGTGATGAAGGAGGCGATCCGACACAACTGACTCCATTCGAGGAGATACTGGCGCGTCAGGGTGTGATCGTGGCCCACGGTCGCCGCGAGCTGGTGGCCGCTCTCTCTCACTATGCCGGCCACTTTCACAGGCAACTGACCGGCGAACTCGAATGGCTGCGTCTGGAGTACCGGCCCAATTTCGATCCCGCGGCTCCGCCCCGGCTGAAGTATCAGATGGCATTTGACCTGCATTACGGCGGGCCACCGGAGGGCGTCACCACTGAGGAGCTGGTGGAGGCGTTCCGCCAGACGCTTGTGGCGCGCAGAAAAGAGGAGATCGCCAGAGGTACCACGCTGACCGGGCCACATCGGGATGAGCTGCGCTTCATCGCAGGTAGCCCGGCCATGGGTACGCACGAGGTTGACCTGGGGATTTACGGCTCGCGAGGGCAACAGCGCACGGCTGTGCTGGCGCTCAAACTCGCCGAACTGGCCTGGATGAAAGAGCGGACGGGAGAAACGCCGGTATTTCTGTTGGACGAGGTCGTGGCCGAACTGGATGCAGCGCGCCGCAAGTACCTGCTGGCCCAGGTGAACGGTGTGGAGCAGGCGCTCCTCACCACCACTGACCCTGAAATGTTCGCTCCCGGATTCCGGGCACAGGCTGTGCTCTGGGAGGTCCAGGGAGGGGTTATCAAGACGGGGTAACTATCAGGTGGTGACTGTAGTTGATTTGCCAGGTATGGGCTTTTCAGGCGGTGACCGTAGTGGGATCAGATACACATCATATGTTGGGAGGGCTTATCAGCGTTCTAATCTTGTTGTTCGCAGTCAGGCACGAAGCGCCAGCGGAGCGGAGTGCCACGATGCCAGCAATGAAACGTGCCAGATGGCTGGTGGGGAGGCACTCGTCAATCGTGACCGTCTGTTGGATGGACTCGTTATAGTGGAACGTTGGGCGGTTTCGCCAAAGAGAGCGTGCCTGGCAGGGTTGATATGAGTGAGCGAAAACTATAGCGGAAATCGGAACAAGGTTTTGCAGAGCGCGTTCCCGATCCTTGCGCATATAGGCCAATGGCTATATGGCGTACTCTTTTGGATAGCACTGGCTGTCCAAATCCTCTGGAGCGCACGTACCTGGAAGTACACCGCCACATACGACTATTTCTGCGGCAATCCTCTCATGGGCGAGTGGGCACTGTGGTTCGTGGTTTCGCTGGTCGTGGGAGCAATCATGCTGCCTGGGGGAATATGGTCAATCCGACACAGGGAGAAGCAGGTGGGGATCCTGTTTATCATAGGTTACTCGTAACTACCCAGTTACCCGGCTCGGGCCGGTCTCCAGACCGCGCCCGACGTCGCCACGATGGGAAGTGGATGCCGTAATCCGGCCAAATAACCGCCGGGTTGGGTGGCCCGATCAGAGACCGGCCACAGCCTGGGTAGTTACGGTTACTCGCTTTATTTATTCGGCATAGTCTTCATGCTAATCGCGGGTGTGGTATTCGGAACTGTGCCAGATTTCATCAATTTCATAGGGTATGCGTTTGGGTAGTCTGCATCCATCGCAGCTCAAAGTACGAGAAGATAGGATTGCACTTCCGTTTACAAGCCAGCAGGTTAGTTCAGGATGGACAAAACCGCCCAACCAGCGGCTGGAGCCGACAGCGCCCTCGCTCGCTGCCTCGCTCCGGTGCTGCGGCTCAGCCGCAGATCGTTGAGTTTACGCGCCTTTTTCGGGATGGTTCATAACTGGTTGACACTTTGAGTTACCGGACATCGCCCGATCGAAATCGGCCTCGTCAGGCGCTGCGCGTCGGGCGTCGGCCTGCGCCTACGCGCCGGTCGGCACAGGCCAACCGCTGGCTGCGGCAGGCGCAGCGCGCTGCGCACCTGCTGCGCCCCCACATTCACCGCCAGGCAGCCGATTTTTTGAGGCAGCCCGAGGTGTAGACCGATTTCACGGAGAAAATGAACCATCCCGGGCTGGACCACTATATGTGCCATCAACCCTGGGGTAGAACCCCTATATCTGAGACCTGGTCGTACATGCGCGGGGGTTGACGGTCGGACCGCAAAATCAACCCCACGCTAACTCCCGCTATATGCAGGGAAATATCTGCACGAGATGACATATCCGGTGGTTATGAGTACTTCATTCTGCTTCGAACACCCTTCGCTCTACCCGCTTGGGCTATGGAGGCAATGAGCATATAATATAAAGCCGGAACCAGCTCCCGCTATGACACCTGGGATGAGTGGCAGGATTCAAACCCACAACCTCCTGGAACAAAACCGGATGACCTTGACCCTCATGTCACACACCAGGGCCTGTGGCAGGTGGCTGCCCTTCGCTGACCAGGGGCGTCAGCGCAGGCCGACGTCCGGCGCGAAGCGCCCAGGGGGACGATCTCAATCGTCCTGAATAGTTACACCGTAACTTGTATACCAGACCTGAGCCGTTGTGGACGCGGTCTGGAGAATACAAGTTATTGCCACAAATCTTTTTGGTTAAGGAGCAAATGATGGGACTCCAGGCACCTCCTACTCAACGACACGAAACTATAGTGGTGACCGCTGGTTTTCAATTCAAGGGACAGCTTGAGAGTGTCGGACCGGTTGGTGATTTCGTCTCCAGCACAGCCCGGATAAGCCTTTCATTCTACGATGTGCAAATGATGCCGTTATCACCGAACTTTCCGCTGAAGAGCATGTTACGGCCGCACGTTGTCGTCCTCAAGTCCCACATCATATTGCTCTACTTGGTCTCTGAGGAAGCGCGTGCTACGGTCAGGACCTTCACGCGGCGTGAGATGATGACGATATATACGCCGGTCGCTATATGCCGGGGTGAATTCGCGATGCCGTCCGAGGCCAGGTTGGGTGATCTGCTCAGCGTGGTTCCCGGTGATTTGCTTCCCCTCATTAATGTCCAGATGATGCCCCTTGTGAAATTTCCGGTTCCTTTCCCTCCCCAGGTCGAAATGATCCTGGTCGGCCGTTCTCATCTACTGTGTTATCACCCGGCATAATCTTGCGTCCAGCGCAAGGCACGTCGAAAATCGGCCGTTCTGCTCGTTATACTGCGCGGATCACATCTGCCCGGATTGTGTGCCACCGCAGAGCCTTCGGTCCAGTAGAAGGTGAAGCCTGTCCCACAGGTCAGCCCGATTGTGGCTATGTAACTCTCTTAGAACCTGTCCGAAAAACCGTACAAGCGGCATCCCTATGTCGCCTATACCGACGCATAGGGATGCGTCGGTTACGGTTTCCGGATAGCTCTTAATCCCAATACGGCTGATTGGCTGACATTTTTAACAATTGGGACACGGATCACACGGATTGCACGGATCAACACGGATTTTGCCCCTGATTCCATCCGTGTACATCCGTAAAATCCGTGTCATCCGTGTTCAAAGGCCCGCTCATAGTCCCAGTGTTAAATTTGTCAGCCAACCAGGAGGTAGGGATTCCGCAATAGGCTCATATCGGTTTTAAGGTGAAATGGGGTACCATCGAAGCTCTCAGGAAATCGGCAGTCACTCGCTTCAAGTTGTGAGCCCAGGCAAACATCGCCACATAACCGGCGAGAAACTTTTTGTGGACACCGCGAAACAGACGGAGAAAGTTCCGCAGGCCGGTCCAAAAGCCTTCCATTGTGTTGCAATGCAATTCCCGCACACCATCGCCGTCATCATCGCGTGCCCGCTCCTTTCGAGAATGACACATCGAGAATGACACACCGTCGCATGTCCCCGGCCGCTCTCGGCAATCCGCTTATAGGCAGAGGATTCGTCAGTGTACACTGTGGCATCAGGACGTGTCCTGGTCTCCACCTGGGGCTGGATGGTCGCTTGTTTGGTGTTATCGCAGACGGTGAGAGAAACCCGGCCGGATTCCCGACCCAGGATGCCTAGAACCGGCGGGCGGTCGTTCTCCATTGTTCCAATGCCCCGCCGTTTGTTGGCCCGACGACGAGGAGGGATCGGAGGGGTCTCGATGAGGCGTTCCCTTCTCTCCGGCATTCTGGAACATCTCGTCGCTCTCCACTTGCCCGGACAACGCCCCGCAAGAAGAGCACGATCGTCGTGCACGACAGGCGGGTACCCTTCCAGATGGTGTCGGTGAAGATGTTGAAGACCGTGCCACAGAGGCGACAGCGATAGTGTACTATAGGGGCTCGAGATGCCGGTCGTGGGGTGCCTGGTCGGGAGGGAGCGGATGTCCATTGGGGCACTTCAGACCCTCTGGGTGTAGCACCCGCATCAAAAAGTTGTAACATTCCTGCTCGTCCAAAATACCACCAATAGGAAAGCGCATCATGGTGTTCCTCCATCCCATCGGATGTAGCAAGAGAAAAGCATACCACGATGTTTTCAATTTCGCCACTTCACCTCAAAGCCGATATGAGCCGTAGCACATTAACAGCCTGAATAGCCAAAAACCCGGCCATGGTGCATAATATACCTGGGAGGTCGAAGCGGCTACCTGGTTGTGTCTTGGTGGTAAATTTCTTGCCCAATGTGCAGGGATTTCACTTGTAACGGAATAACAACCCGAGAATCTGAAAGTGTCTGCAGGAAATGGTACCGAATGTGGAACATTTCCGGGCACTCAATGTCCAAAGTTGTGTGGGCACAGTAATGGTGAACTCGGAGCGATGAAGTCTGGAATGAGCAAGATAATGAAAGGAGAGCATATGAAGGACATCAGCCGTCTGACACGAGTGAACCTGCGGGAATTGTGGCCCCACGAAGCACGAGACTTTACCACCTGGCTGAGCAAGAACCTGGACCTGCTAGGCGAAACATTGGGATTACAACTCTCTCTGGTGGAAAGAGAGGCTTCGGCTGGCCTCTTTTCTGCTGATATTTTGGCCGATGATGGCCAGGGTAACCTGGTCGTTATTGAAAACCAACTGGAGGCCACCGACCATGACCATCTGGGCAAACTGCTTGTCTATATGAGCAACTTGGGCGCCAAGACCGCCATCTGGATCGCCAAAGAACCCCTTCTGGAGCACGAGAAGGCTGTACACTGGCTAAATGAGATGCTGCCAGCCGACACAGCGATCTATTTGCTCCGCATAGAAGCCTATCGCATCGGCGATTCACCACCGGCCCCACTGTTCACAGTCATTGCAGGCCCCAGCCCCCAGGCACGCCAGACAGGCGAACAGAAGAAAGAGTTAGCCGAGCGCCACAGGCTCAGGATAGAGTTCTGGAAGCAACTCCTGGAACGAGCAAAGGGCAGCACAACGCTGCATACACGCATTTCACCCGGGATAGAAAACTGGATCAGCGCCAGCGCGGGAAAAAGCGGTTTATCCTACAACTATGTGATTCGTATGGACAACGCCCGGGTAGAGTTGTACATTGATTGCGGAGACGCAGAAGAGAACAAGCGCATTTTTGACGCCCTTGGGGCACATAAAGGCACCATTGAGGCAGTATTCGGTAGCCCACTGGATTGGCAACGGTTGGAAGATCTGCGTGCCAGCCGAATTTCTTATCTTATCACCGTCGGCGGTCTCAAAGACCGTGAGCGATGGCCCCAGGTTCAAGATGCTATGTGATGCGATGGTGCGGCTGGAACGGGCCTTCAAGCCGGAGATACAAAAACTAAAATTTGGATGAGTCGGGATTGCCGCCATCCAAACACCTCATCCCGTCAAGGTTATCCGGCATTTCCGATCGTTTCAGACTTTCGGTCCGACCCAGATCAGCGCAGCGTTCCGGGGGAATATGAGCAATGAGTTTGAGAGAGCAATCCAGCAATACAAGGCGGGCAGTGAGGCAGAGTGATTCCGGCTGTTTCCACTCCATAGCTGGCGCGCCCCCTGCCCCGACGCGGTCCGAGCGTGATTCCCTCCCCCTGGCGCGCGCTCAGGTCCGCATCTACGCTGCCGATGGGGGGAGTCGTCGGCGCGGGGTTCCTGGCGGGGGAGCGGGAAGCGCTCACCTGCGCCCACGTGGTGACCTGCGCCCTCGGCCTGCCCGACGATACGCCGGAACCGCCGCCCGGCCGGATTCCCCTGGACTTCCCCTTCCTGGCGCCGGGCCAGCGCCTGGCCGCGCGGTGGCCCGCTGGCGCCCCCAGGACGACATCGCCGTCCTGGAACTGGAATCCGCCCCGCCCGCCGGGGTCGAACCGGCCCCACTGGCAGCAGGTGGCGACCTCTGGGGCCACTCCTTCCGCGCCTGCGGCTTCCCGGCCGGGCATCCCGAAGGCGTCTGGGCCGGCGGCGTGGGGCGCGGCCCCACCGCCCGCAGCTGGCTCCAGATTGAGGACACTAAAGAGAGCGGCTATCGGGTGCAGCCGGGCTTCAGCGGTGCGCCGGTCTGGGACGACGTGCTGGGCGGCGTGGTGGGGATGGTCTCCGCCGCCGAGCGGGACCCGGGGGTGAAGGCCGCTTTCATCATTCCCGCTGCCCTCCTGCCACCTCCGCCATCTGGCCCCGGAGGTCGCCTGGGCCGCGCAGGACAGGGGACTGGGGATTCCGGATCCATCCGCTGCTTGCCGGTCTTGAGGAAGAACGCCTGCAGTTGTTAATCGGTGACCTGCTCAAAGGCCTGCTTCAGCAGGTTCTCGCCCGTCTCCTGCATATGGCGGGCCAGCCGTTCGCGGAAAAGGGTGTGCAGGTCAAAATGCCCTTCGCCCAGGTGACGGTACCCTGGGTAGCGCACCTGGACGTTATAGCAGAATTCGTTGTACATCTCCCCGTCCGTCCAGCCGTTGGCGACCTTGGGAAACTCCAGGCCGACCAGAACATTCACCGGCACGTTGGGACGGGAGAGAAAGACACTCTGGCTCAGATGCCTGCCCTTTTTGCAGTGGAGTCAATGATAATAGGGTGTTCGAAGCAAATCCCAATCCAGGAAGGGAGTCGAGGCTTTAGCCGGCGCAAGCGCGGCAAAAACCGGCTGAAGTACCCCTACCTACCCGACTCCGGGCGGGAAAAGCGG
>DAOTYA010000210.1:0-37527 GCA_034435075.1 Anaerolineae bacterium
GCACGACCGGCCACATGTAGGGCAACTGCGAGCAGTTGCCCTACAACTGACGTCGCCACGGCCAGCCATAGCCTGCTCTCGCTCTCTTCTCGCGCAAAAAAGTGACGGACACCCCTGCCCGGGCGTGCCCTTGCAAAGATGGGGTAAGATATGCTATACTGTTGACCAGGTCATCGCCGGGAGCGAGAAGAAACATGAAGCAGGAGGCATAATGTTGCACCGTCATCTTACGCACCAACAGCTCACCCTGGCTGCCATTGACGACATCATCGCCCGTGGTAAGCGGCAGGATTGGGCTGAGTTGCGCAAGGCGGCGCTGACCGACCGCACCGTGCTGGAAAAGATCCTGCGCGTCTGTCAGGCGCATATCGCCGATCCCTATGCTCAGCGTTACCACTTTTGGAAAGCCTATGCCGAACGATACCTTGCCTGAGTGGGAGCGGGTGCTTTCCGCTGCTGCGCACTTGCAACGTATCCTGCCAGAGGCCGTCCTGGTTGGGGGCAGCGCAGCCGCGGTGTATGCGCAACATCGTCTCTCTACCGATGAGAACCGTGTACCGACCGACCTCCGTGAGCGCTTTGATCGGGTATTAGCCGATCTTGAGGCAGTGGCTGGCTGGAAGACAGCTCACATCCGGCGCCCGGTCCAGATTCTCGGCAGTCTGGACGGCATTGAAACCGGGGTACGGCAATTGATTCGCGATGAGCCGCTGGAAACCACCCAGATTGAACATAGAGGGGAGAAGATCACCATTCCCACAGAAGCCGAGATGTTGCGCATCAAAGCAGTGTTGATTCTGCAAAGGAATGCTACTCGTGACTATCTCGACTTCGTTGCTCTGGCCGATCATATGGGTGATGAAAAGGTGATAGAAGCCTTACAACCTTTCGACCGCCTTTACCCGCAGCCCAACGAAGAATCGGCTTTGCAACAGTTGCAGATTCAACTTGCCAATCCGCTGCCCTATGACCTGGAAGAACTTTACCTGGCGGAATACAAGAACCTGGACCCGCGCTGGCATGACTGGCAGGTGGTCAAAGCGGCGTGCGTGCACTATGCCATCCTGATCTTTGATCACATCGTTGGTGTGTAGCCGTCCGTCCTGCCAGACGAAGCGAAAGAATGGGAGGTCGCCGGAGCAAAATCTGGTATTATGGTCACGGTGGCTTTCCAGATAGCATCAGGTTTGCACGCGAGTGTGAGATACGCATAACCGGATTCCGCGCGTCGTTTCTGCCTGACGTGCCCGCCGGACGTGTTCGCCGGACGTACCCGCCTGACGTGCCCGCCTGACGTGCCCGCCGGACGTGTTCGCCGGACGTGCCCGCCGGACGTGCCCGCCGGACGTGCCCGCCGGATCACAATCCGGCGGTGGGTGGCGGTCGGCGGCTGTCGGCGGCCAGCACGCGGCGCATAGTCAAGAGATTGGCCAGAGCCTTGCGCCTCAGAATCAGTTATGCGAACAAAAAGGGGATGGTTCATTTTCTCCTCGGTTTACACTTCAGGCTGCCTCGAAAATCGGCTGCCTGACGCAAAGTAGGGGCGCAGCGCGCTGCGCCCCTACCTGCGCCCCCACTATGGTCACTGGTCGGCTGCGCCAACCAGGCGTCGGCGCAGGCCGACGCCTGGCGCGAAGTGGCTGAACAGGCCGACTCAAATCGGGCGACATCCGGTATAACTCAGAGTGTCAACCAATTATAAACCATCCCCTGGTTCTTTTCCTTTTTGCGTCTCAAAACTACAACGCTTTCTTTCTCTTCCTCATCCTGCCTGGTCCTTCCAGAAAGCCTTTGTCAAAAAGTCTGGTCTCCCGAAACCCCGGTTTCCAGCCTCTCCTGCTCCGTTTTATCCCCTGTGCCAGGTATCGGCGCACACGTCCACGCCAGTTTGCTCCCCTCTCCAGGCATATGTATCCTGCGTCTCGATGTCTGTCGGGATAAACGCAGGGGCGTACACAATTTTTTGAATTTTTCTTTGCGTCCTTGCGGTTCAAAGTGCTCCTGCCCTTGAGCTGATTTGTCTCTTGAGAGGGTTATGATATATTATAAGCGGCCATTGGCAGCAGGAGTCTGGTCCAGGATTCCCAGCCCGTCAGGATACAGAGTTTGCTGCCTCTCTGAATGGCCTTGCAGACCGTCCCACACAATGCAGATATGGAGGCTGAACATGTCCGTAGACCCCAAGGTCGCGCAACTGCGTAGTATGCGTGAACAGGCCCGCATGGGCGGCGGCCAGGAGCGTATTGAGCGCCAACACGAAAGGGGCAAACTCACTGCCCGTGAACGTATCGAAAAGCTGGTAGACCCCGGCTCGTTTCGTGAGCTGGACATGTTCGTGACGCACCGCGCCACCGGGTTCGGTGTGGAAAAGCAGAAATACCTGGGTGACTCCGTTGTCACCGGTTGGGGCTACATCAACGGTCGGCTGGTGTACATTTTCTCTCAGGATTTCACCGTATTTGGCGGCAGCCTTTCCGAGGTGCATGCGGAGAAGATTTGCAAAATCATGGATCTGGCGATGAAGAACGGCGCTCCGATCATCGGGCTGAATGACTCCGGCGGCGCCCGCATCCAGGAAGGAGTGGTCTCCCTGGCCGGGTATGCTTACATTTTCCTGCGCAACGTGCTCGCCTCCGGAGTGGTGCCGCAGATCTCGGCTATTATGGGGCCATGCGCCGGGGGTGCGGTGTACTCGCCGGCGATAACCGATTTCATCCTGATGACAAAGGGAAGCAGCCATATGTTCATCACTGGCCCGGAGGTGATCAAGGCTGCCACTCACGAGGAGGTGACTTTCGAGGAGCTGGGCGGCGCTATGACCCATGCCTCGAAAAGCGGCGTGGCTCACTTCGCAGCGGAGAACGAAGAGCATTGCCTCTCGTTGATTCGCCGCCTGCTCAGCTACATCCCGCAGAACAACATGGAGGACCCACCGTTCGTGCCTGCCACCGACCCGGAAGATCGCATGGATGAAGCATTGAAAACCATTATCCCCGACAGTCCCACCAAACCCTACGATATGAAGGAAATTATCCGGCGTGTGGTGGACAATGGGGAGTTCCTGGAAGTCCATGAGCACTGGGCGCAGAACATTATCGTCGGGTTCGCCAGATTGGGGGGATTTTCCGTGGGCATCGTGGCCCAGCAGCCACTGGTGCTGGCCGGAGTGCTGGATATTGATTCGTCCCGCAAGGGGGCGCGCTTCGTGCGTTTCTGTGATGCCTTCAATATCCCGATTGTGACTTTTGTGGATGTGCCCGGCTTTCTGCCAGGGGTGGACCAGGAACATAGGGGCATCATTGTCAATGGCGCCAAACTCCTCTACGCTTATTGTGAGGCGACCGTGCCCAAGGTCACCGTCATCACCCGCAAGGCCTACGGCGGAGCTTACGATGTGATGAGTTCTAAACACATCCGGGGGGACATTTCCTACGCCTGGCCCACGGCAGAGATCGCGGTGATGGGGCCGGAAGGCGCTGTGAACATCATTTTCCGCAAGGAAATCGCCGGAGCCGAGAACCCGGAGGCGGAGTGGGAGCGACTGGTGCAGGAATACCGCGTCCAGTTCGCCAACCCATATGTCGCCGCAGCGCGGGGATATATTGACGATGTGATCGAACCACAGGAGACCCGCCCGCGTCTAATCGAAGCGCTCAAGATGTTGCAGAACAAAAGGGATGCCAATCCCCCCAAGAAACACGGGAATATCCCTCTGTAGGTGCCGGATGGGAGAGCTGAGCGTCGTTATCGTCAGTTGGAATGTGCGAGAGCTGCTGGCCTCCTGTCTCCGCTCCGTGATGGACGATCTTGCGCTTGCGCACCTCGAGGCCGGGGTATGGGTGGTTGATAATGCCTCCAGCGACGGCACACCTGATATGGTCAGGGAGATGTTCCCTGAGGTAAACCTGATCGCCAGCCGGGAGAACATAGGCTTTGTCAGGGCGAACAATCTCGCTTTACGCGCCATCCTCTCCGCCCCCGCTCCGCCCCGGTATGTGTGGCTCCTGAATCCTGATACCGAGGTACTGCCAGGTGCGACCGGCGCGCTGATTGGTGTGCTGGAAGCCCACCCTGAGGCTGGTGCCGTGGGACCATCGCTGCTGTACGCCGATGGCTCCTTCCAGCAGGCGGCCTTTCACTTCCCCGGGCTGGTACAACTGGCATTTGATCTCTTCCCATTCCCGGCCCGTCTCTACGATACCCCGCTTAACGGCCGCTATCCGCGCCGTCTGTACGAGGGCGGCAGGCCGTTTCCGGTTGACCATACGCTGGGGGCGGCGCTGGTGGTGCGTTCGCGTGCCATCGCTGAGGTGGGGCTGCTGGATGAAGGCTTCTGGATGTATTGCGAGGAGGTGGATTGGTGCTGGCGGATGCACAAAGCAGGCTGGCGCGTTTACTGCGTGCCAGAGGCACGCGTGGTGCACCACGCCGGCCGCTCCAGCGAACAGGCTCGTATATCCTCCTTCGTAAATTTGTGGACCAGCCGTGCCCGGCTCTACGCACTTCATCACGGGCCGTTCACGCGCAGACTGGCGCGCCTGCTCTTGCAACTGGGCATGCGGCAACGCATGCGGGAAGCCTCCCCCGAATTCCGCGCCGCCTGTCAGCAGATCATATGTGCCTGGGAGGAGAGCCGGTGTATGTAACAGCCATTGTGCCTGCACGCGACGAGGAGCACAATATCCTGGATTGCCTGGACACCCTGAGCTGGGCAGACCACCGCGTGGTTTTTTTGGATTGCCGCACTACTGACCGGACGGCTGAGCTGGCCAGGATGGTCGGGGCGGAGGTGATTCCCCATCCATTCGAGAACTTCGCTCAGTTTCATAACGCTGCCATGGAACATGTAGAGGCGGACTGGATTCTCTTCGTGGACGCTGATGAACGGGTGACCCCTGAGCTGGCGGAAGAGGTGCGCGCGGTAACCGCGGGGGAGCCGCAGGAAGTGCTCTGGTGGGTGCCGCGTTATAACTATATCTTCGGACGGCTCACCAGGAGCGCGGGCTGGTATCCTGATTACCAGGCCCGGCTGCTCCGGCGCGGGTATGCTCACTGGGAGCGCCCTGTCCACGAAGTGGCCGTGGCGGATGGTCCGGTGGGCTATCTGCGTAACCATCTTATCCATTACAACTACGATAACCTGGCTGAGTTCATCGCCCGCCAGGAGCGCTACTCTGATTTCGACGCTGCCATCCTGTTCCGCGAAGGTATCCGTCCGCACTTCTATACCCCTTACTCCCAGGCAGTGCGCCATTTCTGGTGGCGTTTCGTCACGCTGCGAGGGATACGGGATGGCCTGCACGGACTGCGCCTGAGCCTGCTGATGGCTTACTACGAGGCAGTCAAATACCGCAAGCTGGCCCGGCTGTGGACCTCCTCTGGCGCAACTGCTTCCTGACACCGTGATAGAGATTTCTATCCGCAATCTCCACTATGCATATCCCCCGCTGACGCCTGGCGGCGCGCCCATTCCGGTGCTGCGTGGCGTGAGCCTGGAGGTGGAAAAGGGCGAATTCGTTGCCATTATGGGGCGGACCGGTGCGGGCAAGACTACGCTGTGTATGGCTCTCAACGGCATCATCCCGAATTCGATCGGCGGCATCTTCGCAGGAGATGTGATCGTCGCCGGGCTGAACACCCGGGAGCACCCGGTGCCTCTCCTGGCCTCACGGGTCGGAGTGGTCTTCCAGGATGCTGATAGTCAGTTTTTCAACACCACGGTCGAGGACGAGGTGGCATTCGGACCGGAGACGCTGGGCCTCCCGGTTCCGGAGATAGAAGAGCGGATCGCCTGGGCTTTGGACGTGGTCGGCATGTCGAATCTGCGGCTGCGTTCCCCGTTCCAGCTCTCCGGTGGGCAGAAGCAGCGAGTGGCCATCGCGGCCGTCCTGGCGATGAGGCCGGACGTTCTTGTGTTGGACGAGCCGACCTCCGGGCTGGATCCTGTCGGCAAGCTCGAGGTTTTCCGCGCGATCGAGACGCTGCGCAAACATGCGCATATCACCACTGTGCTGGTGGAGCAAGAGGCTGAGCAGATCGCTCGCTTCGCCGACCGGGTGGCCGTGCTGCACGAAGGGCGTATTGCTGTGGCTGATGTTCCGGAGAAGGTCTTTGCCCAGGTCGAGCTGATGCGTGAGATCGGTGTGAGCGTGCCGCAGGTCACCGAGCTGGCAGTCCGGCTTAACGCCCGGCACAGTACGCACTATCTCTTTGTCCGGCTGGAGGATGCATGGAGAGCATTGAGCAGGCCTTTGCAACAACAGGTCTGTGCGCCGAGCTGCCCGACTTATCGCCGGGCGGTGGAGACCGGCAGGAAGGAGCAGCGGAGGAGCATTATCCAGGTACGTGATCTGTGGTATCGTTACACCCCAGAAATCGTGGCTCTCCGGGACATCAGCCTGGATATCGAGGAAGGCGACTTCGTGGCTATTATCGGGCAGAATGGCTCCGGTAAGACGACGCTTGCCAGGCATTTCAACGGCCTGCTCAAGCCCTGTTCAGGCAGGGTTGTTGTGGACGGGAAGGACACGCGGGGACTCCAGGTGAAAGAACTGGCCCGCATTGTGGGCTACGTTTTTCAAAACCCTGACCATCAAATCTTCTGCGCCACAACACGGGAGGAGATCGCTTTCGGGCCGCGGAACCTGGGGTTGAGGGGCAGGGAACTGGAGGAGCGGGTGGAGGAAGCGCTGAGCCGCTTCGGGTTGCTTGGTTATGCCGACGCGCCGCCGGCCGTGTTGGGCTTTGGTATCCGGCGTAAGATCGGTATCGCCTCTGTATACGCAATGCGCCCACGCGTTCTTGTGCTCGACGAGCCGACGGCCGGCCTGGACTGGCGCAGTGTGATGGAGCTGATGGAAACTATTCAGGCGCTGAATGGAGAGGGACATACTATCGTTCTGATCACGCACGACATGCGCCTGGTTTGTGAGTTTGCCCACCGCATCATTGTGTTGGCAGAGGGGCGCTTGCTGGCTTATGACGAGACCCGGGCGGTTTTCCGTGACGCTCAGGTTTTGCGGGCGGCGCATATCGAACCACCCCAGATAACGCGGTTGGCCATCAGGCTGGCTCACCCCTGCATCCCCACCGATGTTTTGACGGTTGAGGAGTTCTGCAATGCTTATCGTGCGATCCAGGTCCGGCAGGATTCGGCAGGGTGGGGCGGACCGCACGAACATGTCGAGGTGTGATTGATGAGTGAATCTGCTGCGCTTGCTGCCTGCCGCATCCATATCAGCGGTGTGGTCCAGGGGGTGGGGTTTCGCCCCTTCGTCTACAACCTGGCCACCAGGATGGGGCTTTCCGGGTGGGTGTTGAACAGCTCATCGGGCGTGGAGATCGAGGCCGCAGGCCCGGCTGCCGCGCTGGAGGAGTTTGTTGCCCGCCTGCGATCGGATGCCCCGCCGCTGGCGCGCATTGAGCAGGTGAGCGTCACACCGATCGTGCCCCCTGTCACGCTATCCGGTACATTCACTATCCGCCACTCCGAAGCGCAGCCGGATCGCTTTCAGCCCATCTCACCTGATGTAGCAATATGCGACGACTGCCTGCGTGAACTGTTTGACCGGGGCGATCGGCGTTATCGTTACCCCTTCATTAACTGCACCAACTGCGGTCCCCGCTTCACCATCATCCGCGACATCCCTTATGACCGGCCGAATACGACTATGTCCCGGTTTAAGATGTGCGCCGCCTGCCAGGCCGAATACGATGATCCGGCCAACCGACGCTTCCACGCCCAGCCGAATGCCTGCCCGGTATGTGGCCCTCATGTGTGGTTCCTGGGAAACGGGATAGAGCTTGAGGGTGAACAGGCCATCCAGGCCACCCGGAGGATGATCCAGGAGGGTGGGGTGGTTGCGGTGAAGGGCCTGGGTGGCTTCCATCTCGCGTGCGATGCGACAAACGACGCGGCGGTGGCCAGACTGCGTGAGCGCAAGGGTAGAGTGGGCAAACCTTTTGCCATTATGTCCTTTGACCTGGCGACCGTAGAGCGATATTGTGAGCTGAGCGACGCGGAGCGGGCGTTGCTCCTCTCGCGTCAGCGTCCGATCGTATTGTTGCGCCGACGGGCTGATGCTCCCATCTCTCCGCTGGTTGCCCCCGGAAACCGCTATCTTGGCGTCATGCTACCCTACACTCCGCTCCATTACCTGCTGCTGGAACCGGCTCCGGCCTTTCCGATCGCCCTGGTGATGACCTCCGGCAACTACTCCGAGGAGCCGATCGCTGTAGCCAACGAGGAGGCGTTGGAGCGGCTGGCGAAGCTGGCGGATGGTTTTCTGCTGCACGACCGGGACATCCATGCCCGCTGTGATGACAGCGTGACGCGCATCCTGCCCTGCTCGGGTAAGGAGCTGCCGGTGCGCCGCTCCAGAGGTTATGCTCCTTACCCAATCCACCTGCCATTTCCGATGCCCCAGGTATTGGCCTTGGGAGCAGAATTGAAAAACACTTTCTGTCTGACCCGCGAGAGGTACGCCTTTATCAGCCAGCACATCGGTGATGTGGAGAACTATGAGACACTGCGCTTTCTCGAGCAGATGGTTGAGCAACTGACGCGCACTTTCCGGATCAGGCCTGAGGTCGTTGCCTGTGACATGCACCCTGCCTACCTGACCGGCCGTTATGCCAGGGAGTATGCGGCGCTTATGTCCCTTCCCCTGTATCAGGTGCAACACCATCACGCACATATCGCCTCCTGCATGGTCGAGCATGGCCTGAGCGGTGTACAGCCCGCTATCGGCGTGGCCTTCGACGGGACCGGCTACGGCAGCGACGGGGCCATCTGGGGAGGGGAGTTTATGATAGCTGACTACGCCACTTTTCGGCGGGTGGCGCATTTGAAGTATATGCCGCTTCCGGGAGGAGACGCTGCCATCCGTCGTCCCTACCGCACTGCGCTGGCTTACCTCTGGGCAGCGGGGATTGCCTGGGAGGAGGATTTGCCCCCTGTGCAGGCCGCCCCGGTCTTCGAGCGTGCAGTGCTGTCCCGTCAGTTAGAGCGGGGTGTCAACACCGTGCCCACCTCGAGTGCGGGGCGGCTGTTCGATGCCGTCTCTGCGCTGGCCGGCGTGCGACAGGAGATCAGCTACGAGGCACAGGCAGCCATCGAGTTAGAGATGGTGGCGGATGACGGGGAATGTGGGGCATATCCCTTTGAGCCGGGGGAGATCATTGATGTGACGGCCTGCCTCGACGCTGTCGTTGCAGACGTGCGGGCCGGCGTGCCGCCGGGCGTCATCGCGGCCAGGTTTCACAATGGCCTGGCACTGATGATCTGCCAGGTATGTCGGCGGCTGGGAAAGGAGTTCGGGCTGAACCAGGTGGCCCTTTCAGGTGGGGTGTTCCAGAACGTGAGGTTGACGAAAAGGACCGTCGCACTGCTTGAGGAAGCCGGTTTCACCGTCCTTGTCCACACCCTGGTGCCGCCCAATGATGGCTGTATCTCCCTCGGGCAGGCAGTGGTGGCCTCAGGGCAGGTGACAGTCACCTCTGATGGTGCTTCTATCGGCTGAGGTTTTGCTTCAATGACTCCTCCAAAGGTGGCAGGTTGCGCAGCCTTTCCGTGAACTCCTCCACCGTCTCGGCAAAAAGTCCCCCCTCTGAAGAGGAGACCCATTTCACCAGAAACCGCTCCGGCTCGATGCCGGTAAACTCCAGCAATGCCTTGAGCACTGGCATACGCCGGGCCGTGCGGTGGTTGCCCGTGGAATAGTGGCAGTCGCCGATGTGGCAGCCCAATACCATCACGCCATCCGCGCCCTCGCGGAAGGTGCGTATCACCAGCTCCGGCGAGACGCGTCCGGAGCAGGGGACGCGGATGATTTTCAGGTTTGGGGGATATTTGAGGCGCGTTGCACCTGCCAGATCGGCACCTGCGTAGCTGCACCAGTTGCAGAGAAAGCCTATGATCTTCGGTTCATACCTCTGTTCCGCCATCAGCAGCTCCTTGTGGTGTTCCTGGGGCATCGGGGGAGGCTGTGCTCTCCTGTCTGCGCCAGTAGTCAACCAGCCGGTTGATACGGATGCGCTGGGCACGCAGCCAGCGGCGCGGCCCCAGAATCTGACGGCCCATCTCGGGTGGTGCGTCGGGCAGGCGTTGGAGAGTCCCCTCCTGCACGAGCTGGTCAAAGAAGGCCAGGAAGCGCCGTTCCAGCTCGGCATCATCGAACTCTTCACCGTACTCGTACACCCGGCGGGCCAGTTGCTCGATGAACCAGGTCGTGCGCTCTATGAGCGTTTCCACCGGCTCCAATACGATCCCCCACGCGTAGATGGGGTCGAGCGGCATAGAACCGAACTCGATCGGCGAAGCTTTATCCTCCCTGCCTGCCACAGTCGCCTCCTACCAGCCGCTCGCTGCGAATACCGCGCTTAATAGCGCCTCGCGCTCCCGTTGGGTCATCGGGCGCGGGCGTGAGTAATCTTCCAGTATCGCTGTCAGCAACTCGGTGCTGATATGCCGCCCATCGTAGAAGATGTGGCGGTCTATGAACTCCTGTCGGGTCTCGAGCGATTGCATCTGGTCGAAGAAGAGGTTGCCCAGGCCGTAGTGGATAAATGTGCCGTTGACGAAGTCGAAGCCCTGTGGCTGGTGTGCCTGGCTGCCGCTGACGATGGCCGCGCCGGTCTCGGCCAGAGCGCGAAAGTCGAGGCGCTGCTGACCGGTCGGCTCGTAGCTGTAAGTCTCCAGATACTGGAGGGTGACGATGGGAATGATCCCCTGCTCGCGCAGTGAGCGAATCTGAGGGCCAAGCTGTTCGGCGACGTAACCGAAGCTGCACGGAGCCGAGCCGGGCAGCTCCTCGGTGGCCCAGTCAGACTGAGGGCCGGCAGGGTTGCACCCCAGGAAGCCAAAAGTGTGTACGCCGTGAGTGATGGTAACCGCCTGTAGTGCCTGGCTGGTATTCCAGCCACCGCCATAGTAGGGGATCCCCCTTTCCTCATACATTCTGAGCGACAGCTTCATCGCCTCCAATCCCCAGTCCAGCAGATGGTTGCCGGTCAGCTCGACCACGTCTACGTCTATATCTTCCAGCAACTGTATATAGTCAGGATCGGAACAGAAGACCATAGTGTAGTAATCGCCTGGCGGGGGGCAGTCTTCGGCGAAGGAGACCTCGTTGCTGATGTGGGTAATGTCCGCATCAAGCAACCAGGAGCGGATGTCCTCCGCAGGATAGGTGATGCCGTTGCGGTTCATGCGCATGGCGGTGGCGCGGGTCAGGGCTGTCACGCCTGTCATCACGACAACCGACATTTTGTTGACATCCCGGTTGGTCAGGTATCTTCCCAGCTCTTCCCCCAGTCTGTGCACTCCGCGCTCCAGGCCGGATGCGCCGACACGCACGGTGAGCGGATAGGGTTCCGCTTCCAGCCTCCTGTCGAGCGGTGAGATGCCGTCCACGTAAAGCACCTTCCAGCGCGGTTCCAGTTGATCAAAGGGCACGATACCCCAGGAAGGGCGGGTATCCCAGGCGCGCTGGAGCAGCTCAGCGGCGGGGAGCAGCTCGATCGCGCCGGGAGCTGGCTCCCCCAGCAGGGCGGCCAGTGTCAACGCCGTATCCGGACTCATCAGGAGTGGACGGCCGGCGAAGGGACCGGCAGGTACACCCTGCCAGCAACTGAGCACATCCTGCCAGGCAACGTTGTCGGTCAGGGTGGGGAAGGGAGCCACCAGCGCGTAGGTCCACTCGCCGAGGAGATCATCTTCCGGAGCGGGTAATAATTTCAGCTCGATGTCGGCACTTTGCGGGGACGATGCTGCAACGAACAGGTCGGTGTGGTTGCTAAGTATGCTGCCGATGGCCTCGGCGAACGCAGGTGGCAGGCCATAGGGCACAAAAACCGATACCGGCCAGGCCGGTGTGGGCGTGAGCGTGGGCGTTGGCGTGGGTGAGGGGGTCGGTGTGGAAGTACTGCGCGGAGTACGTGTCGGTGTGGGGGTGACCCGGGGAATGCTTATGCTCCCGCAGGAGGCGATGAGTGCGGCGAGCAAACCCAGGCACGCCAGAGCAACCAGGTATATCATGCGGCGCAGCGATTTCGTCATACTTTCGCTCTCACTCCGGGATCAGGGGTTGGGGGAAGGGGTGGGAGAAGGCTCGAACGGGGAGGAGAAATGGACCCACACCCAGGTGTTTGGCATTCCCTCGCCAATGTAGAGTACTTTCACGTCCTCAGGGATATACGGGTCGCTCCAGCGGAAGAGCCATTCCGCATCTCTGGGCGCCAGGTTAACGCATCCGTGGCTGCGCAGGAAGCCGAAAGCGTCGTGCCAGAAAGCTGCGTGAAGCGAATAACCACCATGGAAGTACATCGTCCAGGGGACATCTTCGATAAAGTACCAGGCGGGATGTCCATCCTCCACATCCGGATTGCTCATCTTGCCTTCCCATAACTTGGCCCACAGGCGGTACAGGCCGGTAGGGGTGGCGGTACTTGTTCGTCCGCTGGAGATCAGCGTGGCGTACACCATTCTTTCGCCTTCATAAGCGGCGAGTGTCTGCTCAAACAGGTCCACCTCGATCCACTTCTCCCCCGGCCCGACTCCTGGCGGGGGCGGGTCCACGTCCACGCGAGAGACGTTCTCCTGTTCCACCCACTGGTCGGGTCCGATCAGATACCAGATTTCATCACCGCGTCGTTCCTCGGCGAAAATGGTGACGAGTTGATAACGGCTCAGGGTGACGCTTTTGTTGAGTGCGCCCTGAGGTGTGAGCGATGGCTGCACCCAGCGGTTGACCCAGGCAAAAGGATATTGAGGCTGCTCGGTCAGGTAGACGCCCTGGAAACGCGAGGGGCTGGCAAAGGCAAGGGTACCGGCTGGCACGAATTCATCTTCATTGATCTGGTACCACTGCTGACCCTCGTATTCCACCATTCCATCCACACTCACCCACCAGTCACCGGAGAGCATGGTGCGCACAGGCGGCAATCCCATCGCTGCTTCCATCGGGTGGCGGTAGACGTTCAGGGGGACGGTGATCACGTGGGCATAGGTATGCGGCAGAAGTTTCTCGTCTTCTTTGCTGCGGGGCAGTTGGATTACCGGCAGTTCAGGCAGAGGGTCGGGCAGGCGGATGGAGAGAAGACGGTAGGCGGTGATGCCTGGCCCGTACCGGGGACAGAGTTCCGGGTGACGCCAGATGAGGCTGGGTACACACACGTACCGTTCATGGGAAGGTTCAGTCGCGGGGGCGGCCAGTTCAGGTGGTGTGGCCGCCATTGCCCGTATCGCAAATACCAATGCAACAAGCAGACCAGCTCCCAGCACGATGCTTACGCCACAACGCACTTTCATGTTCTCCGCAATGCGAAAATATCAGGGCTTGATCACGACAGGCACTCCAATGCCACGGTGTCGGGAGCGTTGCAAGAGCGCAAACAGCTCCAGGATATCCTGGTCGTTCAGAGCGATGCATCCCAGCGTCCAATCGGGGCTGCTGCCTCCACCGTGAATCAGGATATCATGCCATATTTCGCGGCCGGGGTGAGCCGTGTTGTAATCGTACACTTCCCAGATGGTGTCCAGTGGACCGTGCCGGGCCTCCCACTCCTGGAGCAACGCTGCGGCCTCATCGCCGTATTGAGCGCGGTAATCAGCCAATGCCTGGGCAGTTGTCTCCAGGAGCATCTGGCGCGGTCCGAAGTGTGAGTTGTATTGCATACTTGCGATAAGGAACTCTCCCTCAGGCGTCAGGAAATCATCGTAGCGATGTCTGGGGGCCTTGCCATATCTGCTGATGGCTACCGGGTAGGTACGCATCACCCTTTCCCCCTGGTATAGGGTGAGTTGATGTTCGCTCTTGTCCACCACAATAAGATAATCGTCCACCGGTTGGATGGGCAGTTTGAAAGCGATCATGCATTTCCAGACCAGAAAGTCCGCCAGCCGCCATCCCCACGCAGGGAGGCTCAAGAGTAATGCAGCAATGCAGACCGCCAGGTAAATGGTTGCTTTAATCGTCTGCCGATTCGTAACCACCGGTTCATCAGCCTGTGCGGGCCCGGATAACTGAGGTGTCTCCCGGCAGCGGCGGTTATTTTAACACATATGCCGCATAACGTCCAGAATGGTGCATTTACGTGGAGTGTGTCTGGTGGGGCAGTAGGGCAACTCTATTCTGCGGTGCTACCACGCCTATCTCTGAGCCAGAAATTGCTCTACCTGCGCCAGCGTGGGGATGCCTGTACGGCCGCCAAGCCTGGTGCACTTAGTGCCTATCCGAAAAACGTAACCGACGCATCCCTATGCGTCGGTATAAGCGGCATAGGGATGCCGCTTGTACGGTTTTTCGGATAGGCTCTTAAGCGCCGCCACTGCTGAGGAGAACACCATCGCCCGAGGCGGGGTCCAGCCCCGCGCGATGGCGTAGGCGAACGCTCCATGAAAGACGTCGCCGGCACCGGTAGTATCAACTACCTCGACCTGGAAGGCGGGCTGATGATGGATCGCTCCATCGTATAGATAAATTGTCCCCTCTGAACCAAGGGTCACGGCGACAAGCCGCGCGCCAAAGGCGGCCAATAGCTCCAACGCTCGCGGCCCCGCCTCGCCAGCCACCTCCTCGGCTACATGGCGCGGCACGATCAGGTAATCAATCAGCGATAACAACGCTTCGTTCCCTGCAACGCGGTTCAGGTCGCCGCAGGTGGGAATGCCCCTGCTGCGCGCACGTTGCAGAGCAGCCAGCGCCCATCCATTCCAGTGGCCGTCTGCCAGCACCGCACCGGCCCTGTCCACAAGGGAAAGGTCTGGAGAGACCTCTGGTGTTGCATTCCCACGCCCCCAGTCAACATCTGGCTGCAGGAATACGCGCTCCCCTGTCTGCCCGTCAACCAGCACGAAGTTGAACGGGCTTTTGAGGTGGGGCATGCGCACGACCTGGCTTACGTCAACCCCTTCTGCTTTCAGTTCCTCAAGGATAAGCGTGCCGTGGTGGTCCTGTCCGGGCACTGTCCAGAGCCGGCCCTCTCCCCCCAGACGGGTCACGGTGACCATAGCAGTGGCCGCCATCCCGCCACCCTGGATGAGAAAGTCTTGCAGGCGACATCCGTGCGCCACTTCTCCGAGTCCGGGTACAAGCAGCAGATAGTCCAGGCAGGCGACCCCTATACCGATGACATTGACACATGTTTTGCCTGGCTGTGTCACCGTGGGCCTCCAATACATCTGAGGCGTCTGCCTGGACTTCGATACAGCCTCAGGCCTGCTTGAGGAAGTCCCTTACCGCCGCCATATATGCCTCAAAAGCTTCACGGCGGATGTTATGTCCGGCGCCACTGATGTGTACAGTGGACACATGCGGATTGAGAGCGCGGATTTCTGCCGCTGTTTCCGGGGTAACGAGGGCGCCGTGTGCCGGGTCGGCGGTGATGACCAGGGTGGGACAGTTGATTTTTGCGACGACCTGGCGCCAGGGCACCGGCTTCTGAAGGAAGCCTTTGAGCACGTGAGGGCTTAGTTGCCGCTTGGACTCGGCCCATGGGCCCAGTTCTGCCTCATCCCAGCCGGGCGATTCCTGGCGACAGCGGGCCATCAGTGTCTCACGGGAGAGGGCTTTGCGCTCGAGGATTCTGGCCTGCTCTTCTTCGAAGCGTCTGGTGAGTTCCTCCGGTGTCAGCTCAGGCCACAGATCGTCGCGCCAGGGCGGGTCCTCAAGCACCAGCCTGCCGATCAACCCGGGGTAGAGTGCGGCTGTAAGCGCCGCAGTGGCAGCACCCATCGAGTGGCCGATGATCGCGGGCCTGTCAAGGCCCAGCGCCTGGATCAGGCCAGCCAGGTCAGCAGCGTGATCCGCACCTGTGTATCCGTCCTCGGGGGCCTCTGAGAGGCCGTGCCCACGCGCGTCGTACATTATCAAATCGTATTCCATTTCCAGAGCGCGCGCGACCGGCGTCCAGCACAGCCCGTTGTCGCTGAATCCGTGAGCGAGCACCAGCGGGGGCCTGTTGCGTCCGGTACGATGGTAGTGGATTCGGATACCGTTGGCGATCACATCACCGGCTGGCCAGGTGGTGATATCGGCGGCGTTCAACATGCTCAGGAAGGGGGAGTCCTCGATCTCCAGTGGCAGGTCCACCCGCCCGCGCCTGCGGCTCGATTCGTAGGTGGCGAAGATCAGCCCGGTGGCCTGGAGCGCTTTGCGCCCCGAGAGCTCCGGTTCGCGGCCGCTCTTGAGCGCGTCCACCAGATCGAGGATGGCGGCGATGTGAAGTTCATCATCGTGTATGCCGCCCTCGACCTGTATCTCCTCCCAGCGGCCGCCGGTATCGCTGTTGCGCAGGCGCAGCCTGGGTCCATTATGGACGTCCACCTCGATCACTCCATCGCTACCCACCAGGCGATTGCCGCAGGAGAAGCTTCTCAGCGGGGTCCCCTGTTCATAGAGCCACCTCTCCCCGGTCACCATCAGGCCGGTCACGCCGTTACGCCACTTGAAGAAGCTCAGCCCCTGTCCCTCGACCACGACGCCAAAGATGGCGTGGCCTCCTCGCGCATCTATCTGACCGATCACCCACTCCACGGGGGTCTCGTGGTTATAGAAGAACATCATGTCGAACCAGTGAGTGCCCCAGTCGTAGAGATTGGGGGCGATGGCTTCGATGCGCTCAAGCTCGCCGATGGCGCCACTATCGAGCAGCTCCCTGGCTTTGCGAAAAGGCCGGGCGAAGCGGCGCTGGTGATTGAAGGTGAGCACCACGTTGTGGGCGGCGCACAGCTCCACCATTTTCCTGGCCTCGCCGAAGGTAGGGGCCATGGGCTTCTCGCAGTGGATAGCTTTGACGCCGGCCTGGACGGCTTTGAAGACCATCGGAGCGTGCAGGTGCGGCCACAGGCAGATGCTCACGATGTCGAGATGTTCCCTGGCGAACATCTCATCTACATCCAGGTAACCGCGAGGCACCCTGTGCTGTTCGCAAAATGCTGTCAGGTTCTCACTATTGATGTCCGCCGCCGCGACAAGCTCGCAATCCGGCGAGGCCAGGTAGCCTGCTGCGTGCAGGTGGCCCATTCCGAATCCGGTCGCGCCCTCCGTTTTCCAGGGGCGACCGCAGCCGATAATGCCGACTTTGAAGGTAGCCATAGCATCTCTCCTGTAAGGTGTTTTGGTTTAGCTCCAATACGGTTCAGTTAATGATGCGACCGTACTTCCCCGTTTTGAAGGGTAAGAGGTGACTGTCACCTTTCTAAGGGCATGGAGGGAGATTCCCTGTGCAACCGCAGACAGAGCAAAGGGGAAATCGTACTCGTAGGACAACTGCGAGCAGTTGTCCTACTTTCATTCTTCGTAGAAGATCAGCGTTACCTGGCTGCAACGGATTATATCGCCGGTCGCTATACGGGCTGGCTGTCTCGGGGACAATGGGACGCCGTTGAGGAAGGTGCCATTGGTACTGTGCAGGTCCTCAAGCCACCAGCCATCGGCACTGCATATCAGCCTGGCATGGCGGCGCGAGACACCCGCCTTTCCTCCGCCGTAAGGGGCCAGGTCTATGTCAGGTTGTGTGGCGATAGCAGGGTCGGTGCGTCCGATCAGTACCTCACTCTGGGTGGGGATGAGCAGGGTGGTACCGGTGCCGGCAATGACCAGGCGCGGTCCGCTCATCGGGCGTATCTGTCCCAGGCGCGCGGTGGTCGTGGGGGTTTCATCCTGAACGTTAGATACCACAGGGCGGCCAGTAGCGCCGGGGATGCGCAGCAGGTCGTAGAGAAAGGCCTCCATGGAGGGATAGCGAGCTGCCGGCTGGCGGGCCAGCGCGCACAAGAGCGCAGCTTCCAGTTGAGGTGAGATGCGCGGGTTGATACAACGTGGTGGAGGTGGCAACTCGTGGAGCCGCTTAAGCATCATCTCGATGGGCGAATCCGACTCGAAGGGCAGCCGGCCGGTCAACATCTGGTACATGATCACGCCCAGGCTGTAGATGTCGGTGCGGTGGTCCACCTCTTCCCCTGCGGCCTGCTCAGGTGAGAAGTAGGCCGGAGTACCGATAGTCACGCCCGGGCGGGTAATGCCGCGCTGTTGGCCCACCAGCTTGATAAGTCCAAAGTCGGCCAGCATCGGCCAGTCGTGGCGGGCGAGCAGCACATTGGCCGGTTTGACGTCGCGGTGGATAACGCCCTGCGAGTGGGCATACGCCAGGGCCTGCCCCACCGGTATAAGCAGCGTGGCTACGTCGGGCCATTCCATCGGCTGACCGGTCAGCAGAGACTTGAGCGTGCCACCGGAGACGTACTCCATAACGATGTAGGCGATACCGGCCTCTTCCCCGTAGTCATAGATGGTCAGGATGTTGGGATGGCGCAGTGCGGCGATGGCGCGCGCCTCACGCCGGAAGCGGGCCAGGAATTCTTCGGCGCCGGGCCCCTCGGCGTGCATGATTTTGATCGCCACCCACCGATCCAGTTGCGGTTGGTAGGCCCGATATACGGTGGCCATACCCCCCTGCCCGATTTCATCAGAGATCAGATATCCACCGATCGTCCGTCCGCTCCAGGTGCTCATGTTACCGCCCCAGGTAAATTTCTAACTGGTCCCCCACAATGACGAGGGAAGTGACATGCAGCGGTGAGTCAGCAAAGGCTTTCTGAAAGCCCCGGTTAATTCCTCCCGAGATGATGCCACCTATGACATACATGGGCATATCGTTCACCCGCTCCAGGATAATGACCGGCGTTCCGTCGCGCACCCCCAGGCGCGTCTCCAGCGAGATAGGGTTCGAGGAGAGTTCCACCGAGATCAACGCCTTATCCGGTGGGCGGAAGTCAGCCTGCACATCGCCGAGGGCATCGAGTGCGTAAGGCTCCAGAAACGCTCGCACCCCGTCCTCGAGGGCGCTCTCTGTTATGACACGCTCGGGTTCTGTGTGGAGGGTCAGTTCCCAGTCGGTATCGGCAATGGCCCGCTCGGCGATTGCTGAGACCGCGAACGCCCCGCCCAGCAGAAGCAGCAGTACGACGATAACGAGCGCAATGGTGACGGTGAACAGTGTGCGCCCGAGCCATCCCAGGACACCCAGGATAATGCGCGCCGGGCGACTGCGCCGACGCAGGGCGGCGGGCGTTTCGGCCAGCAGCGCCGTGCCGGTGCCGAGCCCGTGCTGGATTGTGACAGGCAGCCGCAGGCTGCGCGGCCTGGTCGCATCCCGAAGCGCCTGGCTCATTGCCCGTGCGGAGGGAAAGCGGGCATCCGGATCGAGATTGAGCGCGCGCATTACCACGCCGGAGAGGCGCGGCGAGATGGTGCGGCGCAACTGATTGGGCGGGGTGAAGACGAAAGGATGGGCGGTGGGATCATCGCCGGTCAGCAGTTGATAGATTGTGGCCCCCAGGCTGTAGATGTCGGAACGGGGCGTGGTCTGCCCCTGGCCAGCATACTGCTCTGGCGGGGCGTAGCCGGCGGTGCCCATCTTGAGCGTGTCGGTGCCCTTGCCGGGGTCGAACAACCGGGCCACACCAAAGTCAATCAATTTGACCGTTCCTTCAGCGGTCACCATCACATTCGCCGGTTTCATATCACGGAAGATGACCGGCGGGTTTTGACTGTGGAGGTAATCCAGCACCCCGCACAGTTGCACGGCCCAGTCCACCACCTCCTGCTCCGGCAGTCCTCCTGGCGAGCGGGCAAGCCTGTCCATCAGTGTCTCGCCCTCGATATAGTCCATCACCAGGTAGAAGTTGCCGTCCTGCTCGAAGTAGTCAGAGACGTTGGGCAGGTTAGGGTGGCTTAGGTGGGCCAGGATGGCGGCCTCGCGGCGGAACTGGGCGGCGGCCTGTTCGCGCTCCTCGGGTCTGGCGTGGGGGTCGGGGAGGAGTTCCTTGACGGCACACGGTTTATCGGCCAAGCGGGAGTCGCGGGCCAGGTAGACCACGCCCATCCCCCCGCCGCCGATCTGGCGGATGATGCGGTAGCGGTTTTGAAGCAGCGTGCCGGGTGTCAACATTGCATACCTCCCAATTACGGCGGGCAGGGCGGCATCCGTAGCTCCTGGCCTTCGCCCAGTTTTGGCCCCTGCCGCCCCCATCTCAATCCATTCTCTTGCGCCACCCGGCGGGCATATTCGTCAAGGCTCTCCGGTACCTCATCTTCTGGCCAGAGGCCCGGGCAATGGCGACGGCAGACCTGGTATATGCCCTCACCGCGTTGCACAGTGATTACTGCCGGTGTTGGCGTCAGGGTGGGGCTGGGCATCAGTGTAGAAGTAGGGCGCGGAGTCCGGGTTGCCGTAGCAACAGGCGATAACACAGGCGCTTCCACCACCTCTTGCTCTTGTGTCATTACAGGGACGGGGGTACCCGTCGAAGGCAGTGTTGGCGGGAACAGCAGCCTGTGGGCAGCCCACCCTGCTGCCCAGGCCATCACCACCAGCAATATGAACGCCACGGTAAATGCCAGAGCATAGAACAGCCTGCGTGTCACCACCCCGCCTCACTGACAACGCTTATACACCAACCCCCTCCAATTTTACCACAATTACCCCGATGTTATCCTCCCCTCCGGCATTGTTGGCTGCCTCCACCAGAGCATCGCAGGCCTGTTGAGGGGTATCCGCCTCTTCCAGGATGCGGCATATCTCCACGTCCTCGACCATTCCCCACAATCCATCGGAACATAGCAGGAGTATGTCACCGCCCTGCAGTTGGCGCGTGAAAATGTCCACTTCGATGTCCGATCTGTGCCCAAGGCAGCGATAAATCTGGTTACGCTGGGGATGAGTACGGGCCTCGTGTGGGGCGATCATGCCGACGTCTACCAGGCGTGCCACCAGCGAGTGATCCTGTGTGAGTTGCTCCAGCCGTCCCTCGCGCAGCAGATAGGTGCGGCTGTCACCGACGTTGGCCACGGTCGCCAGGTCTCCGACGAGCAGTGCAGCGGTCACGGTAGCCCCCATGCTGCTCTCCTGTGCCTGTGCGTACCGGAACAGGGTCCGGTTGGCCTCCTGGATGGTTTGGGTTAACAGCTCGCTCAGGGTGCTTTCCGCGCCCAGACCTGCCCTGAGCAACTCAGGTGATGTTCTAATCCTGGCAAGCTGGCCGGTAACGGTCTGCTTGACGATATTGCTGGCCAGATCACCGGCGTCATGCCCGCCCATGCCGTCGGCCACCAGGTAGAATCCGGCGATAAGCTGGCTGTCTTCAAGCGTGAATGAGACAACGGCGTCCTCATTGCGGGAGCGTTTGAGGCCGGGATGGGTGGCCTGGCCACAGGAATATTTGAGCGGGCCAGGTGTGGATATGGCAGGCCGGAGTGAAAGGTCGGCCAGCATATCCTGCACTGTGGCATACTGCCGCCGCAGTGCCCGCTCGATGAACGGTTGCAGCATGGCGGGGGCGCTCTCAATCCCCGCGCGCGCCAGCTCCTGGCCGGTCGCCAGGTAGAAGAGGAGGCAGGCAAGAAACGCCAGGTCGTTGCCGATTTGTTTCCACAACAGCCTGTCGTCTGATGACATGGGGGTGCAGGTGCTCAGATCAGCGAGCTTGATGTGCTTCCCTCTCTCAGTTGCGATCAGGCTTTCCGGGCTGGCACCGCCGACCTCTGCATGGACGAAGCGGTGGTTATGCAGATAAACCAAGGCCCGGCCTGCCTGAGCTGTTCCGTTCAGTGCCTCGTCCGGCGAGCGCTGTCGTCTCCCGTATCCCACCACTCCCCAGGTGCCAGGATGCCCGGTCACCGTGTAGAAGCTCTCCTGGTATTGCAGGATAGCCAGGTGGGGCAGGATATTGACATGACCGGTGCTGAGCTGCAGCAGCCGCTCGATATGCACGTCGGGGAGAGAGGAAGCCGGGCGAGGGGGACGCTCATGGATGAGCACAGGCCGCAGGGGCATCCGACAGCGCAGGCACAGGCCATCGGGGGGGATCTCAGGTTGTGGGTAGTTGCAACTCTGGCAGGTCAGGTCGAGCGCGTCGTAGTAGACGGAGGTGGGTAACTCGCGCGTAAAGAGGATGCCATAGCGCCGCCGACTGTCACCCGGATGACGCAGCACGCTGCCAGGCTGGAGCGGGGGCAGGTGCCTTGTGGTGGAGGGGACGGGGTTCGCCAGCACAGGACCGGCGCCACATGGACGGAAGCCGGGCCTCCCCCACTGCCAGCAGAAATTTTCCCCGCTTCGATTTAAGGCATCGCACTCAGGACATCTGTTGCTGCGACCCATCACCGTCACCGCTTTTCCAGGTCTTGTACCACATGCTCGCAACGGCTCAGCGCGCTGGAGGAAAGCGCTCGCCTGTCCCAGAAAGTCGCCTCGTCAATGACACCGCCGCCAGCCTTACAGAAGTCCACCAGCCATTGCAGGCACTTCTGTCCGTCTTCTATGGCGGCCTGGTACTCGTTCCATGTGGCGACCAGGGACGGGTCATTGGCCGGGGCATTGCTGGAGGGGCGATGAATGGAGTGAGCATATACGGTGCTGCAGTAAATGGTTTCGCCTCCGGCAAGCCGATCGAACCACACCTTGATTTCCATCAGGTCGCGTTGGGTGCGTCGGGCGTCGGCCAGGAAGGTGGAGACCACACCGGAGCCGGCCGGGGCTGTGGTTGTTGTAGGCCTGGTCGCTGCGGGAGTCGCAGTGGGCATGGGACGGGCACGAGTGGCGGTCGGTACAGGAGTAGAAACAGGAATGGGCGTGGAAGTCGGCACAGGGGTGCTGGTAGGACGGGGAGGCGTGGGCGTGTGGGCAGGAGTGGTGGCAACAGCCTGCGGAGATGGTTGAACGGCAGTGCCACCCGCCACAGTGCTGTAGACTGCCAGATTATCGAAACGTATTTCCGTCGCCTCATCTTCGTAGGTGGTGGCGGTCAGCGCGATGTCGCCCCGGGTATAGGTGGTGTCTCTGGCGCTCGCCAGTTGCTGGCCGTTGACGATGAGGACAAACCCGGGACCGTCACATATCGCTTCCAGGTGATTGGTGGCGTTCCCACGTCGGATCGCGCTCGAAGCGCTCCAGCCCACCAGTGGTGTGAACTCATTGTGTACGGACTTCAGGATGGCATATTCTCCGTCGCCGGAGATAAGGAGATAGTATCCGTCGCCATTCCCCTGCTCCCGGCATATCACCCCATAATCATTATCGTTCTTCGGACCGGCAGCACGTTGTACAGCGTCCAATTCGATCATTACATTGTCGAACGAGCGGTGGGCAGCGCCCCACATCGTGGCGCCTCTTCTGGAGGAGATCACGAAGTAGGCACCTTCGGCGTAGCCAACGCTCCCTTGCTCGTATTCCCCGATTTCCCAGCCTGAGGCAGGAGAAGCGAAGTCGTCCTCAAAAATGAGATTGCCACCCTGAGGGATGGTTGCCTGAGCAGGGGTGTACGTAGACGTTGGGGAGGGCGTCTCACCGGACTTCTCCACAGGATAAGCTCTCAGATACATAAACATCCCCACCCCCAGCACCAGGCAGCATACACCGAGTATGAGCAAGCCCAGGCCAACCAGTACCGGCCACGGCTGGCTTCTTTTACCGCTGCTCGCCGGTGCTTGCTCAGCGGCATAAGCTGGCGGCGACTCTCCCATTGCCACACGGGTAGGGGCGATGGCGTGGCGAGGTCTGAGAGCCTGTGCCATCTCACGCGCGCTCTGGAAACGCCGCTCTTTGTCTATCTCCATTGCCCGCACCACGGCTGTCTCGGTTTCAGGGGAGATGAGCGCTCCAGCCATACGCGGGGGTACGAATGATGATGGGACGACCATTCTCCTGGTGGCTGTAGGTGGTGCATTTCCGGTAAGGGCGTGGTAGAGTGTCGCTCCCAGGCTGTAAATATCGGACCGCGGATCGGTATGGCCAGGCCCCGTATCATACTGCTCCGGCGGGGCATATTCCGGGGTGCCCGCCCCCCGCATCACCGTTCGCGTCTGGGGATTGTTCGGGTCCCAGAGCTTGACCAGCCCAAAGTCCACCAGCACGGTCTGGCCTGTGGGGGTAATAATAATGTTGGATGGCTTGATGTCCCGGTGAATGACGCCCTTGTCGTGACAGTACGCAAGCGCGTCAAGCAGTTGAGCGGCCAGGGTCAATACCTCTGCTTCTGGCAGTGCCCCTTGCCGGGCTATACGCTCCGCCAGGCTTTCCCCTTCGACAAAGTTCATCACCAGGTACTCGTTGTCCATCCACGAAAAATAGTCGGTGACACGCACCAGGCCAGGATGGCTCAGCGTGCTCAGTACCTGTGCTTCCTCTCTGAATTGCCTGCGCAACTGAGCTGACAGTGCATTATCCAGGTCAGGTTGAGGAAGCATTTCTTTGAGTGCTACAGGGCGGTGTGTCCGCGTATCCCAGGCGCGGTACACCGCCCCCATACCGCCTTTACCAAGCAGGTGGACCACGCGGTAGCGTTCTCTGACAACCGTGCCAGCTTCCAGTGTCATGGCCTGCTCCTGACTCCGATACCTTACAAATAACACCCGGAACCGAGCCTTCAGGCGGAGAATCCGGCTGAAGCTCCGCTCCGGCGCCTTAACTCAGCAATAAGACACCCGCTGCCAAAAGGACCATCAGTTCAGCGATGATGAACGTGATGGTCATAAGCCATCCAATAAACCGGGCTGCCTTAGACGGCGCTACAATCACCCTGACCGGCACCCGGCGGAGGCCGGCAGGGTTATCCAGCTCCAGGAATGAGCTGAACTCCCGTTCTCCTGGCACGAAAAGATAAACCGGCCAGAGCAGACAGCGTTTCAGCCATCCGTCAATCCGGACCCTCCCCGGCTTGAGGAGGGGGACGTGTACCGTCAGGGTCACTTCTCTGTCGTGGCTGGTGATGGAGGAGGGACTGACTGTCAGCCAGGGGGCAGTCGTTCTCAGTTCTACGTTCTGACCAGCCGTTATGGGGATCGTGATACTTGTCTTCTGGACAAGGACTCCATATTCCACACGCCCGAGATCAATGGTCGCCTCTTCCTCCACTGGCGTGGCGGGGGAGGGCAGCGATTCCTTCTGATCGCTCGCGGGCGTCGGGGGAGCTTGTCTGATGGGGGGTGAACGACGGCTGGCGGCTCTGACTCTCCCGCCGGTCAGCGCCGCATGCATCTCGGAGACGGAAGAGAAGCGTTTATCTTTGTTGACTTCGACCGCTCTGGCAATAGCCTCCTCAACCTGACGGCTCACCCGGGGGTTGATAGTACGCACCGGCGGAAAATGGAACGGTTTGTTTCTGGGGTCATGCAGCGTGAGCAGATGATGGAGTGTCGCTCCCAGAGCGTAGATGTCGGCCTGTTCATCGGTCTGGGCGCTGCCGTATTGTTCCGGGGGTGCGTAGCCCTCGGTGCCGAACTGGATGGTGTCTCTGTGCCGGCCCGGCTTGTAGAAACGCGCGATGCCGAAGTCAATCAGCTTAACCACGTCGGTGTCCCGCACGACCATGACGTTGGCCGGCTTCATATCGCGGTAGATGATCTTTGGATTCCGGCTGTGCAGGTAAGAGAGCACGTCACATAACTGGTCGGCCCATGCAATGACCTGTTCCTCATCAAACGGCTTCTCGCGTTTTTCCAGCAGTTCCTGTAGGGTATGCCCGTCAATGTATTCCATCACCAGGTAATGACACGTGCCTTCCTGAAAGCTGTCGGTGACGCGCACCAGATTGGGGTGTTCCAGCGTGGCCAACAGCGCTGCCTCACGACCGAAGGCCTCGATCACACCTGCTCGCTCTGTTGGTGCAATGGAAAGCTCGTTAACTTCTTTGACGGCGACGATTTTGTTACTGAGGCGGCGGTCCTGTGCTTTATAGACAGCGCCCATACCACCTCTGGCGATCCTTTCGATGACGGCGTAACGGCCGGCCAGCAAAGCAAGCGGCGGTGATTCACCGACCTCGTAAAAGGAGGGCGCAGACATCATGGAAGGGAAGGCAACTTTTTCCGCCTCCCGGTGGACAGCGGGCAGGAAACGCTTGCATGCCGGGCACAGGTACATGTTATGCGAGACAGGGGCACCACAAAAAGGGCATTTCTCACCGGGTTTCTGCGCAGCAGGGTGGACCGGCCGGCCGCATATCTTGCAAAAGTGTGCTCCCTGTCGCAGCACTGCACCGCAGGCCTGGCATCTTATGATAACCTGGTCTGTAGAGGGCAGCGCGCTTCTGCAATACCGGCAGAAGCGTGCACCAGCCCGGTTCTCTGTCCCACACACAGGGCAGGTGGTCATCTGACTCTCCGCTCAGGTTAACTTGCGCGAAAGCATCCTGGTCTCGTACTGCAGTTTCCTGGTATGCGTGGCATCAGCCCGTCCGTACAACTCCAGTGTGGCAGCCTGACGCTGAAATTCCTCGGCCAGTTTATTTTCCCCCATATCGAGCAGGCGGGTAGCGGCAGCCCGCAGCTTGCGGGTGGCAGAGCCGATCTCGCCTGCCCGGAGATCGGAAATTGCTTGCTGTTGGAGTTTGTACGCACTCAACACTTCTACGGCCCGCATTACCTGAGGGTCGAATGCAGATGCTCTGGCCCAGTCGGTGGTATATTCAACTACCAGGTCAGCCCGTGTCTTGGCGCCACTTTCCAGGCCAGGCAGAGCATCACAGGTCAGGAGGGCTTTGGCCAACAGGTACGCCCCAGGCGGGCGCGGCGGCACCACGAGCTCAAGCACCAGGGCTATTTCCTCTTCGGGGCTTATGTTGCCTAACTGGAAACTGTAGCTCCCTCCCTGGTCTGGTGTCTCGAGCGGTGCGATGGTGGGGCTGAGCCGGTAAGCGTAGCGTACCGCTACACCTTCCGGGAAATGGAGTTTAAGCTCGACATTTGAATAACGCGCTCTCTGAGCACGCTGTAACTCCTTAGAGAGAATAGCAGGGAGTGTTTCGAGCGTTTCCACAAGATAGGCCTCGCCGCCGGTCTGATCGGCGATGGGGATCATCAACTCCTCGTTAAATTCCCCTCCCAACCCCAGTGTACTGATGGGAATGCGGTGCCGACGTGCGTAGACAGCCCAGGCACGGCACTCGTTTTCATCCCTGGTGAAGCCGTCGGTGAGCACGAGCAGACGTCTGGCCACGCCGTCAGTCTTGCTCCGCTCCAGTTCCTCCAGCCCGACCCTCAGCCCCTGCCCAATGTAAGTCTCATCGCCGAGCTGCAGCCTGTCGAGCTGATCAAGCATGTCAAGGATGCGCTTCTTTTCAGTGCCCCGGGTGGTGGGTATGAGTAAGGCAGCTCGCCCGGCGAAGACGGTGAGCGAGAAGGTATCGTACGGGCGGAGTTCCTCGATGACAGCGCGTAGCGCATCTCTGACGCGGTCAATCTTACGTGGCAGGCGGGCTATCATCTCCACGGGAATGTCTGCCGAATGCCAGGCCGGGACACCGTCTATCAGCAACTCCTGGAGTGTTCCGTTGCGAGCCAGCCTCTTAAACTCACCGTTGCTGAGCACCCGGATATTCATGGACTCGCTTACGTCCACAACCAGTGCCAGGTTGACAGGTCTGGGTGTGGAGTCCGTGCCCTGCTCCCCGCGAACTTTCAGCAGCAGGTAGACCAGCCTCGGATGCTGCGTGGCAGGTATTGCCTGCGTATTGATTTTCCAGGTCAGAATCAGCCTGTCCACTGTCCCTTCCTGCACAGTTCAAATATTTTGCTGCTTCCTCTTTCACGCTCCAGTTGCAGCATCTTCCGCAACCCTCTACCGTACATACCATCCTGCTGTTCCATAAACCGGAGTTTCTTCACGGCTCCTGCTGCCTGCAACGTCTTGTAGGCCACCCATTCAGCGAAGCCTTCGCGCAGGAGCGGGTCCTCGAGCACCGGGCAGTTCTCTCCCTGCCAGGCGTGGGCCCACTCGTGTGCAATGGTCTGTATGAAGAGCGTCCGTGGCAGGCCGGAGAGCACGTACATCACCCTGACCCGGCCCTTGCGGATGAACAGGCCGACCACTTTGCTTTCCCCGTTATGAGGGAGCAGGCCGGCCTCCTGGACCAGCCTTTCCAGATGGCGCGCGTCGGTAAGTGTGAACTCTGTGCCGATCCTGAGCTGCAACCCCAGGTGGGCGGTGATGATACGGGCCGTGTATTCGAAAAGTTCTCTGGCCTGAAGCGTATCGTAGACGGCTGTACGGTGACAGTATGCACAGATACGGCGACCGTCTGCCAGCAGGACGTGTTCTGCCCCCACAGGCACACCGCAAACGGCGCAGCGGGGAGCTGTCCTGGCGCAGCTCCGGCATACCGCGATGGGAGGCCCTTCCAGACCCTCACCAGGGGTGTAGAGCAGGCCCCCGCTCCATAGCCTTTTACCACAAAGTTGACAGCGGTTCATCCTCCCCACCGTGCGCACAACTTATAGACTTCGGGGGCATTGGTCACGTTATGTTGGTTGGAACCATCTGCGTTGGCCACCCAGATATCGTAAGCTCCCACCGTACCGACCGGTTGCAGGTACAGGATCATTGACCCATCCGGCGAGAGGTAAGGCTCATAGGCAAGCGGAAGTACCGGCTGGTAACCCGCTACTGTGGGAGAGGCACGATGCAGCGTGTGATCTATTGTGAAGTAGAAGTACGAGCTATCAGGTGACCAGAGGAGCGGCTCTCTGGTATTCAGGGGGCCGCTGTAGGTTGCCTGCAACATTGTGCCATCGGAGGTCTGGTAGACATTCAAGTAATAGGTACCCTCACTGTGCCATATTGTGACCTTGTACGCTCCGTCCGGCGAATAGCAATCTTTAGGGTAGCCGATGGCACAACGGTAACCGTAGAAGATTCGGTAAGAAAGGCCGGACAGGGTGGTCACCGTATCGCCACTGGCGCAGGTAGACTTCTCGTATGCCACTGGATCAGATACACGACCCTGCGTCCAGGAGGGATCGGTGGTGGCCAGGTAATAGTTTTTCTGGCCCGCGTCAATGGTGTAGAGTATACGTCCCATCTGCCCAGGTGTTATTGTCGGAGTGGGCATCTGAGTAGGCTGGGTGGTCGGCGTGGCGGCGCCAGGGGCAGGCGTGGGCCGGGCCTGCACCTGCAAGGCAGAGATGTCGTCAATGTATATCTGTCCTGTCTGGGGGCCACTGACCCGGTCCAGCACCAGCGCGTAGAAGCGGATGGGATAATCCACGGCGCGGTTATCCGGGCCGGAGATGTGGCCGGAAGGCCAGGGCAGGGTGGGGTCTATGTAACCCATCATCTGTTGCCAGCCCTGACCGCCGACCTTACCCAGGTGCACCGACCAGATCTGGTTTTGAGCGTCCTGAATCCACACGTTCAAATAGTGTCCGGAGCCATCTCCGTAGACCCAGGCGCTGATGGCGTTGGGTTGCCCACCTGTTCCCACTGGGTTAATGAAGACGACAAAGTCGTCTCCCGAGGCCGGGAAGTTATAGCGCAGCCGGGCCGCGTAGTTGCCGGAGTGGACCTGTTCCTGGGTCTGTGTCAGCTCGCCATAGGGTTGATCACCGCGTCGCCAGTTACCGAACTGCTCGAAGGTGATCAGTGCACCAGGGGACACCTGGGCCTGGGTTGGCGTCGGGGTACCGGTCTGTGGAGTTGCTTTAGGGGTGGCAGTGGGCGTAGGTGTGGGTGTGGCCGCTTTGGTCGCGGTGGGGGTCTCCGTCCGGCCTTGAGTTGGAGTGGGGGTTTGTTTTTCTGTGCCCCCGGATACGCCCTTCGGGGTACTTGTAGGGCGCGGCGTATCAGCAGGTCTTGCGGTCGGTGTGGCGGTTGGTGTATTCGTATCAACTGCCGGTGCCGGCAGATATTGGGTTGGCGAGGGAGGAGGCAGAGGGGTAGCGGTAGCCGTGGGGGGCATCTTCCCCAGGCCACCTGCCCCGGGCAGGAGCAAAATTGCTCCCACCCCGATCAGCACCAGTGCCAGCAACAGAGCCAATCCTCCCAGAATCCAGGTCAGCGGCGAGACGCGGCGTGCAGGGAGCGCCGCCACCGCAGCCTGGGCTTCTGGCATCGCCCTCGTCTTGACGGCGGGTGTGAAAAACGGAGCTTTTACGGGGCCCTTTTCTCCTCTGAGCGCAGCGGCCATCTCCTGGGCTGAGTTGAACCGCCTGTGAATGGCCAGCTCAGTCGCCCTCAACACGACGCTCTCGGTCAGGGGCGAAATTTGCGGCACCAGCCGGCGGGGGTTTTTAAACGTATCGGGATTGGCGATGCGGACTGTCGCCGTGGGTGGTGCCTGGCCCGTAAGCGCATGGTACATTGTCGCTCCCAGCGAGTAAATGTCGCTGCGTGGATCGGTGTGGGCTGTTTGTGTGTCGTATTGCTCAGGTGGGGCATACTCCGGTGTGCCCATACCGCGCATCACCGTCCTCGTGTAAGGATTGCGGGGATCCCATAGCTTGACCAGTCCGAAGTCTACCAGCACCGCTTTCGATCCAACCCCCATCCCTCCTGTCTGAGGAGTGATGATGACATTTTGCGGCTTGATGTCCCGATGGATGATCCCCTGGCTGTGGCAATAGGCCAGTGCGTCAAGCAACTGGAGTGTCCATCCCACCACCAGTGGCTCTGGCAACGCTCCCTCCCGTGCGATCCGTCGGTCCAGCCCTTCCCCTTCCACAAAGTCCATTACCAGGTAGGAATTCTCACCCTCTTCGAAGAAGTCAATGACGCGCACCAGGTGCGGATGTACCAGGCGGGCAAGTACCTGAGCCTCCTGGCGGAACTGCCGGCGCAACTGTAAGAGGGTGTTGGGATCAAGTCCTGGCTGGGGAATCATCTCTTTGACCGCGACGTTGACCTCGAGACGCATGTCCCAGGCGCGGTAGACAGCGCCCATCCCTCCCTGTCCCAGCATGGACATAATGCGATAGCGATTTTGCAATAACCACCCTGGTGTCAGTGACATACCCTTTTCCTCATCTTACATCTTTGCTTCTCAACACGATTATCGTCCCGATGCCAAATGCGATACCGAAAATGATCATGATCCACCAGTCACGGATCAGGTGCCCTGCCGAGCGAGTGTAGTCAATATCTAAATCCCGCTCGCTCTGGATGATTTGGAGCTCGGGTGTGATCGTCTCCGAGCGGGTGATCACTTCGGTTGTCGTCACCATCTCGTGCTCTATGACCCTCGGTACGGAGATAGGCACGGTCTGAACGATACCCGGCTGCACGATCACGGAGATCGTTTCCGTGACCGTCACCACTTCAACCGGCTTCCAGTCTTCGGCCGGCTTCTCAACCGTGTAGGAAATGACCTGGGTGACCGGATCGGGCTGGAAACTGGTGCGGGTGAGCGAGTTGAGGTGTTCCATATTTGCCGAGATGCCCAGCCCTTCCATCGTCCAGCGCGTGAGTGTGAGGACGGAGAACCTGTCGGCCACTTCGGGCAGGTCAAACACCACACCGGCAAAGATGATCTGCACGAAGATCATGATCAGCATCACGTAGATGACGGTGTTCGTATTCGGCACCAGCGCTGAGATGAACAGCCCCAGCATGATAGAGGCGACTGCTCCGATGACCAGTGTAATATACATTTCAAGCATCGCTGGCATCAAGACTCCGTCGGTGGGCATCTTAATTTTCAAGCGCACCACCAGTAACAGCAGTATGCACTGGACCAGTGCAAAGGCACCGAGCACGCTCACTTTGGAGAGCAGGTAGGGAACCAGGCGCAGATTGACCATGCGTTCCCGCAGGTAGATCGGACGCTCTTTGACAATTTCGTAGGCGGCGGCAAAAAGGCCAAGCAATACCGCTGCCAGCGCGAGCATAAACAGGAGTGTCTGGGCATTGCCGACGACGGCATAGACGGCACTCTTTTCGCCGGACGCCAGCTTATCCTGCAACTGCCGCATTATCTCTGCCTCGCCGTCCCCGACCAGCCAGTTGGATCTGGCAATGAGCAGGAGCAGGAGGCCGATGGCAGGCATCACCGCCAGGAGCACTGTGAGGAGCAGTTTATCGCGCAGGACCAGGTCCAGGTAACGTCGGGTGAGGGTGATGAACTGGAGAAAAGGATTGGCACGGGCCTGCCGGCGCGAGGAATCACGATGGGCTTCCTGGCTGATCCTCGGCAACATGTTCTGTCTGGTGGCCACGTAGCGCTGGTACTGCTGTGACTGGCGGAAGCGCTGCTCCCACATATAAGCTTTCTGCTGTGCCTGCCTGGGATCGAGATCATCCAGCCGGTCGTAAATATCGGCAAAATCATTACCCGGCACGTTGAAGAATTGAAAGGCCTCGTGTGGAGGGCCGAAGTAGACTAACCGCCCCTGCGAGAGAAAGCAGACATGGTCGCATTGGGAGATATTGGCTGTGGCATGGGTCACCAGAACGATTGTACGCCCGCCATCGGCCAGACGGCGCAGCGTGTGCATCATTTTCTTTTCCAGCCCCGGGTCCAGTCCGGAGGTCGGCTCGTCCAGGAAGAAAAGTTTCGGTTCGGCCAACAGCTCGACGGCGATACTCACCCGTTTGCGCTGTCCACCGCTCAGGCTGCTCACCAACTGGTCCTTTTGTCCCAGCATTTCTACCTGCTGCAACACCTCATCAATGCGCTTTTCGATCTCCTCGGCCGAGGTGTCAGGCGGCAGGCGCAGGCGTGCTGCGTAGCGCAGCGCGTTGGCTACGGTCAGATCCCGGTGGATGATGTCATCCTGGGGGACATATCCCACCATCGTGCGGTAAAGGTCGAAATGGCGGTAGAGATCGTCCCCGTTGACCAACACCTGCCCTTTCTGAGCGCGGACGAAGCCGTTGAGTGCCATCATCAGGGTGGATTTGCCGGCGCCACTGGTGCCGACGAGCGCAACGAATTCGCGGGGGTAAATGGAAATGTTTACGTCGTGCAGAATGCACCTGCGCCTGGCTTTGGGCCCTACCTCTCGCCTCAAGCCGATGCCGTCCAGCCTCACGCCGCCTGTCACGGCGTATTGTTGCAGGCCGGCAGCTTCCCAGACCAATCTGAACGGCCCGATCTGGATCACATCTCCCTGTTTAATGAGGCAGGGGGCCGTCACTCTGCGACCGTTCACGAAGGTGCCGTTTGTGCTGTTCAGATCGGTCAGTACGAACCCCTGAGCAGTGCGGTCGAGACGGGCGTGACGCCAGGAGACGACGGGAGCCTGGAGTGGAATGTCGGCCTGGGGATCGCGCCCTATGATCAGGGATGGTTTAAGCCCCAGGGCTGTGGTGCCGATGCGAATGGTGCTGTGGGCCGGAGCCTCGCTCACAGCGGATTCGCGCAGTGTGAGGCTGACCGAGTTGCCCAGTGGGTCGCCGATGCGCAGAATATCGCCGTCGTGCAGCTCGGCGCTCCTGGCAAGCCGCCCGTTCACAAAGGTGCCATTGGTGCTGTCCAGGTCGGTATAGTACCAGACTCTTCCGCGTCTCTCGAGGCGACCATGGCGGCCTGAGACATAGTCAGGCGATAGCACGATGTCGTTATCCGGCCAGCGGCCGATGGTGTACACCGCCTTCTCGAGCGCTACCCGCTGTTCCGCCTGGCCAGGAATGCGGATGAGCAGGACCGGTGCACCCATCCTCCTATCCGCATCCAAATCCTGTAGTGGCCTTCCACAGGCCGGGCAAAAACGAGCGTCGGGTTTTCGTATTTCAGCACTGCAGAAGCGACATAAATGGGCCATAAGGGCACTCCCGATCCTTTGACTATGGCGGTGGCGGCTCCGTCGGTGGAGGCGGCGGTGGCTCCGTCGGTGGAGGTGGTGGTGGCTCCGTTGGCGGAGGTGGCGGTGGCTCCGTCGGCGGAGGTGGCGGTGTGTTCGTCGGCGGAGGCGGTGGTGTGTTCGTCGGCGGAGATGGTGGTGTGTTCGTCGGCGGCCGGGTGGGCGGCTGCGTCGGTGTGGCAGTCACACCAGGAGTGGCGGTCCTGGTGGGGGACGGAGTACGTGTCGCCGCCGTCGGCGTGGCAGTCACACCTGGAGTGGCCGTCCTGGTGGGGGACGGGGTGGGCGTCACCGCTGTCGGGGTGTGAGTTGGGATGGCGGTGGCTGTCCCCGTCATCGTGCCGGTTGGTGTGAGCACAGGTGTGGATGTAGGTGTTCGCGTCGGGGTCGGCGTGCGGGTCGGTGTGTGGGTGGCCGTCGGCGATGACTGCACCGCAGGGGATACCACCACGACCATCACAGTTTGCTCCGTGGTGGGAATGGCCTGCTCGCGTCCGATCCCGCCCAATGACAGGCCAGAGAGCAGGCTACCGCCCAGAACGCTTCCGGCCACCACACCCGCACCCAGGAGTAGCATAAGCACCATTCCTGCCAGCCAGACCCATAACAGCACGCGCCGACGCGCACGTGCCGGCGCCTGCGCGGTGGCGGGGATCACAGAGGCAGCCGATACAGCCGGAGCGGGTGAGGCTACCGCCTGGCCGATCATTGCCGGTGGCGGTGGTGCCTCCATTTTGCGTGTCTTGCCCCTGGGCGTGGGCGGGGCTGCCGCCGCGCCCACCTTCTCGGCTCCCCAGGCAGGGACCGGGAGCCCCATTGCCTCCGCCATTTCTGCCGCGCTCTGCCAGCGCTGAGAACGGGCCAGTTCAAGTGCTTTCAGGATCGCTTCTTCGGTGCGCCTGCTCACGCTGAGGCCGAGACTGCGCAGAGGCCTGAACTGCTCCGGGTCGGAGATACGCATCGTGGCCGTCAGCGGCGCCTGGCCGGCAAGCGCATGGTAGAGCGTGGCCCCCAGGCTGTAAATGTCGCTGCGGGCGTCTGTATGCCCCATGTACACGTCATACTGCTCAGGAGGAGCGTACTCTGGCGTCCCCATACCGCGCATCGTGGTCTTGGTGTGCGGGTCGCTTGGGTCCCATAACTTGACCAGCCCGAAATCAACCAGTACCACCCGCCCATCCGGGCGGATGATCACGTTCTGGGGTTTTACATCACGGTGCAGCACGCCCTGGGCATGGCAGTAGGCAAGCGCATCCAGCAACTGCCCGGCCCATACCAGCACCCGGGCTTCAGGCTGGGGACCTTCGCGCTCGATCCTCTCGGCCAGGCTTTCACCTGTGACAAAGTTCATCACCAGGTATTCGGAGCCACCCCAGGAAAAGAAATCCGTCACGCGCACCAGATGGGGGTGATCCAGACGTGCCAGGGTGTACGCTTCCTTCTGGAACTGTTGGCGCAACTGGGCCAGCATGTGGGCGTCCAGACCAGGTTGGGGGATCATCTCTTTGATCGCTACATAGACATCTAACCTGGTATCCACCGCGCGGTAAACAACCGCCATACCGCCCTCACCAAGCACAGAGATAATGCGATACCGATCCTGAAGCACCTGGTCTGGTTGGAGCGTCATCTTACACCTCACGCATAAAAGTTCAGCCTTACCTTGCCAAGCCGTATCTCGTCCCCGTTGTTGAGCGGATGGGGCTGGCCCGGTGTGAGCTTCTCCTGATTGACGTAGGTATAGTTGGTGCTGTTCAGGTCCTCGATGAAGAGCTGTTCCCCACGCACATAGATACGAGCGTGGCGACGGGACACGCCGCCCTCGTCTCCACCGTGATCGGTCAGGTCAATGTCCGGAAAGATGTTGTTGACCGGGTCCTCCCGTCCGATGACGATCTCGCTCCGACCGGGCGGAAAGGGGATGGGAGTGTTGGTACTCTGGACTACCAGGCGGCCGTGTAAGCCTCCAACGCCAACTGGTGGAGCGGCTAACGGTGGCGGGTATGCGACCTGCGGCGCAGCCGCGAATGAGGGGGCAGCACCGGTGATCGGAGCACCACACATATCACAGAACATGCTGCCCGGCTCCAGAGACGTCCCACAGCTCGGGCAGATCAGTGCTTCCTGAGGGCCGGCTGCTGCCTGCGGGGGAGGCGCGTGATAAGGGAACGGCTGTGCCGGAGCGGGAGCTACCCCGCCCAGTGCCGTGCCGCAATTCTGACAAAACATCTCGCCTGGCATAACCTGCGCGCCGCAGGACGGGCAATGCGCTGCCACTACCGTGGGCGCGGGCTGGACCGGAGGTGGCGCCACCGCCGGCGCTGCCACCAGCCTTGTCCCGCACTCGTCGCAAAAGATGGCCCCATCAATTTGTTGGGCACCGCAATTCGGACATACTGGCATGGCTTTTATCCTCCTGGTGCATATCTCAGAGGTAGCCGGAGAGGCACACCCCGGCTACCTGCGACCTGGCGACCACTATGGTCCTTGCCACAATTCCACGTCGTCCACATAGGTGTAAGTGTTGTAATAAGCCTGGTTGTTATAGAAAGCGGGCTGGTATTCACGGCTCCAGACGGCCATATACAGCGTGGTGGTTGTGCCGGAAAAAGCGCCCAGGTCAACCGTGACCGTCCGCCAGCCGGAATCCCATTCCCTCGGCAGGTTCTGAGCGGCCACCACCTGTCCTCCACAGAACACCAGCCCTGCTCCCTGTGGGGTCAGGGTCGTTTGATGAGGGTTCAGTCTGTTCTGCTCGTTGCACCCCCGGGCGTTGCGCTCGGCGTCGGTAATCTCCCAGGGCGCCCTGTTGATTGAGAATTCAAAGGAGTCGTAGTAAAGTCCAATAGTTGTCCCTACAATTGTATCCCGCGAATGGACCCGGTATTTGAAGCTCAGCCGTCCGTTGGCTGGCACCTGATACTGCTGTGAGATATAGCCGTACCCCACGGGGAGCGCACCATCCCCGCCTGTGGTGGTGCCCAGCAGTACCCGGTTGCTCCCCTCAAACTGGACAATGCTCTGCGGCAGCCCTGTGCCGTGTCCGCTGAAGCCCCCCTGCCCGCGAGACCAGTACGTTCCCCAGCCCTGCTCAAAGTCGCCATCCCAGGCCAGGTAGACGGTGTCGTAAACGGGGGTTGAAATACCGCCCTTTGATCCTTTGAACCGGGCATACACGGTCCTCAGGCCGCTGATCCCACCCACCAAATCCCAGGACTTTGTCGTGGCGTAATTATCCCATGCACTCCAGTTCTGACCATCGTTGCTGAAAGTCATATATGCCACCTGGTCGCCGGTGATGGTGGCTGAAAGTGTCAGGGTCACGTTTGCTCTGTAGACGGTGGGTTTGCCTGACTCGATGGTGATCGTGCCTGCGGGCACAGGCGGATAGTTGCGCATCACCAGCGGCAGGTATATGTACGAGGTCACGTGGACGGTGTCAGTCACGGCGCGGCTGGCATCCGGATCGCTGAAGGGGGTGGCCGTGAGTATCAGGGTATGGAATCCTCCCCTTGCGTTGTGCGGCACGGTCAGCGTGAGGAGCAGCGTGCCGGTCTGGCCATCCCTCAGCGTCAATGTGAGGGTGTTCAGAGACCATTGCCATTGCGCTGGCGGGGCGGCCGCCAGCGTGAAGGTATCGGTGAGCTGGCCGACGTTGGTGATGAGATGGGTGAAGGTGACCACAGCACCTGGATCAACCCTCTTTGTGGTGCCAGGTGAGAGGCGCACACGTTCAATGGGGTTGACCACCACGGTATCACTGACGATAGCAGTGGCTCCCTGATCGCTCTGCGGCGTGGCGGTAAGCACCGCGGTGTAGCTCCCCGGCCGCTGGTTAAACGGCACGGTCAGCGTGAGGACCAGCGTGCCGGTCTGGCCGCGCCCCAGTGATAACAGTAACGACGGAAGTCCCAATGTGCCCTGCGGATCGGAGCCGAGCGCATATTCCCAGCCT
>DAOTYA010000211.1:0-20449 GCA_034435075.1 Anaerolineae bacterium
CTAAGTAGATCACAAAAAGTTCCTTTAACATTCAAGCAGCGGCCCAAGCTAGAGCCTGCTCAGGTGTCATCTCCTGGAAAAATGATTCGACCGTATCGAGCAACATCTTCATTGAACCGTACAAACGGTTGGCTGCAAGCTTGTTCTTGAGTTGGAGCCAGATCCGCTCCACGGGATTCAAATGCGAACAGTACTTGGGCAAATACAGCAATTGCAATCGTGGATGCTCGGTTAGCCACGCCGTGACCGCGTGGGCAGTATGACTGCTGAAGTTGTCGACAATGACCAGTATGGGCCCTGTTGGATAGACAGACAGCAGATACTCCAGAAAAGCGATGAAGTCTTCTTTGAACATGCGCTCCCGGACGAGATATACCCACTGCCCAGTGCGGATGTTCAGGGCGCCGAACAAAACGCGTGTGACATTCGTACCTGGGGTAGGAACCCGAATCTGCTGGCCGACCCAATGCCACATCGCCCGAATCAGGGGCAGCAATTGGATACGGGATTCGTCGGCGTACAAAACATGGGCCTCGGGACCAGCCTCGAATACGGCCTTGACTATCGCCCACTGTTTGCTGGCTTTGTCGGGGTCCACCTTGATCGGCATGGCCAAACGCGGGCGTCCCCAACGCAGACCGAGACGCTGTAACGCCAGGCGCACGGAGCCGAGGCTGAGGGTCACCCCGATCTTCTTGCTCAGGGCCATAGCCAGCATCGCCACGGTCCAGAAGGTAGCCAAATACCCGGCTTGCTGAGGATCGTTTTGAACTAACTCGACCAGCTGCTCCTCAACTTGCGGATTCACCTTGCGGGGTCGGCCACTTCGGGGTTGGTCATAGAGTCCGGCGAGGCCCTCAGCCTGGTAGCGTTCCAGCCACACACGTACGCTGGCGGCGCTGTAGCCGAAAAGCCCAGCAATCTCTGGTGGGCTGTGGCCCTGGTCGGAAAGCAAGACGAAGTGGATTCGTTCCGACACTCGGCCCACTTCGCGGCGGGCAAGGAGGCGAAGTTCTCGCCGTTGCTCGTCAGTTAAGCACACACGGATCATAGCCGGTTTTCCCCCTCCAAATAATGTTCGCAGGAGGAGTATACCAGCTATGCCGAAAAAGTGCAAGAAACTTCCTGCTACTTACTTAGCCCCCGATAGCCTGCCCGCGTGCGCCACACCTGGGTTCAAGCTGGCCGCGAGCCCGGGTTGTTTCCGCACGCCTTCAGATGGTCAACGAACGACCAGCTTTTTTCTGTTGTTCAAGTGACTTTCGCCAATGTCCAGTGTGGAATTACTTTTCTAAGGTGCATCAACGCTTAATCCAAATCCCTGTACTATGCACTCTCCACCTTCCCCCACACCCGCACTTGTGTCCCTTCTCCTGGCCCTGAGCGCACTTCCAGGTGACCACCCACCGCCGCTACTCGCTCCTTCATTGTTACCAGCCCAAAGTGCCCTCTCAAGGCTAATACCTCCAACCGCTCCGGCACGACAAAGCCCCGTCCCTCGTCCCACACCAGCAGCTCGTACTCCTTGCCCTCCAGGCGGAGACAGACCCACACTTCTCGCACCCCGGCGTGCTCCACAGCATTGCTCAACGCTTCTTGGAAGACCCGCAGCAGTGTGATCTCCAAGGGGTTGGCCAACTTCGGTCCCGGCCGGGGCACATCCAGGTAGACCACCACCCCTGTCTGCTGCATCAGGTCGTGGGCATACTGTTTCATCGCCGGTCCCAATCCCATCACGTCCAAGACGTCGGACCGTAACTCCGCGCAGGCATCGCGCACGATGCGCATGATGCGCACCACCTCCAACCTTACATCTTCCAGAGCTTCTGCCAGCGCTGGCTCGTACCGCCGGGCCCGATCGCGACACGTGCAGAGCTGGTAACCCAGGGCGACAAGAGCCTGCACTGGCCCATCGTGCAGCTCCCAGGCTAAGGTACGGCGTTCTTCCTCTCGTGCCATCAGCAGCTGCTGCTGAGCCGCCTCCAACGAGGCCAACACCTGCCGTAGGTCGTCTATCAGGGACACGTTCTCCGCTGCCAATGCCGCCTGCTCTCCTAACGTGCGTAGGATCTCCGTGTCGGCCGGGTCGAAGAAATCATCCCCCTGCTTCTTTCCCAGCAGGAACAATCCCAGCAACTTTCTTTCCCGCACCAGCGGCAGGATGTGGGCAATGTTCTCACCCTCTCCCCCTGGGCTACGCGCGCCACCTCCTTCCTCCCCCCAAATTTGAGAGGGGAGGGGAGCCGGGGGGGAAGTGAGAGACAGATGTTCCGGTACCTCCAGCCCCCGGCAGCCCTGCAGGGCCAGTTCTCCTTCCGCCGTGCGCAGATAGAGCGCTGCCCCCTGTAACCGCAGCCTCTCCATTGCCAGCCCCACTAGCTGCTCTACCAACTCCTGGCGTGAGGTCACCTTACCCAACGCGTAGCTCACCTGGGCGATCACGGTGCGGTAATCATACCAGCCGCCGTAGAAGAGACGGTCCACTGTACGCTGCACCCGCTCTCGCAGGAGTGTGAAGGCCGCTGCCATTCCCATGGTCACCAGCATCCCCACCAGTGGCTGCAGCAACGATACATCGCGAAAAAGCATCATCCCCAGCCCCATCCCGACTAGGTAGAGCCCAGCCCAGAGCAACCCCAGGATAAAGATGACCAGGCTGCGGTTAAGGAGCCGGTCGAGAGGGGTCAGGTCGTGTTTGACGATGACATAGGAGTAGCTGAGGGGGATCAATACCAAAAAGAGGAAAGCGACCTGATAGGGCAGTCCGGCCCCGGCGCCCCACACGATCTCCGGCAGCAAGGAGAGCAGCGTAAGGGGACCGATGCCGACCACAGTTCCGAAGGCCAGACCGCGCAAGCGGCGGCGCAGATCAGCGGAGCAGGTAGTGAAGTAGGTGCAAGCCAGCCCCAACGCGACGACCAGCAACGTCAGCCCCAGGTAGAGCCGCAGACCCGTCTGCCAGGCTGACCAGGTCAGGGGAAAAGCTACGATGTGCCATCCACTTTCCCCGGCGAGCCAGGCCACCAGTTCAGGAAGCGCCAGCAAGCCACTCAGACCAGCCAGGCAACCCGGCGCGACGCGGATAAACCGTCCTGCCGGGGCCACAAGCGTCACGCAGAGATGAGCCAGCAGCGGCGGCAGCGCCAGCAGGGCCAGGTAGAAGAGGTGGGCAGCCCAGACCAGGTTGATGGCTGAGAGTTGCCCGGCCGCGAGTGCGACCGTCGCCCCCTGGCCCAGCAGGAAGAAGGCTCCACAAACGGTGATTCGGGGCCGTATGGTGAAAAGAACAACCCCTGCTCCCCAGAAGCTGAGCGCCACGACGACCGGGCCAAGCCTCCAGAGAAGGTCAGCCACACCGGGAGCGGCTAGCGTCAGCGTGGCGTTTCGAGTCTCGGCCCCCCGTTGGAACGTCAGAACAACCTGCTGCCCGGCCCGTTTGCCAGCGTAGAGCGGCGCACCAGCCAGGGGCCGGCCATCCACGACCGACACGATGTCGCCGGGGCGCAGCCCGGCCCGCTCACCTGGCCCACCAGGCTCCACGGTCAGGATGCGTCCTTCCGAGAACTTCCAGGTCATCCCGTCGCCGGGCCAGGTCGCCACCCACGTGGCTGTCCCCAGCAAGGCCAACGTCAGCAGCGCGAGGAGAAAGCGGGGCAGATAACACCAGGCGATATAGCTCTGCCGGTCACGCCACCACCGTCTCAATTTCCCCGGGAGAGAGGAAAGCGGAAAGAAGTCCATTGTGCCCTCGCCACGGCCGGGAAAGCGGCGTCCAGCAACCGCAACAACTCGTGCTGGGCGACGACGGGTCGCGCCGAGGAGAGCAACGCCTCGAAGGCCAGGTAATGCTGCCGGCCGGCCTGCCAAGTCACGTAGTGTAGCGCCCCCAAGTCAGCCAGCATCGCCTGGAGTTCGCGCAGTGCCGAGTCGTCAGGGGCATGACGCAGCAGCGAACAGAGTGCGTAGAGGCGGGCTTTGGCCTGGGGCGAAGCAACGGTGAGCGCATAGACCACAGGCAACGTTCGCCCGGCGGTATTCAGGTCGCCGCGGCCACGTGGCTGCCACAGAGCGCGCAAGTCGTCGCCCAGTTGCACCAGCAGGCCCAAATGATACCCGAAAGTGGCATAAATGTCAACCTCGGTCTGGGGCCGGGTACCCAACATCGCCCCGGCGCGGCAGGCCAGGGCAAAGAACTCACCCGCCTTGGCCCTGGCAACGCGCCAGTAATCATCCAGCGTGGCGGCCTCTTCATCCCAGGCCAAGTCAGCTGCCTGCCCCAGGGCCGTGCGGGCCATGGCCGCGTTAAAGGCCTCTATCAGCGTCACCACGTGCGCCGGCTCAACCTGGTTTGGCTCCCACGTAGTGAGGCTTACTTGGGCCAGGGAGATGAGCACCACGGCAGTGTTGACCGCCTGAGCGGATTCATGAGCGGGGCAGGCCTCGTCTACGATGTCATCCAGGAGGTGGGCGGCGCAGTGGAGCAAGTGCCAGGCGGCGGCAACGGGGATGGCCTGGGTCGGGTCGCCACCGGCGGCCTCACAGGCTAATAGCGGCAGATGCAGAGGGGCGATTTGGGCGCGGGCACAGTCGTCCACCCAGCGCAGGATCGGGTCCAGACCATCCACCGGAGCGCCACAGGCCCGGCGACAGACGTAGGTGAGGTGGGCAGTGAGGGCCGTGCTGAGAGAGACAGCGACCTTCTCAAACATGCTCACCGCGTGGCCTGAGCAGGAATAGGGGGCGTGTCCCACCAGCGCCAGGGGGCAGCGGGATCATCATCCAACAGTCGTTGGAGCAGCGCCTCGGCGGGGAGGGCCAGCAGGGGGTACAGGTGTCTCACTACTTCCCGCTCGGCATCCGTCAGCGCCAGCCCGCGGGTAGAGAGGGTCGCCTCAGGGTCGGCAGCGAAGGCGGCGCGCAAGTCCGCATCGGTCGCCAGGTGGTAAACGAGAGCTTCCAGGGTACTCATGTGACCTCACCTCATTAAGAGATTATAGTGGTATAAGTCTAGCAACTTCATAAAACCTGGCTCATTCAGGTGACCAAAACATAATGATTTACTTCAGCAACTCAGCGCGTATTTTCCACTCTGCCAGGAGCAAGAACGCCAGCAGCCACGCCAATAAGGCAGCCAGGTCGGTGACATTGATGGGTTGATTATGCATGGTGTCTCGGAATAGGTTAATCACGAGCCCACTGGGTATAAATCTCAACACCTGAGCCAGGCTGCCAAAGGCCTCGTAGACAACGCCACTGAGAAAGAGAACCACCATGATCACCGAGGCCACAGCGCTTCCATTCCGCTCCGTTTCGGAAAACAGGCTGATCAACAAACCGATCGAGACGAATACCGCGCCACCCACTGCCATCAATAGGAAGAGCCAGGGAATGTTGCCGATCAGTCCGCCATTAATCAGTAGCACACATAGCTGGCCCACCAGGACCAGGGCGAAGACGAACAGCATTTTAGAGAGGGCGACGGCTCGGTAAGTGGCCGGCGTGATGATCAGAGCTTCGAGCGTTTTCTTTTCCTTCTCGTCGACAAAATTGAGCGCCACGGTCATGATACCGATCATGGCCTGCGCGAACAGGAGCCACATCGGCACGGCGTCGGCCGGCCCCGTCGTCTCGTTGATCATCACCTTTACGACGACAAAGGACAGCAGGACGGGGATACCTGCCATGATCCACAACGCAGGGTTCCGCCGAAAGTCATTCCAATCGTGCCAGAGCAATTGGTAGAGAATGCTGGCTTTCAACTTAACTCACCTCCTGTCAGCTGGGCAAACACGTCAGCCAGAGTCGTCTGTTTTGTGGCGATGGTCAAGACTTCCTTGGCGAGCAGTTTGCGGTAAATCAATTCGGCCGCCTCGGGATCGTCGATGGGATAACGTCTGGCGATCACCTGCCCGTCTTCGACGAATTCCACCTGCAGATCGCGTGGTTGGCCGTGCGACTTTAGCGCCTGCGGGGTATCCAGGGCCACAAGCCGGCCTTTGTATATGAAACCGATTCGATCACACAACTCATCCGCCTCGTGCATGTCATGGGTGCACAAGAAAATTGTCACACCGCTATGCCGGAGCTCTCGAATCCTGTCACGTATCAATTTCGCCGAGTTAGGATCAAGGCCGCTGGTCGGTTCATCCAAGAAGAGAACCCCTGGCTCATGCAGTAGGGCGCGCGCAATGAGTACACGCTGTTTCCAGCCTTTAGACAGCTGCTCGGCTTGCTTGTGCTGCACCTCCCTCAGCTCCAGCTGGTCTATCAACTGTTCCAACCGGGTCTTGGGCAAATCATATAACCGGGTGAAAAGGAGAAGGTTCTCCCGAACCGACAGCCGGGTGTACAGCGTTGGCACCTCAAAGACGACGCCCGTGATGCGATGCACGGCTTCCCTTTGGGACACGCAATCATATCCACCGATACGGGCGTTGCCAGCTGAAGGATGCGCCAGACCGATGAGCATACGCACAGTTGTCGTCTTGCCTGCGCCATTGGGACCGAGGAAGCCGAATATCTCGCCGCGTTTTACCGAGAAGGAAACCGAGTCGACTGCTTTTAACTTCCCAAAATTCTTGGATAGTTCATTGACTTCGATCATGATTTCTTGGCCGGGCTTGTCCCAGGCTTTGGATGTGAGCCTTAGGCGAGCCTTCTGGTCCAGTGGCGGCACATCCGCTGGGTTCGGGGGCGCCTGGTCGAGGAGCCCCTGTTGGCTACCATCGCCAGATTGAAGCGATTGCGCTTTCAAGGCCTCATTGAGGTCGTCAAGCGCGCTGATGAGTGCGTTGAGGTCCGCCCGGCCTTGCTGCATCATCTCCGCTACCTCATGCAATATTTTGGGATCGTTGTAGAATCGATGCGATTCATCCAAAGCCACGCGGGTATAGGCGACGAATTTGACTAGCAAGTTCTGGAGACCAGGATATTGTTCCTGGAACGCCTTGGACGCCTGCGAGGCCGCGTCGAGCACAATCTGTTCGAGCAGACAGGTCAAATTGTCAGCTGTCTGCTCCCAATCCTTAATACTCTGGCCAGCGAGACTTTGAAATCCCATGCGCGCGATGGTGCGGAGTGCCGCCGAGAGATCATCGAACTCCTTTTCATTTCGAGCGACGAACTGCGCGAGACGCGGGCTGAACTCGAGGGCACGCTGAGCAGCTTCTTTCACATCCATTCCACGGCTCTCGGCTTGCAGCGCGACCGCGCGGTCATCCCATCGCTCGGCTGAAGATTCTGTCTCTTCGAGACGCTCGACGCATACCCGCCTCCGCTTTTGCACGGGGACCGCTTTTTTATCACTTCGGATCAACGTGGCAATGATCGTCTCCGTCATATCGCCAGCGGCCAGGTCGCCACTTTCGACGTCGAGCCAGAGTTTGCCGGCGTAGAACGAGCTACCTTGCTGTTTCAGATTGGCTACCGCCGGATCAGCATGTACGTCGAATTCCGACCGCCCGCATTGATATTCATAGACGATGCACGACTTACCTTTCCAGACACCATATCCGACGCAAGTCGCAGTAAGCGTCCCGTTCCTGAAGAAAGAGGAGGGAGAATACTGTGGGAAGTCGAAATATGCGAGCGTGTTTGATACCGTTGTAACTTCGGTCGCCGCGCCGATCCGGTTCAATTCAGCGAGCGTACCTAGCTGCACTGTGAGCATGTCGAAGGTAAGGACATCCCAACTGAGCAAGCGCAGCAGGTTCACGGCTGGGGCTTTTGGCAAAGACGCGTAGTCTAATTCGATGCGAGCCTGTTCCCATACCGGATCATCTGTTGACGCTGATTCCGCTGGATAGGGGTGTTCCCATCCGCTGTTGGACAAGAGGAAAAAGGACCGAAAGCTCTGGTCCTTGGCAAATTTCCAGTCGACCGACTTCATCGCTGCCGGGTTCTGCCCGTAGCAGAAGGTCACCCATTCCCACACGTATTTGACCGGAGCGACGAACTCGACAACGGCGTCGAGGATGGTTCGGACATAGCGCGCGCTCAACACTTCTCGTTTGCAGACCTTACCCTTGGGGGTCAGATGGTCTATAGACATTTCGATCGCGTATCTTTGATGCGCCCTTCCCGTGTGATAAAGTCCACGTGGCAGGGGATGGCTGAAAAGCTCATCGAGCTTGGCTGCCAAGTTCTGCCGATCTTGAGAGGTACTCGTTGGCTCTCGCATGTTTGTGATCCTTTCCGCATTGGGCCACTGGCGTTACGCGTCTTTCGCTGATCGGAGCGCGCTTTCACAGGCCGCGATCGTCACATCGATGTCTTCGACAGAGTGCCCCAGATTGATAAAGTTCATGTGATCCGAGAGCATCAAAATGCCCCGCTGGGTCAATTCTCGATAGAAGCGTTCGCGCATGGCCTCGCGACGTTCCACACACGACCCCTTGAACCAGACGAAGGGCATCGGCGCGACATTCCACGGCTGTGCTTCCACCTCTTCTTGTAGGTGCAGTTGGGTAATCACTGAATTGATGCCATCGATCAAGCGTTGGCCCATCGCCCACAGCTGGGCGACGCCGTTCGTCTTCTCCAACACGTTGAGAGTCGCCACCGCCGCCGCCACGGAAACGGCTTCAACGGAGAAGGTGCTCCACAGCGGCGACTGCTCAGACATTTTCATGATCTCTTTTCGGCCTACCACGGCCGTGATCGGGAACCCATTGCCCAGACCCTTGCTCAGGGTGGCCATGTCTGGCACGACGCCGAAGCGCTCCTGCACACCACCCAGTGCAACACGCAGACTGGTCTTCACTTCATCGAAAATCAAAATCACGCCCTGCTGCTGAGTCAGGTCACGAATGGTCGCCAATGTCTCGCCAATCGGTGGCCAAATCTCAGAGGGATCAATGATAAGACAGGCCACTTTGCCGGCATTGTGCCGAAGCATTTCTTCGAGACTATCCAGATCGTTGGGGTCATGTAGATTCAAAGTCAGCGCACTGACGGCCTGGGGCACGCCAGGAACATTGTTGCTCGCCTGCCTCAACTGGCAGCGATTAGATGGATGAATCACGCCGAAACCATTGGCGCACCAATCATGCCAGCCGTGATACCCGCAACGAATGACCAGGTCTCTTTGAGTGTAGGCCCGCGCCAGGCGCACCGCCGCCGCCGTCGCTTCAGAACCGGTCTTGCGAATCTCAACCATCTCGGCGCAGGGAACAAGCCGTGTCAGCTTTTCGAACAGCTTGACACAGTGTAAGTAAGCGAGTGAGACCAGCACACCCTGGGCGAGCTGCCTTGTCACGGCTTCGGTGACGGCCGGGTGCGCATAGCCCAACACGCTAGCGCCCCGCGCGCTGATGAAGTCGATAAACTCTTTGCCCCGCACATCCCAAACGTGTGATCCCTGCCCACGCACGACGTAAATTTGATCGGGCATCGCGCGCAGTGGGTTACACCGCGGGTGAGCTTGATCGGCTGTCTGGTCTTCCAGTGGTAGAGCCATATCTGGATCGCTCCTGTTCGGATTCACCACGAAAATGGGGCGAACACTGAGGTGAAGACCTCTGCCGGCGATGGCAGATCGAGCATCGCATTGACGTACGTTTCCTGGCGACCTCTCAGCTCGGCGATGGCCTCGGGATCATACAAAAGGCGTTCGAGCGTTTGGATCAGTTTCTTTCGTTCAAGCAACGGAAGCGTTGCAAAGCAGTCACGGTATGGGTTATCCTTCATGACCGGCTTGAGAAACTCAAACCAGCCCCAGGGGAATACCTGGAAGGGATAAACGACCTTGATTTCTTGAGCGATGGTCTTGAACCAATCCGGATAACACAGCATGGAGTTGGAGAACGACCGGAAATCCAGCATCTTTGGATTCTGAACGACGGCGGCGGGCACGCCAGCGAACACGGCTTTAGATAACGTCACCGAGGCGAGATTGGTGGTGATGAATAGATCGGCGCCAAACAAGCACTGCTCGAACTGAGCGCTGGGCAGGCCTTTGAAGTGCAGGTAGCGAATGTGATCAGCTGTGACAAAATCCCAGCCCACTGGCCCTACATGGATCACCGTCAGCGGCTTCCTGAGAGCCGCCAAATACTCGTGCAACAGTTTGGGCATCCAGACCATGAGTTGCCCAAGTGACATCAATTTGCTGACATTCAAATATTCCCACTTCGAATTGGCAATGAAGACAACCTTCTCGTCTTTGCTGGTCGCCAGCTGATCCGTGTGGTCACGGGAAGACTTGCGCCACTCGAACCTTTTCCAACCATATAGGCTGGTCAACGCCACCTTGGGGTTTACTACCTGGGGTTTGTTGAGCGGACAATTGCGGATCAGGTAATCGCACATTTCAATCAGAGGGGGAAACTTTCGGCGGATGTTGCCGTAGAAATCCACCATGTAGTCGGTCGAAGACCACTCGTATTGATCGAAACTGACGATAGGCACATCGTATTTCCGCAGTGTTTGGAAGTTGATGCCCGACCAATGCGCCGAATGTTCCAGGGTGTATACGTCTGCAGCAATCAGGTAGTCTGGCCGGAAAGAGAGGACTTGGTGATCGAGTGCAGCGCCATTAGCTTCGTGTGCATGTTCCTGGAGAGCCAACCCTTCAAGCTGATATTGCTCGACGTACGCGACCCCTTCGCGTGTCGTGATGAAACAGACCTTAAATTGATCGGGGGGCAGGCGTCTGGCAAACTCGACGGCGATCGTCCACTCACCTTTTGACAGATACCCCAGGGCGATAAAGAGCAGTTTCAGCATCGTGTGCGTTCCCCGCATGTAGGACTATATAAACTGCCTCCAGACATTAGCATACTTTCGATATTGGAGTTGCGCCAGCCGGTCAACTCGCTCCTGCGCTTCGCGCTCAACCTCACGATAGGTCCGGCCGTCGATCTCATCGTACCTGTAGATGTGGAAGTTCCGCGGCTGCTTCAGGGGATGAGCCCCGGCCATGAACCATTCGCGGTTCACTCGGAGCATGTCTTCATAACCAAAAACATCACGCAAAATCTTGATGCCATATTGTTTCGGTTGGCTCCCAATCAAGCTCGTCGGCACGATGAAATACTGATTGATGTGAACATGGTTCAAGAGGTGGTCATTTTCCGCCAGGAAGTCGCAAGTCTCGACGAATTCGGCTTCATGTTCATGAGGTAACCCAACTATGATCTCCAGATCAACCCAAATCCTAACCTGTTGACACCATTCCAGCACCCGCCGGGCTTGATCGAGCGTTACGCGCTTATCGATCAACTCAAGCAGCTTCCGGCTGGCCGTTTCAAACCCAAAGACCAACTTGCGACAGCCAGCGTCTTTCAGCAGGCGCAGCAATTCCAGATCCATATCGTTGAAGCGTGCGCAATCTGACCAGTAGAATTGGAGACCACGCCGGGCGACTTCGGCGCAGAACTCGCGGACGAACTTTCTCGAGTAGTTAATCGCATTATTGAAGAAGTAAAAGTAGTTCGATCTGTACTTCATCATCAGGTGCTCAATGTCATCCACGACCGCGCGTGCCTCGCCCAAAATGACGCCCTGCTTGTCAGCCGCGCTCTCACTGCAAAAAGCGCATCGGAAAGGGCAGTTGTAGTTGAACACGTAAGGGATGATCAGCTTGCCGACATAACCCGGCTGGTGCGCATGCCGCTTGTTGAGCAGATTAACCAAGAACGAATCCATTTTGAAGATCTGTTCCTGGTTGGTCGCCTCAATCGCCTGGCTCAATTCTGGACGCGAGTCAGGCTCTCGGATGTAGCTGAGATAGCCGTCTAACGCCAGCCCATCGAAATCGGGGCGCTGGATAGTGGGTAGACTCGGCCGCCTGATATCGATCTGATCATCTTTCTTGTAAGCCACGCCCGGCAGACTGGCGGGATCGACTGCGCCGTGCATGCGTAGCGCATCCATGAAGTGGTAAAGGGGCACTTCACCCGGCCCGATGACCAGGTACCGGAAGTTCCTCAGCAAACATTCCCAAAGTTCTCGGAACGTATCTTTGAACTGGTATAAGTACGTGAGGTTGTTGCCACCAAAGATAATGGGCTTCCGGTAAGCCCGTTGGATGTAGGCGCCGATCAGGAAAGCTGAGTGGATTTGCATCCACGAGAAGTCTGCGCCGCACGAAATGCCGATCACGTCGCAAGCCGCCAAGTCGATCCCCTCAAGCAAGGCAACCAGGGCCGCATCGATGCTCGGGTTATCGCGTCCATCGAGATAAGCCATGACCGCTTCGCTCCGATAGAACTGTTCCAGAACCTCGCGCCACGGGCTGCCCCAGCGCTTGCTCAGCCCAAAATTGAGATCATGGAGGTAGACCGTGATACCGCGGCTCCTGAGGTAACCGGCAAGGACGCCCAGCGAAAGCGGCGGCAGATTCGCCAAAAAATTTTCGTGCATTGTGATTTCGCTGGGAGCGAGCAACAAGCCGATACTGGACGTCATAGCTTCTTACCCTTGGCACCTTCAACCGCACTGTTGACCAACAGCCCCCACCCGGCGAAAAACAATGCCACGTTCAGTAGCGCCACTTTACCCTCGAGGCTCAAACTTCCCAGGAAGAGAAGACTCAGGGAGAGACTGAACGCCACTGCGCCGGAAACGATTCGGATGATTTGGGTTACCAATGACATAGCTCCGCGTCCTCCAGCGATCGGAAAAGTGTGAGCGCAAATACCACTCAGGATGAGACCAGGCGACTGAGAATCTGGGCGACGTCGGGCAACGCCTGCAGATGGCGCCGGTAGGCGATCACATTTCCTCGCAGCTTTTCAATCAGGGCCTCGTTGTATAGGAGATCCATGATGGCTTGCCAGAAGTGCTCTTCATCGAACAACTCCACTTGCAGGAGCGCATCACAGAAAGGATTCTTATGCACCAGTGGATTCAGGAAGGCGTACCAGCCCACCGGGAACATTCGGAACGGGTAACAATACTCGACGGCGTCGAGAGCACGCTGAATAAAGGGCGTTGGGGTGAACGTCATGGCGCTGCGGTTGGCTGTGCCGTCGTGCTGGTTCAGCGAACTGAACAAGACCAACGTCGGGACTCCTGACAATAGCACCCGCGCCAGGGTGGTTGACGCAATGTTGTTGGATATATACAGGTCGGCCGCGAGGATGTACTTCTCAAACTCAGCAGGTGGCAACTGGCTGTAAACATGGTAATTCGGCGGCCGGTCATCCTGGAACAAGGTTGAAGGCCCCACGGAGACAATCCGGGTATTAATGTCCAGCCGACGCAATACGTGCTCAACGACCTGCTGGCACACTTTCACAAAGTTCTGAACGCGTGGGTAGGCTTTGTAAGTATGCTGCCAGGTTGCCGTTGTCAGCAAAATCACCTTCTGCGTGCGAGGTATGGCGATGGTTTCTCGAGCCAGTTGCTTGACCGCCGCATTTTGCCAGGAGAGATGACCCAATAGAGGATAGCACATCTTCCTCGGATCGGGAGACGCCACAGGTTTATTGAGTGGACATGGGCACAACCAGAATTCATAATCGTCCAAAGTCAGGGTATCGAAACCTTTCGCGCGGAAGCCGTAAGTATCGAGCTGAGCGTGGGTTGATGCCCAATCAAAGTTATCGAAAGTGCCGATTCGCCCGGAGAAGATAGTCAGATCCTCGGGCAATAGTCCGTAGTGACGATCGCAGAAGTGATAGTTCAGAAAATCAGCCATCACAACCAGCTCTGGCGAGCAACAATGTTCAATATCTTGAAAGAGTATCTGATTGATCCTCCGGCTGCCAGGTATGAGCACGGTGTACTTGAACGGATAACCCTGGAGGATATGTTCATGCGAAGGCGGTATCAGGAACAGGGGTTCATGACCGCTATCTCGCACGCGCTTGGCGAACTCGATGGCAATCAGCAGTTCGCCGTAGGCCCAGAAACTGGTCACAACGAAGAGAACGCGCATCAGAGTTATCTGGTGTCCACCTTCAATGCTAATGATATTGCCTCTTCCTGTGGGAACAAGGCCAGCATCATCTGCTTCAATCGTTCGGCGTAGCCGTTGAGGTGGGCACGCCGCAACTGGCCGTAGAACTGCACAAACGGCTGGCAGAGCACACTGCCTAGGTACTGAACCGGCCCTGGTGGAATTTTTTCCACCGCACTCTCGAAGATCTGAAGGGCGGTCTGCTGGTCGCCATGGGACATGTAATAATGGGCCATGACTATATACGGACAGGCGAAATAAGGCGGCTTGAGCGCCTGTGCACCTTGCTTCTGAATCAAAACTTTCATGTCCTCGATCGCCTCGCCCTCGCCATACCCTTCCGGGAAGATGTAGTTCGCCACCTCGCTATAGCCAGGCGGGATGAGGAGTCTCACCATAGCCCGATAGTAGCGCGCCAGCCAATGTTCTGGATCGCTGTTCACTGTATCCTGCAAGCTCTCCAGCACTTCGACGAAGTAACGATGGCGTTCCAGATCGCTGTCGGCGTAAACGGTCAAGGCCAGACAGCAAACCGCGTAGGAGAAACTCGCTTCCGCATTCGCCCGGTTCGACCGATATCGGTCGTGTAGATAATCGAGCAACCACTTCCAGTTGCTCATCCGCATTGCTAGGTTGATCGTGCGAACCATTTCGTCATCCGCATGGGTTATGAGTCTCATCGGCACCCGTCCTCCGAACCTGATTGCTGGTCAATTCCTCCCCGTCTGCGTGTACGGGTGTGACGGGGTGGAATTCGTCCCAGCCGATGAACTGAATGTATTCCTTATACACGCCGCCACAGACCTTGCTGTACGCACACGCGCTGCATTTTGCCTGTTTGGTGCGGGCGCATGCATCCATATAGCTCTCGTAGTCGTCCATGATAAACGTGCGGAAGAGCATCTTGTATCGCTGCGTCGACCAATCTATCATGTATGTCTCGTAACCGGGTATCGTACAGTAGGGGAATCCCTCCAGCGTGATAACCTGGCCTGCAGCGACCGCCCGGTCAACGGCCTCAAAGAGATAGGGTTTGATCTCGGTGTAGGCCGGCGTGACGTGCGCGAAGTTCTTGTAGGCCATACCAGCCGGATGCATGGCCGAGATATTCACGTGATCCGCACCCAGGTTGATCACGAAACTCACAATATCGGGCAAACTCTCGAGGTTCTGTTTACAGACAACAGTGTTGGTTCTCACCTTCTGCCCGAGTTTCTTGACGTTTCGGATGCCCGCCACAGCCTGGTCGAAGCTTTTCGGGGACTGGCTGATGGCATCTTGCACAGCCGCATCCTTGCCGTGCATCGAAACGATGAACAGGGAAACGCCCCGGTCAACGACCTGTCTGGCAAACTCAAAATTCGATAGCCGGCGGGCGTTCGTTTGGAGGAAGATCGTCGGATAACCCAATTGCTGAATCCTCGATAGGATGTCCAAAAAGTCCGGCCGCATGGTGGGTTCTCCGCCGTGGAGGTTCACCGCCTCATATCCTGCCTCTCTGTTCTCGAACAGAAAGTGCTCGATGAGGTCTCGTCGAACGCTATCGCCTCTTTGCGACGGTGCATCCACGACGCAGAATATACAGCGATTATTGCACATGTCGGTCAAATGAATGCTCAACGCTTTCATGCCGTCCCTACCCATGAGGTGCTGCTCTGGACGACGGGACCACGGGGCTAAACTCGTTCCAGCCGACGAACTGAATGTATTCCTTGTACACACCGCCACAGACCGCGCGGTACGCGCACCCACCGCATTTTTCATGCTGGACGCGAGCGCAGCTGTTCATCCAGGTCTCGTAATCCTCAATGACCAAATTGTGAAAGAGCATCTTCAGCGTCTGCGTTGACCAATCAATCGTGTACGATTCATATCCGGGCACGGTGCAGTGAGGAAATCCCTCCAGCGTGACGACGCGACCTCTTGCATTGACTTGGTCAACTGTATCGCAGACATAGGGCCTGATCTCGGCATAAGTCGGGGTCACCAGAGAGAAATTCTTGTACGCTGCGCCAACCGGCTGCAACGCGGAAATATTCACGTGGTCAACACCCAACTCGAGCAAGAAACTGGCAATCTCCGATAGAATGACGAAGTTCTGTTTAGAGACCACCGTGGTCGTTCTGACGATTTGTCCCAGTCGCTTGACGTTTTGTATGCCCGCCACCGCCTGGTAGAAACTGCCCTCGATTTGGGTAATGCCCTCATATGTAAGGGCATCTTTGCCGTGCACGGAAACGACAAAGAGACGTACCCCTCGGTCCACCACTTCGGCGGCAAACTCCGGGTCCGCTAGCTTACGCGCATTCGTCTGCAGGATGACGGTGGGGTAACCCAGCTCTTGGATATAGGATAGGATCTCCAGAAAGTCCCGCCGCACCGTGGGTTCCCCGCCGTGGAGATTGACGGCCTCATACCCCTTGTCTTTGTTCTCCAGAAGAAATCGCTCAATCGAACTCTTCTGAACGTGCTCACCTTTCAGTGAAGAGGTATCCACGGCGCAGAAGATGCATCTATTGTTACACAGATCCGTCAAATGGATGCTCAGCGTGTGGCGCGGGAATGTTCTTCTATTTTCTAGAAGATCCGATCTGGTCATGGATTATCCTCAAGTTCATCCACGCTGTACATTTCGTATGCTTGGGCCGGTTCGGTCTCATCGGGTGTGTAGACCGCTGCATCGGCCGAGAAATATTCCTCTAGGTTCTCGGGGGTCAATTTGTTGAGGTCTTCCTCATTCAGGCTCTTAATGAGGAGCCTCTGAACTTCCGTCAGCGTGAAATCTTCGAGGGCCTTGTCTGGATCGCGGAGCAAAAGTTCCTTGAAGACCGGGGCGGTGATAGCCCGTCTGATCACTTCCTTGATTTCTGAGCGTGGTTCAGAGACTAGCTTGGCTTGTTCGACAAATGTTTCGGTCAAGGGGATGTCATTGCTCATAAACTTGATCTCCTCATCAGTTCTTTTTACGTTCAGGATCCAGAATGGTCAGCACGTGCCAGACTTCGCTGAATTCACGCCGCTGCAGCCGATTCATAGCAGCGACTTTGCGGTGATTGGCTGCGGTAATATCTTGCGCAGTACTACCGTTCACCTCGTTGAATTTGTGGACACTGAAATTCTGCGGTCGGTAGCTGAGATCTAGGCCACTCGACAGCCAGCGAGAGTTGGCCTCCAAGAGGCGCTCATAGGCATTCGGTTCCCTTAGTATTTCGATTCCATATCGCTCCGGATACCTGCCTATCAGAGAATCGGGAACGATAAAATACACGTTGATATTCATGTAATTGATGAATTCGCTATTCTCCTGAATAAAGTAGCACGTTTCTCGAAAATCCTCCTCGGACTCGTGCGGCAGGCCCACGATGATCTCCAAATCCGGCCAGATGCCCAAAGCATGACACCAGGCCAGAACCTGTTTAACCTGCGCCAGATCGAGCCGTTTGTCGATCAACTTCAGTATCTTGGGACTGGCCGTTTCGAGTCCGAACACCAACTTCTGACAGCCAGCTTCTCGCATCCGCTGAAGCAGCTCGAAATCGACGTTGTTGAAGCGAGCGCAATCGGACCAGTTGAATTTCAAGCCTCGCCGCATAACCTCTTCGCAGAACTGGATGACGAATTTCGTAGAGTAGTTAAAGGCGTTGTTGAAGAAATAGAAATAGTTTGTCGAATACTCGTGTATCAGGGCTTCGATGTCATTCACGACTTGAATCACATCGCCCAAAATGACGTGTTGTCGGGTTTCCGCACTTTGTGAGCAGAACGCGCAATTGTAGGGGCAGTTGTAGTTGAAGACATAGGGGATGATCAAGCGCTCAATCACTGTGGGGCCCTGCCGTCTGGCATAGACGTCATTGGCATAAAGGGCTAAATACGGCGGCCATTTGAAAATCTGCGTTCGGCTCTGCTTTTCCACGGCGGCGCCATTAAGAGCGTCCTTTTGATGCACCCCGATATGATGGACGTACTGGTCGAGTTCCAACCCTCTGAAGTCCGGCTTGATGACGAGGGGCAGCTGTTCAGGGAAAGAGGCGATATCCCCACGATGATCGAGATACACTAGGCCATTGATTTTTTCGGTCGGCTGCTCCACGACGTTTGGGCCGAGGCGCTGCAAGATTCTATAAAAGGCTACTTCGCCTGGGCCGGTGATGACAAAATGGAAGTTCCGGAGGACGCTTTCCCAGAGCACCCGGAACGTGTCTTTGAACAGTAGCAGGTAAGCGACATTGTTGCCGCCAAACACGATTGGCTTGGCATAACGCCGTTGGATGTATTTACCCAGCAGAAAAGCCAAATGAATTTCCAGCCAGGAGAAGTCGGCACCGCATGAGATGCCCACGGCGTCATATTGCCGAAGGTCCTTGTTCGCCAGAAGGTCCGCGATGAAAGCATTGAAGAAATGATTCTCTGCTCCATCCAGAAAATCGATCACGGCCCTCCCATCGTAAAAGGGACGCAGCGCTTTCTTGTCCAGCTTTGCCGCAAGACGCTTTAAGTCGATATTCAGATCGTAAGGGTCTACCTCCACGCCCTGTCCTCGCAAATAGCCAGTGATCACACCCAATGGAAGAGGAGGGAGGTTAGGAGAAGCATAGAGGGGAAGCTCGCTAGGCGCCAGGAGTAGAGCGACTTTCATTCTGTTTGTCTCACAGCGTCTCCAACAAGTCCGCAGCAGCTTCAGGCGGCTTCAGACCATGAATCGTTTCCGATTCCGCTCGGGACCGGATGTGGTAGGTTGGCTCATCAAGCACGCGACGCACAGCGGCGCGCAGGCTGGCCGCCGAGATGTCTTTGAGCGGAATCGTCATGCCCAACCCCATTTGCTGGCAACGTTCGGCGTTGACGGATTGGTCGGCCCCGAAAGGGACGATCACGAGCGGTAATCCCTGACTCAAGGCCCGCCCGACGAGGCCCCAGCCTCCGTGAGTGATCACCGCTTTCAACCAGGGCATAAGATGCTGATGCGGAAAGAACTGCTCTACCCGCACATTAGCTGGCAACGGTGTGAACGCTTCTGGACAGAGTCCTTCCGTTAACGTGATGATGACGGTCACCGGCTCGCCAGCCAATCCTTCGATAGCGGATCGAACGTAGCGTTCTAGATCGGTCTGTGTGCGTTCAAAGACCGACGGATTGATGCTGCTGCAGCCGACCAAGATCGGCGTTGGTGAGTCGCATATCTGATGAAACCAATCAGGTACCTGAGCTAGGGGGGGCGACCAGGATAGGGGGCCGACACAATACGCCTGGGCCGGCAGTTGATATGCTTTGCCCACGAAGTTGAGCGTGGCGGGTATTAAATGCAGGTAGGGTGAAATACGCCCGAGCAGGTTGCCTGGGCGTGCTGGTAGCTGCAGTCGCCGAAAAATTTCATCATCTTCGAACCAGCGCCAAAGGGAAGAGGGCATCCATGTTTTGTAACCTTCGATGACCGGCAGAGGATGAGTCGCTACAGAAACCCAAGGAAGCCCCAGTCGCTCCGCCGCTAGTCCAGCGCCCGGCGAGAGCAACTCTTGCACGATGACATGGATATCCAGCTGTCGAACATACCACTCAATGTCTGAGACCATTGCCTCGATGGAGCCAAGGAGGCGATAGCGCATGATTCTGCCCACCACTGCCTGTGCCTCACCCCCGGTGCTATTAGCCGAATCGCTCAACAATTCTGTTGGGAACGAGTTCTCCTCTTTTGGCGACTTCCATTCACGGGGTTCACAAAAAGTCAGATTGGCCGAGGAGATCGTCTGACCAAACGATCGGCCGCTGTAGAAAGCCACTTGGTGCCCACGTTGTTGCAAGGCAACCGCGGCCGACACGAGCGGAAAGACGTGCCCAGTTTCCGGATAGGCCACAAACAAAAAACGCCCCATGAACGATATCCTCCCCACAATTGCAGTCTTGCTGCATATCACCCATACGATGGAAAGAACATCGATCCCGGTCTAAACCCATTGGTCACAAGTTAAGCACCTTCGGAGATTGTCAAGGGCCCGTAGTCTGACATCCGTGCATAACTTCTGTCAGGGAGGGAGAAAGCCTTTCTGGGGGTTTTTGCGGCGGCTTCGCCGCCGCAAAAACCCCCTACGAGGCCTTCTTTCCCCTCCCCGCACCGTATAGTGGCGAAGGAAAGCGAAGTAGGGGGTGGGGTAGTGTCCTCATGCGTCTAATTACGCACGGATTTCAGTCCGTAGTAACTCATAAACGCTTGGTGTGAATTAGAACAAATGGGTTGAAAAGAAGGCGATCATGGTGTAGAGTTAGCGCGCAAATCACGAATGGAGAGGAGCTAACTCATGGTTGACACCGATACCTTTTTGACCACCCTGTACGTCCTGGTAGATGATTTCTGTCTGGAGCATTTGCCTGCGGAAGCGCCTTGCCCAGGCCCCCAACCGTCCTTGAGTCGTAATGAGGTGATCACGTTGGCGATCTTTGGTCAGTGGAGCCGCTTTCGCAATCAACGTGACTTCTATCGTTTCGCGCAGCAGCGATTGCGGGCGGCCTTCCCCACGCTGCCCGACCGGGCGCAGTTCAATCGGCTGG
>DAOTYA010000212.1:0-45277 GCA_034435075.1 Anaerolineae bacterium
CAGTTAGAAAACCGCAAAGGGCGCACAGAGCGCAAAGAACGATAGAAAATCTTTGCGCCCTTTGCGTGCTTTGCGGTGAATTCCATCCAACCGCACCGCTCGTAATTCAGAAGAGGCAGGTAATTGCACAGGTCGAACTTTTGTGGCTTTGATACACTGGAGTCCGCGCAGCTTTTCCTGGGGGTCTTTGAGAAAGTGTACCGCTTCACGCCCTTCTCACAGGATGCCCAACCGCGGCTGCACGGCAAGTGTCCCCTGGAGTTGGCCGGCTATGACATCCGCCAGGTGCCGATGGCTGCGCTTTGCGCCGGCTTGAGCGTGGATTGGCCGCTGGAGGTCGCCCAGGACCATGTCCCAAACTCGTGACGCTCGCGCACGGCCACCTGCGGGAGGTTTCTTTTTGTGGTATAATGAGCCTCAAGGTGGACCCGAGATGAGCAGCGAGCGGCTCTACCGAACTGAAGGCATCGTCATCCGGCGGCGCGACCAGGGCGAAGCCGACCGCGTCTTGACGCTTTGCACGCCACAGGGTAAGATTGAGGTCATCGCCAAGGGCGTACGCAAGGTGCGCAGCCGCAAGGCGGGTCACGTCGAACTGTTCTCACGTTCCAGTTTCGTCGTCGCGCGCGTGCCCCATTCGTGGGACATTGTCAGCCAGGCCGAGACGGTCGAGCCGCACGCGCTCTTGCGCGAGGACCTCACGCGCGGCGCCTACGCCCGTTACGTCGTCGAACTGCTCGACCGCTTCTTCGCGCAGGATGAGGGGGGGCCGGCGCTCTTCGACCTGCTCGACCATACGCTGACATGGCTGTGCCAGGAGCGCGACCTGGATTTGGTGGCCCGCTTCTACGAGCAATGTCTGTTGGGGCTGGCGGGGTTTCGCCCCGAGTTGTTTCGCTGTGTGGGCGAGCATCACACCATAGTTTCGTTGCCACGGGAATCGCCCACGGAGCTGCGGCCCTACGGGCTCGATCCGGAGCGGGGTGGGGTGCTGTGCCCGGAATGTTACGAGGCCTGCAGGGCCGTGCGGGCCGTCGTGCCGCTCTCGCCCGCCGTCCTGCGCTTCCTGCAAGAGTGCCAGCGCGGCCCGTACACCCGCCTGCGCGGGCAGCAATTCGCGCCGACGCTGCATACCGAGGCCGAGCGAGTGATGCAGCACTACGTCACCTATCATCTGGAGCGCGGGGTACGCAGCGGCGCGTTTCTGCGGCAGTTACGCGAGGTGGAAAGACGGTAGTTCTTTGACAGAGTGGAACGGAGGCGCTATGAGCGGAAGTGAGCAGATCCAACTCACCAGCATTTCAAAAGCGAGCACATTAGAGGAGATTGCCGATTTTTGGGACACGCATAGCCTGGCAGATTACTGGGATCAGACTCACGAAGTCGAATTTGAGATCAGAGCCCAACGACGGCGGCGGGTAGTACTTGCCCCAGAGGTCTATCAGGCAGTGGCATCCGAGGCTCGCGCACGAGGTGTCTTGCCCGAGACGCTGGTCAACCTTTGGTTGGCTGAGAGATTGAAGCAAGCGGGAGCGTGATGCTGCACCTGATACGTCTTTGCCCGGCAGCCGGAACGCAAGGTCTTTGTGCAAAATCTGGAAAGTGTATCGGTAGGAGCAACTGTCCCGTGATCACCTGTCCCTGGTGTGGCACCAACTACCCGGTTTTCCAGACGAACTGCAAGAACTGCGGTGGGCCATTGCCGTTCGCCGAAGAGACCCCGGCTGTGACTATTCCTGCGCCGCCGCCTGCGCCGCGCAACCTGCCCGGCAACTATGTCTGGTGGATGCTGCCGACTGATGGCTGGAGCATCCTGGCGTTCGTCTTCATCCTGCTGGGTGGCATTTTCACGGTAGTGGGTTTCGCTTTGACAGTCACCATCGTCACTGCCTTCGTCGGTATCCCGTTCCTCTTCATCGGCCTGCCATTCCTGGGAGCGGGTATCGCTGTGGCCGCCTGGCGCTATCGCCAGGCGCAGCAAGTGCTGGAGGTCTTGCGTGTCGGTGAGGCGGTCTTGGGACAGATCACCGATACCTCTGAGAGAACCTACATCACGATCAACGAGCGCCATCCCTGGACGATCAGTTATCGCTTCCAGATTGACGGCAGCGAGTATATCGGGGCCGCGACGACACTGCGCACACCCGATTGGCGGCATCAACCGGGCCAGGCGGTGTGGGTGCTCTACCTGCCCGATAACCCAATGCAGAATACCATCTATCCACCCGTGATGTGAGGAGGCAAGGTGCGCTACGGTTACTTCGACGATGAACATTACGAATACGTGGTCGAACGCCCGGACACGCCGCGCCCCTGGAGCAATTACTCCGGGTCGCCGCTGTACGGGATGATCATCACCAACAACGCCGGGGGCTATTCGTTCTACCGCTCCGCCGAGGTGGGCCGTTTCCTGCGCTGCACACCCAACACGATCCCGGCGGATCAGCCCGGCCGCTATTTTTATCTGCGCGATCGGGAAAGCGGCGACTATTGGAGCGCTTCCTGGCAGCCGGTCGGCAAGCCGCTTGATACGTACAGGAGCATCTGCCGCTTCGGCACCGCCTATACGATCATCGAGAGCGAATACGCAGGCATCCGCACCGTGGCGACCTACTTTGTGCCGCTGGGGCAGCGCTTCGAGTACTGGCGGCTGGCGGTGAGCAACGCGGGAGACAGGCCGCGCCGCCTCAGCGTCTTCACCTACTGCGAATTCGCCAGCGAGTGGAACATCCACCAGGATGCCTTCAACCGCCAGTACAGCGCCTACCTGGCCCGCTGCGAGTGGCGCGAGGGGATGGTCCACTACGCCAGCCGCGAGAACGACCCGCTTATGATCGGCGATCTCCCCAGTATGTGCTGGCTGGCGCTCGAGGGCGCCGAGGTGGTGGGCTACGAACTGGACCGCGAGGTGTTCCTCGGCCCCTATCGCGGCTACCACAATCCCCTCACCGTCGAGCGCGGCACGTGTAGCGGCTCGACGGCCTACGGCGACAACGGCTGTGGCTGCGTGCAGGTTGACCTTGATCTCGCCCCCGGCGAGACGAAAGAGTTGCTGGTGCTGCTCGGCGTGGGTCGGGCCGAGGTCGAAGGGGTGCAGACCCGTGCCGCGTTCGGCAGCCTGGAACGCGCCTCTGCCGAGTTCGAGCGCCTCAAAGCCGAATGGCACGGGAGGCTGGATACGTTCAAAGTACAGTCGCCGGACGCGGATTTCGATCACATGGTGAACGTCTGGAACGCCTACAACGCGCTGGTGACCTTTGAGTGGAGCCGCGCGGCAAGCCTGATCTATGCCGGTGGGCGCGATGGCTTTGGCTACCGCGATACGGTGCAGGATATCCTGGGTGTAGTTTCACTTATCCCTCAGCAGGCACGCGAGCGGCTGGAACTGATGATCACCGGCCAGGAGTCGAGCGGTGGTGCCCGCCCGCTGGTCAGGGTGTTCGATCACCGGCCCGGCCAGATGGAGCCGACGCCGCCGGACGAATATCGCTCCGACGATTGTCTCTGGCTCTTCAACACGGTGCCTGCTTACGTGGCGGAGACCGGCGACCTGGCATTCTACGATAAAGTGCTGCCCTATTCTGACAAAGGGGAGGACACGGTGTTCGGCCACCTGCGGCGGGCACTCGAATTCAACCTGGTGCGGCGCGGCCCGCACGGCCTGCCCGCCAGCCTGCGCTCCGACTGGAACGATTGTCTGGGCCAGGGCGGGGAAAGTCTCTTCGTCGCCTTTCAACTGCGCTACGGCCTCTCCGTCTACGCCGACATCGCCCACCTGCTGAATCGGCCCGCCGAGGCCGACTGGGCTGTTCAGGAGATGGCAGGGCTGGACGAGGCCATCAAGCGGTATGGCTGGGATGGCGGATGGTTCGTGCGCAAGTACCGCGATGACGGTATGGTGCTCGGTTCTCGTCAGAACGAGGAGGGCCGCATCTTTTTGAACTCGCAGAGTTGGGCCGTCATCAGCGGGGCGGCCACGCCGGAGCAGGCCCGTATGGCGATGGACGCCGTCGAAGAGCACCTGGCGAGCGAGTACGGCCTGGCGCTCTTTGCGCCGCCCTTCAGCAAGGGCAGCCCACTCTACGGCGGCGCGCTCTACAACCCCGGCCAGAAGGAAAATGCCGCCATCTTCAACCACACTCAGTCTTGGGCCGTGATTGCCGATTGCATCCTCGGCAACGGTAACCGCGCCTACCGCAATTACCGCGCCTATATGCCATCCCGTTTCAACGACATTGCCGAGGTGCGCCAGGTCGAACCTTACGTCCACTGCCAGAGCACCAACAGTCAGTTCAGCCCGCGCTTTGGGACGGGTGGCCTGCCGTGGCTTACGGGCACAGTGGCTTGGTCGTATCACGCCGCCACCCATTACATCCTGGGCATTCGGCCCGAAGTTGACGGCTTGCGGGTTGATCCGTGCATCCCGGCGGACTGGCCGGGGTTCAGCGTGCGGCGCGTCTTTCGCGGGAAGGTGCTCAATATCCGCGTCGAGAACCCCGACGGCGTGCAGAAGGGCGTCGCACGGCTCGTCCTCAACGGCGAGGAGATGAGGAGCAACCTGATCCCGGTGGACAGGATGCGCGACAAGAATGATGTTTTGGTCGTGATGGGGAATGGTTAGTATTAAGTGCCTATCCGAAAAACGTAACCGACGCATCCCTATGCGTCGGTATAAGCGGCATAGGGATGCCGCTTGTACGGTCTTTCGGATAGGCTCTAAGGTGCTTTACGACCGTGCAGGCAATACGCTGACCGTCTGGTTTGGCGATCCCCAGGATGAGTATGTTTGTGAGGAAACGGGTGACGAAGTGGTGTTGATGAAGGATAAAGCCGGGCACGTCATCGGCTTTGAACGATTGAACTTTATCACCCCGGCACCGGAGCAATTGCAGGTTGCTTTCGAAGCGGTGGCTGTGTGAGAAGGACAGGCCGGGCCGCGTTTTCTAATCGCGAGCGCGGCAAGAAACCCAGCCGGAGGCTCGCCTTGCCTCTCGACCTGAGCAAACACCAAGAAGAATTGCACCGCATCTTTGCCAGACACGGTGTTATCCTGGCCTACCTCTTCGGCTCCCAGGCCGAGGGCAAGGCCGGACCGCTTTCGGACGTGGACATCGCCGTCCTGTTGGGGCCGCAGGTGCCGCAGGAACGCTGGACAGACGTCCAGATTGACCTGATCAACGACCTGATCGGCCTGTTTCACCGTGACGATGTGGATGTCGCACTCCTCAATCGCGCCACACCTGTGCTGGCGCAGGAGGTTGTGCGCTCCGGGCAGGTGATCTATGAAGCAGAGCCTGGGACTCGTGTGGATTTCCAGGTCGCCACGCTGCGGCGATACGTGGATACCGAGCCGCTACGCCGCCTGCAAAACCGCCGCCTGCTGGAGCGTATAGAGAGTTTTCGCTTAACGTCATCAGGAGCCCAGGGACAATGATCAAGGTAGATACCATTATGGAACGCCTTCGGGCACTGGACGAATACATCCGGATACTGCAGCCCTACCGTACCTGCGATCTCGGCAAACTGGTTGAGGATCGCATGGTCTATGGCGGCGTGCTACACTATCTTCAACTGTGTGCGCAGATTGTGATGGACATCAGTTCACACCTGCACGCCGAACTGGACCTGGAACGGGCGAACGATTATAAAGAAGTGATCATCGCTCTGGGCAGGCACCGCATTCTGCCGCCTGAATTCGCCGCAAGGCTCAGCGACATCACCGGATTCCGCAACGTGCTCGTGCACGAGTATCTCACCGTTGATCCACTGCGTGTACAGGAGGCGCTTCAAAACGGCATCGCGGACCTTCAGGCCTTTATGGTCCATATCACAGACTTTTTACGTCGAGAGGGATACCTGACGCAATGACCATATCGTTCTCTTGCCGTAACTATTCAGCCTGCCCGTGCTGTGCCGGGCGGACCACAGTCAGCCCGAGCCAGACTTTGCAGACGCTGACCGCACAGAGACACTATTCAGCCTGCCCGTGCTGTGCCGGGCGGACCACAGTCAGCCCGAGCCAGACTTTGCAGACGCTGACCGCACAGAGACACTCTCAGGTGGCACAGGCGCCATCTGCCCCGCCGGACTGTGGTCCGGCGGGCGCAGGCTGAGTAGATACCTCTTGCCAACAAGTGGCGAGAAACCATCCAGGGCGGAGCAAATGACACTTGACCTGACCGGGCACGAGGAAGAACTGCACCGCATCTTTGCCAGACACGGCGTCATCCTGGCCTACCTCTTTGGCTCCCAGGCCGAGGGCAAGGCCGGGCCGCTTTCGGACGTGGACATCGCCGTCCTGTTGGGGCCGCAGGTGCCGCAGGGACGCTGGATAGACGTCCAGATTGACCTGATCAACGACCTGATCGGCCTGTTTCACCGTGACGACATAGACGTGGCGATCCTGAATCGGGCGACGCCGTTGTTCGCATACCAGGTCGTGCGTTTTGGGCGGGTCATCTATGAAGACGCCACGCATCCCGCCGTTGACTTTGCCGCATATTCCATTCGACGCTACGCTGACACCGCTCCACTGCGCCGTCTGAAGAAAGAGTATTTCGGCGAGTGGGTCAGGGAACATCGCCAGACGGTCGCAGAGCCATCCAAGCCTTACAGGTGGGGAAAATGATCAAGCCCGAGGTTATCATCAAATTACTGGAGTCTCTGCGTGAGCATGTCAACCTGCTGCGCTCAGTCCAATCCGAGTCCCTGGCCAGCCTGACCGCCGACCTGGTGCGCTACAACGGCGTGATCCACCTGCTCCAGATTTGCGTCGAACACGTCACCGATATCGGTGCTCACATTCTGGCCGGCAGCGGTCTGGAAATGCCCGATGAGTACCGCGACATCATTATCAAATTGGGCCAACACAGGATCATCCCGCGCGATTTTGCAGAACGCATCGCGCCGATGACAGGGTTTCGCAACATCGTCGTACACCGGTACCTGACTGTAGACCCGGCGCAGGTCTACGCACACCTGCAGCATGGATTGGACGACTTTGAGCGTTTCATCGTGTACATTTACGAATATCTCCAACGGGCAGGTTACGTTCAATGACCACATCGCTTTCTTTCCAACAAGTCATCCTTCGCCTGCAAGAATTCTGGGCCGCGCGTGGCTGCACCATCTGGCAGCCCTACGCCGAAAAGGTCGGCGCGGGCACAATGAACCCCGCGACCGTCCTGCGCGTCTTAGGCCCGGAGCCGTGGAACGTGGCCTACGTCGAGCCGTCCTACCGGCCCGACGATGGCCGCTACGGCGAGAACCCCAACCGTATGCAGTACTACTACCAGTACCAGGTCATCCTCAAGCCCGACCCCGGCAACCCGCAGGAGATTTTCCTGGATAGCCTCTACGCGCTGGGCATCCGCCGCGAGGAACACGACATCCGCTTCGTCGAGGACAACTGGGAGTCCCCGGCGCTGGGCGCCTGGGGCCTGGGGTGGGAGGTCTGGCTCGACGGGCTGGAGATCACCCAGTTCACCTACTTCCAGCAGGCCGGTGGCTTTGTGCTCGACCCCGTCTCGGTCGAGATCACCTACGGCCTGGAGCGCATTGTGATGTTCCTGCAGGGCGTGCGCTCGGTCTGGGAGATTGACTGGGACGGGACGCATACCTACGGCGATGTGCTGCTCCAGCCGGAGATCGAGAACTGTCGCTACAACTTTGAACTGGCCGACATCGAGCGGCTGACGCAGATGTACAACCTGTTCGAGGCCGAAGCCAAAAGATGCCTGGAGGCCGGTTTGGTGATCCCGGCTCACGATTATATCCTGCGCTGCTCGCACACCTTCAACCTGCTCGACGCGCGCGGAGCCATCGGCGTGACCGAGCGCGCCATCTACTTCCATCGCATGCGCGACCTCGCCCGCCAGGTAGCCATAGCCTATGTGGAGCAGCGGGAGCGGCTGGGATTCCCCTGGCTGAAGGATGCAGGATGCAGGATGCAGGAAGCAGGAGGCAGGAGGCAGGAAGCAGGAGGCAGGAAGCAGGAAGCAGGAGGCAGGGTGCAGGAGGCAGGAGGCAGGATGCAGGAAGCAGGAGGCACGGAATACGCAATACGCAATACGCCATACGACTCCCCATCCACTCTCCTGCTAGAGATCGGCACCGAAGAGTTGCCCGCCGCCGACCTCGACACCGCACTGGCGCAACTGCGCGAACTGGCTCCCGCACGTCTGACAGAGGCGCGGCTTGACTACAAGGGCCTGCGTGTGCTGGGCACGCCGCGCCGGCTGATCCTCCTGGTCGAAGGGCTGGCCCCCCGTCAGCGCCCGACCGAGGAAGTGGTCAAGGGCCCTCCAGTGCGCGCCGCATTCGACGCCGAAGGTAAGCCCACGCCGGCAGCCATCGGCTTTGCCCGCAAGCAGGGCGTGGACGTGGACAGGCTGGAGGTGCGCCAGATGGACGGCGGCGAATACGTCGTGGCCGTCCGACGGCGGGAGGGCCAGCCCGCCGCCGAGGTGCTGGCGACCCTCCTGCCCAATCTGATTGCCGCCCTGCGCTTCGAAAAGAGCATGCGCTGGAACAGCAGCAACGTCGCCTTCTCGCGGCCCATCCGCTGGATCGTCGCGTTGCTGGGGGATGCGGTCATCCCGTTCGAGTATGCCGGCGTCGCCAGCGGGCGCGTCAGCCGGGGGTCACGCCCGGAAGGCTCGCCCGAGTTCGAGGTCCCCTGCGCCGATGACTACCTGGCACTGCTGGAAGAGCATCACATCGTCGCCGATCCCGCCGAACGGCAGGCCATCATCGCCCGCGAAGCCGCGCGGCTGGCGGAGAGCGTCGGCGGGCGCATCCCGGATGATCCGGCGCTCCTGAGCGAAGTCGCCAACCTGGTCGAGCAGCCCACCGCGATCCTGGGGCATTTTGAGGAAGAGTATCTCAGTCTCCCTGCCGAGGTCCTCATCGCCGTGATGAAAAAGCACCAGCGGTACTTTCCGTTGATCGGGAGTGAAACGGTGGCGCTGCGTCCCCACTTCATCGTCGTCCGCAACGGCGGTGAGGAACACCTGGACGTGGTGCGCCACGGCAACGAGGAGGTCATCCGCGCGCGCTTTGCCGACGCCGCCTACTTTTACCGCGCCGACACCCAAAAGCCGCTGGAAGCATTCCTCCCACGCCTGGCAACGCTCACCTTCCAGGAGCAGTTGGGCTCGATGCTGGACAAGACGCGACGCCTGGAGCAACTGGTGCCGCAACTGGCCGGGATGCTCGGCCTGAACGCGGAGGAAACCCGGATCGCCCTGCGTGCGGCCCACCTGTGCAAGGCCGACCTGGCGACTGAAATGGTGGTCGAGTTCACCAGCCTGCAGGGGGTGATGGGGCGCGAGTATGCCCGCAAGTCGGGCGAGGACCCGGCCGTGGCCGAGGCTATCCTGGAGCACTACCTGCCACGCTTTGCGGGTGATGCACTGCCCAGGAGCCGCGCCGGCCTGGTCGTCGGGCTGGCGAACCGGCTGGACAGCCTGGCGGGCCTTTTTGCGGTCGGCCTGACACCCACCGGCTCCGCCGACCCCTACCATCTGCGGCGGGACGCCTCCAGCGTGGTGCAGAACCTGATCGCCCACCGGCTGCCCTTCTCGGTTAAAGAGGGATTGGAGGCAGCGGCCAGACTGCTGCCGGTCTCCCCTCCCCTCGCAGGGGAGGGGCCGGGGGAGGGGTCGTGGCTCAGCGCCGCGCTCGACTTTGTCATCGAGCGGCTGCGCGTCTATCTGCGCGAGCAGGGCTTTCGCCACGACGTGGTGGAGGCGGTGCTTGCCGTACGCGGCGCCGATCCCTTCCGCGCGTACCAGACGGTCGAGTCGCTCTCGCGCTGGGTGGCCCGCGACGACTGGAGTCGCATCCTCGACAACTATGCCCGCTGCGTGCGCATCACGCGCGACCTGCCGGAACGGCTGACGCTGGACCCGGCCCGCTTCGTCCGGCCCATTGAGCAGGAATTGTACACTGCCTATCAGCAGGCCCGCGCCCAGGTCACCCCCCAGAGCAGCGTGGACGAGTTCCTGATGGCGTTCCTGCCGCTGGTGGACGTGATTGACCGCTACTTTGCCAGAGAGACGGGCGTGCTTGTGATGGACGAGGACCCTGCGGTGCGCGAAAACCGCCTGGCGCAACTACAGGCCATCGCTGCCCTGGCGGAGGGGATTGTGGACCTGAGCCGGATGGAGGGGTTCTGATCCTCCTGGCTGGTAACCTGTTGTCCGACAGAAACCATTCATGCCGCGTCTATTCAGGCTGATGGAATCCGCCTTCTCAGACGCTCCATGCCTGGCGGCGGTCTGCGCCGACGCGCCGGTCAGCGCAGGCCGACCAGTGGCCGCAGGCCAAAATGGTGACCTCCAGTCCACCTCCCGGCGTAGTCATTGCACGCTGCAACGGCCCGGTCAGAATCGGTCTTGAGAATGTCTCCAGCCTTCTGCAACCGGCAAGTTGTCAGTTCCACAATTACGTCGTACCGTACCTATCATCAGATTTGCACGCGAGTGTGAGATACGCATAACTGGATCCCGCGCGTCGCTCCTGCCGGACGTGCCCGCCGGACGTGTTCGCCGGACGTGTTCGCCGGACGTGCCCGCCGGATCACAATCCGGCGGTGGGTGGCGGTCGGCGGCGGTCGGCGGCCAGCACCCGGCCCGCGTGGATTGGATCCACGTGGGCATAGTCAAGATGTTGGCCAGAGCCTTGCGCCTCAGAATCAGTTATGCGAATAAGAAAGCCTGTAGAAAGGTGATGCTATGCCCCCCGTAACTGTTTGATTGTTGACACTTCCAGGCCGCCAGTGACTTGACAAATCGTCGAATCCCGGTATAGTACTATCCTGCCTGATGCAATCTGGTCAGTGCCAATCTGTAAGTTCTGTTACTCACCTGCAGTATCCGGCCTTAGTGCCTGTCCGAAAAACGTAACCGACGCATCCCTATGCGTCGGTATAAGCGGCATAGGGATGCCGCTTGCACGGTTTTTCGGATAGGCTCTTATGATGGAGAGGTAACCGCGAAAAATGCAACCCGGGCGCACAGCCTCTACCGTCACAACCCTGGCGGTGATATTGATTTTTTTGTTCTCCTATCCCACTTATGCCCAGAACAGCACTCCCCCTGCGGGCCTGTCCCCATACTGGCAGCCTGCCGTAGCGCGCTGGGGGGAGATAATCATACAGTACGCCTGGGAGCGGAAGCTGGACCCAGACCTGGTCGCAGCGGTGATCCGGAAGGAATCGCTTGGCAACGCGACGGCTGTCGGTTCGGATGGCGCTACGGGCCTGATGGGGATTATGCCGTTCGACTGGCGGCCTGAAGCAGAGGAATTGCTTAACCCCTGGACCAATATCCAGTGCGGTACGCGCACGCTGGCCCAGATTATCCGTGATGGCAAAGGTGATTTATTTTATGCACTGGCAGCCTACAATGGCGGGTGGGAGCGCACACATTCGCGTACTACACGTAACTATGCAGCCGATGTGATGCTTCATTATGCCCGTTCGGTGGCCATGCGTCATGCTTTGTCAACGGAAACCAACTGGATCGCTATCTTCGGTGTCGAGGGGGCGTGCAGACTGAATACCGTCACAGTAGTTGGGCCTTACCGCCCCTTCGCGCGCTATACCGAGCGCCCCTGGCTGCGTGCCCATCTTCCGACCGTACCGACGGGTGTTCCTCCCCACGCAGTTGCTTTCTCGTTTCCCGACGAGCAGGGTGAGGAGTGTAGAGTAGGGGTCTGGTTGCTTACAGAAGAGGGCACACCCCTTCCCCGGCTGACTGAGCAAAAGTTCGTATCGCCTGCCCCTGTTGCTACTCTGGCATCTGCGCCCGCCGTCCCCACAAGTTCTGTGGTTATTACAACGTCTGTGGTCATTCCCACACCTGTGCCCACCATCACCTCAACTCCGCCGATCACGCAGTGCGAGGGAGGCCCTCTCGAAATTTATGCCTGGGAACTGGACAAAGCCCTCAGTCCACAGGGAGGGTGGACGGCGACGATTTTCATCCAGGGCCGCGGTGGGGATTGTATGTACATCTACGCATGGAACGGTGAGGTCAAAGGCGGGCCTATCTCCACCCCGATTACCTTCGATGTCTACATGCCAGACCGAAATGGCTTGATTATAGGAACAGCCTCGGTGACCTCGGCGGGCGAGACGGTCAAACGAGGGTTGTATATCACTCCCCCCTGAGCGCAGACCGGACATCCAGCCCTCGCGATCTGGGCGTGCTGAGCCGCGAGCCATGAAGCGTATCGCGATTACACCGGCGCACAATGAACAAGACAGCATCGTGGGCATATTGGAGCGCATCTATCCGCAGGTTGACCTGTTCATCGTCGTTGAGGATGGCTCGATTGACCAGACTCGTGCGTACATTGAGGCCTGGGCAGAAGAGCGGCAGAACGTCTATTTTATTTCCTCGCCGATCAGGCTGGGGCAATCCACCGCGCTTAAGCGTGGTTATGCGTTGGTACACGAGCTGCTACGGCGCGGTGTGATCGCTGCCGACGATCCGGTGATCGAATTGGATAGCGACGGCCAGCACGATCCTGCCTATATTACACCGCTGTTCGAGTTCTGGCGAAGCTGTGAGGCCGACATCGTCCTGGCGCGACGTGACTTCGCCGGTTACCCGCTTTACAAGCGGTTCGGCAACTGGGGACTGACGGTCATCAATTCAATTCTGACCGGCCAGCGCTTCTTCGACGCTGTGTCCAACTTCCGTGTCGCCCCGGCCCGGGCACGCAGCGAGTTGCTCCATTACTACACTGGCTATCGCTACAGCGGCAGCTTCGAGGCCAACATTATCTTCGCCGGCCTGGGCTACCGCACCGACAACACCTTCCGCGTCCATGTCCCCCTCTACCGCACCGGCGCGCGGGCGCGGGATGGCTGGCACATCGTCTGGACCGGGTTGCGGGCGTGGTGGCGGGTACGTATGAGGCAGCCCAATCGAGATGCCGAAGCGTTTGTGCAGCAGACGTTAACTGATCTGGTACTGCCAAAGGGTTTCTGCCAGACCGCTCCTGTGTTTCAGACAATTTGTGATATTGCCCCTCCCGGCATCGGCCAGGGTGGATGCAGCAGCGAGGTCCCGAGATGAATCGTCGAACGTGGATTGGCGTTGCTGCGATGGCTATCATTGCATTGATGGCACGTGTAGTGGGTATCGGGTGGGGTGTGCCTGCTCCTGGCCGCTATCTCTCCTGGAACCCGGACGAGGGTAGCTTTACATCAATGCTCTATCATATGGATCCCGCCCGTCTAAGCCTTGACCCGGGCCGCTTTGACATTCCATCCTTTACTCCGTACACGCTTGCCATGGCGCTCGTCATCGGCAAGGTACTGGGCGCTGTGGAACTGGTACCATCTAAGGACTACTATGTCACCCACCTGGAACAGTGGGGGCGGGTCTTTCTGACCGGACGGCTTATCTCGGTGCTCTTTGCCGCGCTCTCGGTGATCGTGATGGCGATCCTCGTCCGCCGGCTGTGTCCCGACCAGAGATACGGGTTGCCGCTCCTGGGCGCGGCGTTCCTGGCCCTCGCGCCGGGACACGTCGCCTGGTCGCACTACCTCTCGCAGAACCCGCTGGTGACCTTCTGGGTACTGGTGACTTTTGTCTTCCTGGTCGCGTCAGTTGAGAAACCGACCCTCCGCAACTCCCTGCTGGCCGGGTTGTGCAGCGGGATTGCCTTCTCCACCAACTACAACGCCCTGCCGCTCCTCCTGCTGCTGCCGCTGGCCCACCTGCTCGCCTGGCGCTCCGCGGGGGAGACTCACACCCTGCCCCGCAAGGCCGTGATGTTGACGCTCTCAGGGATCGCCGCCGTGGTGGGCTTTCTCGCCGTGACCCCCTACGCCGTGCTGGACTTCCCGACGTTCTGGTATTGGATCGCCTGGGTCAACCGCAACCTTGCCGGTGACGTGGGGCTGCTGGAGAGCGCGCGGCGGCTGTTCCTCGACGTGCTTCCCGCGACGATCGGCTGGGGGCCGTACCTGCTCGGGCTGGCTGGTGCCGGCTGGGTGCTGCTCGACCGCCGCCGCAGGCCGGCGGAGTGGCTTGCTCTGGCCTTCATCGCATTGTTTATGCTGATGGTTGCGCGCAGCGGCCATCGCCTCTCCGTGGGGCGGCTGTTGCCAATGGCGGTGGTATGGCTACTTCCCGCACTGGGACTGCTCGGGCGGCTGTGGCAGCGGACACCGGGCGGCACGGTCGCTTTAGCGGTGGTGGCGCTGGGCACGGCGCTGATCCCCGCCCTGGCTGTGGATGTCTATTTCGTCCGCGACACGGTGCGGGCCGACGCCTCGGCCTGGATTCGGGCGCATATCCCGCCCGGCGCGACCGTCGGCACGATCCACGAACCGTGGTATTTCACACCGGACATCCTGGGGCTGGACTACTTCCACCCGGAGGCCTCCGGTCTGAAGTATCAATACCAGGTGTACCGGTACAGTGCGGATAAGCTGCGGGAAGCGCCGGCAGAATGGCTGGTTATCGCCAGCCAGGAATTGGGCGAACGTTTCGACGCCGCGTCTGAGCCGACGAAGAACGCTTTCCGCGCTGATCTGGAGGCACAATATCACCAAGTGGCCGGGTTTCGCCTGTGCGACCGCCTGGGCTGGGCCTGCCAGGTGCTGGAAAGCCAGCCAGCTCTTTTCAACAGCCTGTGGCCAGCGCCAGACGTGTGGGTCTATCAGCGGGTGGGAGGGTGACGATGCGCACGTTGATCGTGGGACTGGGAAGTATCGGTATGCGTCACCTGGCCAACCTGAAGCGCATTGACCCAACCGGCTTCGTCGTGGCCTGGCGACTGCACTCGCAGGCACAATCGCCTTTTGCCGTGGACCGCACCGTTTATAACCTGGAGGACGCGCTGGACGCAAATCCCGACGTTGCCCTGATCACCTCTCCGGCGACGCAGCACGTCGAGATCGGCCTGGCGTTAGCCCGGCGCGGCGTGCATTTGTTCATCGAGAAGCCCCTGTCGAACACACTGGATGGTGTTGACGAACTGTTGAGTATCTGCCGTGAGAAAAACCTTGTGCTGATGGTGGGGTACAATTTTCGCTTTTACCCCCCGCTCCAGGCACTACGCGAGGCCCTGCGCCATGGGCGTATCGGACGCCCTCTGGCGCTGCGCGCAGAGGCCGGCCAGTACCTGCCGGATTGGCGGCCGGGTCGGGATTACCGGCAGAGCGTCAGTGCCAGGCGTGACCTGGGCGGTGGTGCGGTGTTGGAGCTGAGCCACGAGTTGGACTACGTGCGCTGGCTGATGGGAGAAGTCACGACAGTCAGTGCCCAGATCGGGCACCTCAGTGACTTGGAAATAGACGTCGAGGACACTGCCGAGATCATTCTACAATTTGAAAGCGGTGCCATCGGCAGTGTCCACCTGGATATGGTCCAGCGGCCGGCCATCCGGACATGTCGCATCGTTGGCACGGAGGGCACGCTGACGTGGGATGGGATGACCCATCATGTGCGGCTGTTCTCAGCGGCGACACAGACGTGGGCCGATGTGCATCCGGCGCGGGAGATTCCCCGAGACGAAATGTATATGGCCGAGCTGCGCCACTTCCTGGATTGTGTGACCAGGCAACAAACACCTGTGGTGGCCGGTGAAGATGGAAAGCGCGTTTTAGAGATTGCTCTCGCGGTTAAACGCGCCTCGGAAGAGAAACGGGCGATCGAATTCAGGTGACAGTCACCTGCAAGGTGACTGTCACCTGAATTCACCTGAACTTGTCCGGGTGATCGAGGTATGAAACCTTACGTTGTGGGGTGTATTTTTGCTCGGGGGGGCTCGAAAGGTGTGCCCCGCAAGAATGTGCGACCGTTGGCTGGCCGGCCGCTGATCGCCTATGCCATCGAGACAGCCCGCGCCAGCCGGTGGATTGACCGGGTCGTCGTATCTACAGATGACGAGGAAATCGCCTCCGTAGCTCAACAGTACGGAGCTGAGGTACCCTTCATGAGGCCTGCGGAGTTGGCGCGCGATGACTCGCCCGAATGGCTGGCCTGGCAGCATGCGATTCGGGCACTTGGCGAGATGGACGTCTTCGTCAGTATCCCGCCCACCTCGCCGCTACGGGTGGTCGAAGACGTGGACGCCTGTATCCAGGTGCTCCTGGAGGGTACCGCCGACGCGGTGATCACGGTCTGCCCTGCCCGCCGCAATCCATACTTCAACATGGTCACACTGGACAGCGCTGGCTATGCTCACTTGATGGTTCAACCGGAGCGCCCCATTCACTTCCGCCAGAATGCACCGGCGGCCTACGACGTGACAACCGTGGCCTACGCTGCCCGGCCCGAATTCGTGCTGCGTGCTCAATCGCTGTTCGAGGGTAAGCTGAAGGCAGTGCTCGTGCCGGCTGAGCGAGCGCTGGATATTGACACAGAACTGGATTTCAAACTTGCCGGGTTCCTGCTGCAGGAGCGGTGTTGATGGTAGGGGATCGCAGATGAAATCACTCCGGGAATTGATGGATTTGCACGGGCGCGTGGCGCTGGTTACCGGTGGCGCCGGTCATATCGGCGCAGCAGCAGGCGAGGCGCTGGCCGAGTTAGGGGCAGCCGTCGTCTTGCTAGACGTGGCCGAGATGGCCTGTGTGGCCACAGCAAAACGGATCCACGAGACGTATGGGACGCCGACTATGCCACTGGCCGTAGACCTGGCCGATGAACAGCATGTGCGTGGTGTAGCCAAAGTCGTGCAGGACCATTGGGGACGGCTGGACATCCTGATCAACTGCGCCGCGTTAGGGGGAACGTCGCCGTTACAAGGCTGGATAGCCCCGTTTGCCGGGCAGAGTGTGGAGACCTGGCGCATGGCATTGGAAGTGAATCTGACGGCTGCGTTTGTTTTGACTCAGGCGTGCGTGGAAATGCTGCGCACGTCGGGGCACGGTTCGGTGATCAACATCAGCTCGATCTATGGCATGGTCGGGCCAGATATGCGCCTGTATGAGGGGACCGCGATGGGCAACCCTGCTGCCTACGCGGTCAGCAAAGGCGGCCTACTCCAGCTCACCCGCTGGCTGGCGACGGTGTTGGCTCCGGAAGTGCGGGTAAACGCGATCTCGCCCGGCGGAGTGTGGCGCAATCAACCCGAGGCCTTTCATACACGCTACGTTGCTCGCACCCCATTAGGACGGATGGCGACCGAGGAGGATTTGAAGGGCGCAGTAGCATACCTGGCAAGCGACCTTTCTGCCTATGTTACCGGACATAACCTGGTCGTGGATGGCGGCTGGACAGTTTGGTGAAGAAGGAGCTGTGGATCGCAAACGGTACTGGAACGAACAATACCTGCACTACTGGCGGGAGCGCACCTCGGCCGAGGGTGCTCAGGTAATCCGCGGGGATTGCGTGCCCGCGGACGTAAAGCTTTTCGAGCATTACCTGGAACAACTCGGGCTGCGGCCTGGAGACAGGGTGCTCGAGGTCGGTATCGGGTTTGGGCGTCTTGTTCCCTCGCTGCTGAAGTGCGGTGTAGATGTCTACGGCATGGACATTTCCCCCCAGATGATCGCGGAAGCGCAAAAGGAATGGGCAGGAAAGGTAGTTGATCTCCGGGAGGCCGAAGCAGAGAATATCCCTTACCAGGATGCTTTCTTTGACGCGGTCCTGTGCTGGGCTGTCTTTGACGCGCGCTTCCAGGAAGAGGCTCTGCTGGAGATGGCCCGCGCGCTCAAGGTTGGTGGGCGGTTGTTATTGACCGGCAAGCACGACGATTATTGGGACGACGACGAGCTGGCCTATACAGCCGAAGTCAACGCACGGGCAAAGGGCCATCCCAACTGCTTCACCCATTTTCCGGCACTGGCTGCTGCCTTGCCTGAACTGGGACTGCAGTTGGAACGAGCCTTCTACTTTGAGCGGCGGAGAGACCTGTCTATAAACCGTTACCTGCTGACACCGCCGCCACACTTCTACGAATACGTGGCGATTGCCAGGAAATACGCTCACCCTGTCCCGGCGAAGAAGTTTACGCTGGCGCACGAGTTTAGCGCGACCTTCATCAGGAGAGCGCAGGCTACTTCCACATAGGGGGGCGTCTTGTGGGCAGCAAACTCTACGTCGTATTTGCAATAGACGCCGAAGGGCCTGCTTTTGACCCCCGGCATCCGGAGATACTCTCGACCTGGGATGCGGTAGACGAGTTCCTTGCCAGGATTTTCAGTCCGGACTTTCGCACCCGGGTCACGGATAGCGAGGGCGGGTGGTTGATCATAAGTTGGTTTATTATGTCCTGGACCGGGTTCACCACAAACCCGGTGCGCCGCGATTTCGGATATCACAAGATTTACGACCATTACATGGAGCGCTGGGGAGCCAGGATGAGAGAGTATCGCGATGGTGTCTATTGGCATTATCACCATCCGCCTCCCAGCGGTGTGGGTAATGAGTGGGGCAAGGACTGGTCGGCGAATCAGGAGTATTATAACATTTTAAATCGCCTGATCATTGATCGCGGCTATTTCCCCGCCGTCTTTCGGGCCGGTGGCACAATCGAGACCAATGAGTCTTCCGCCTGGCTGGAGCGTTGGATTCCGTTCGATTACTCGAACCGGGCGGGCGATCTGGACTGGGATAAGCGAGAAGGTCGTCATCTTCTGCGTGATCTGTGTGATTGGAACCGGGCACCGGCGGATTGGTCCCCGTATCACCCCAGCCCTGAAGACTACCAAAGGCCAGGCAATATGAAGCGCGTCATTCCGCGCTGCCCGGAGCTGCTCACAAATCACCATGGACTGGAAGAAGCGGACATTGTGATGGCCTTCGAGCGTGCTAAGTGCCTATCCGAAAAACGGTACAAGCGGCATCCCTATGCCGCTTATACCGACGCATGGGGATGCGTCGGTTACGTTTTTCGGATAGGCTCTAAGGAGGGGAAGGGTACAATCCTGGCAACCTTTGATCACGACTATAGAGATCGCACCGAAATTTTTGTTGAGCGTTTTCCGGAACCTCTCGCACGAGTCGCCCGCCGTTATCCCACGGTTCACTGGCGATACGCCAGTGCGCTCAAAGCTGCGCAGTCGGCTTTGGGCTACCATGGCTTAAAAGGTCCTGAGTTCGCGGTACATTTTGATCCAGCCAAAAAGGCTTTTGTTATCACAGCAGATTGTCCCTTGTTCGGCCACCGCCCTTACGTGGTCTGCCAATATCCGGACAGCGGGGAGTATATCTACGAGGAAGTCCAGCCAATTGCGGAGCGCACCTGGCTGCTACCCGTAGATGAGACGAAACGAGCACGGCTCATTGGTATCGCCAGCAGCGACGCCTTTGGTAACGTCGGGTTGAAGTTGTTCTTCTGGGATGGCAGGCATCTCAAGGCGCTCACTGCGCCGGGGGGAGAGCTGTGGAAAACGTGACGACAGGTAGCCTGAGCATTGGCCCGAATTTCCCCTGCTTCGTCATCGCCGAGGCCGGCGTAAACCACAACGGCGACCTTGAACTGGCCAGGCGACTGGTGGACGTTGCTGCCGAGGCCGGCGCCGACGCGGTCAAGTTCCAGACCTTCCGCGCCGACCGGCTGGTCAGCCCAACCGCACCCAAGGCCGCGTACCAGCGGCAAACGACGGATGCCGGCGAGTCGCAACTGGATATGCTCCGGCGGCTGGAGCTTTCTCCTGCCGCCCACCGCGAACTTAACGACTACTGCCGGCAACGCGGTCTGATCTTCCTCTCCACCCCGTTCGACGAGGAAAGCGCTGACCTGCTGGACGAGCTGGATGTGCTGGCCTTCAAGATCGGCTCCGGCGAGGTCACCAATCATCCATTCCTGGAGTATGTGGCCCGCAAGGGGAAGCCGATTATCCTCTCGACCGGCATGTCTTATCTGAGCGAGGTGGACGAGGCGGTGCGGGTGCTCCGCGACGCCGGGTGCGAACAGTTGATCCTCCTGCACTGCGTCTCCAGCTACCCGGCCGCTCCTGCCGACGCCAACCTGAAGGCGATACAGACACTGGCGGCGGCTTTCGGTGTCCCGGTTGGCTACTCCGACCACACGCCTGGTATTGAGGTTGCGCTGGCAGCGGTGGCTCTGGGCGCATGCGTGATCGAGAAACACTTCACGCTCGATCGCAACCTGCCGGGGCCAGACCACCGCGCCTCGCTTGAGCCACCCGAGCTGCGTGCGTTGATCTCCGGTGTGCGCACAGTCGAGCGCGCGTTGGGCGATGGGATCAAGCGCCCGGTGCCCGCCGAGGCCGACACCCGCGCTGTGGCCCGCCGCAGCCTGGCCGCGCGTGTAGACATCCCGGCTGGCGTCATCGTGGAGGCTGGCATGCTCACCGCACTTCGTCCGGCTGATGGCATCCCGCCAGGTTTGATAAGACGAGTCATCGGCCGACGCACACGTCGCTCGCTGACCGCCGGGCAGTTCATTGACTGGAGCGATCTGGAGTGAGAACGATCGGCGTCGTCACCGTGGCCCGTTCTGACTACGGCCTCTACCTGCCGGTGCTGCGGCGCATCCAGGCCGAGCCAGACCTGCACCTCCACCTGATCGTCGCCGGCACCCACCTCTCACCGGATTTCGGCCTGACCGTGCGCGAGATCGAGCGGAGCGGCTTCCCGATCGGCGAACGGGTGGAAATGTTGCTCTCATCGGATACACCAGAGGGGATCGCCAAGTCTATGGGCCTGGGCACGATCGGCTTCGCCCAGGCATACGCCCGTTTCCGCCCGGACATTCTCCTGGTATTGGGCGATCGCTTCGAGATGCACGCGGCGGTGGTGGCAGCATTGCCGTTCGCCATTCCCGTGGCTCACATCCATGGCGGAGAGCTGACCCTGGGAGCGATAGACGATGCCCTGCGCCATTCCATCACCAAGATGAGCCACCTCCATTTTGTCGCCACAGAGGAGTATGCCCGGCGAGTGATCCAGATGGGCGAGGAACCATGGCGGGTAACAGTCAGTGGTTCGCCTGGCCTGGACAGCCTGCTCAGCACCCGCCCGTTCAACCGTGAAGAACTGGAGCGACGCTACCGGCTTGACCTGTCCGCACCATTCCTTCTCGTCACCTACCACCCGGTGACACTCGAGACCGAACAGCTCGAGACACAGATGAACGAGCTGCTGGCCGCGCTGGACGAGGTGGGCATGTCTACGGTCTTCACCTACCCCAACGCCGATACGCGCAGCCGCCTGGTCATCCAGATGACCCGCGAGTACGCCGCCGCCCGCCCGCACGTCCAGGTGGTGGTCAATCTGGGGACGCCAGGGTACGTCAGCGCAATGCGGCTCGCCGCTGCAATGGTCGGCAACTCCTCCAGCGGCATCATCGAGGCGGCCTCTTTCAGACTGCCGGTGGTTAACATCGGCATCCGTCAGCAGGGCCGGACGCGCGGAAAGAACGTGATTGACGTCGGATACGGACGAGAGGAGATTGTCGCAGGCATCCGTAAGGCGCTATCGCCGGAGTTTCGTGCCAGCCTGGCCGATCTGACCAACCCGTATGGCGACGGACATGCAGCAGAGCGGATCGTTCGCCGGCTGAAGGAAGTGGAGCTGAACGATCAACTGCTGCGTAAAAGGTTTCACGAGGCCTGAGTATGCGCGTCGTTGGCATCGGTGCGGGCGGACACGCCCGGGTGGTCATCGAAATCCTCCGCCTTAGCGGAGGATACGAGCTGACCGGCCTGCTTGACCCACGGCGTGAGCTATGGGGAGATCGGGTGCTCGGCGTGCCGGTGCTGGGCGACGATGGTTTGTTGCCCGGGTTATATGCTCAGGGTGTATATCATGCTTTCATCGGACTGGGCGGTACAGGGGATACACGCCCCCGTCAGCGACTCTACGAGCTGGCCCGCGGCCTGGGCTTCGAGATCGTTGCTGCAATCCACCCGCAGGCGGTCATCTCTCCGTCAGCAAAGCTCGGACACGGGCCGACGGTAATGGCCGGGGCGATCATCAACGCGGCCGCCCGCCTGGGTGATAACGTGATCGTGAATACCGGCGCCATCGTTGAGCATGACTGTGTCATTGGCAACCACGTCCACATCGCCACCGGCGCAAAGCTGGCCGGTGGCGTGACCGTCGCCGATGGTGCGCACATCGGGATCGGTGCGACCATCCGCCAGGGCATTCGTATCGGGTCAGGCGCGCTCGTCGGCGCCGGGGCCGTGGTCGTGGAGGACGTGCCAGACGGCGTGGTCGTGGCAGGTGTGCCGGCACGTGTTATGAGGAGAGCGTAATGATTGATTTGGAGCACATTCTCGTGCTGCCTGCACACACCATACACATGGTTATGGCCGCCATTGACCGTGGTGCGAAAGGGATCGCGCTGGTCGTGGACGAAGAGCGCCGTCTGCTTGGCACCGTGACCGACGGCGATATACGTCGTCTTATTCTCGGTGGGGGCAGCCTGGATGCGCCGGTAAGCGAATTGCTGGCCCGTAAAGCCGGGTCGCTCTATCCCCGTCCCATCACCGCGCGCCCTGATGCCTCACCCGATGAACTTTTGCAGACGATGCGCGAGCATAAGGTCCGTCAATTGCCGGTGGTGGATGGGGATGGGCATGTTGTGGACCTGGTTACTATAGAAGATTTGCTCCCGGAGCAGACGTTGCCACTCCAGGCTGTAATCATGGCTGGCGGCTTTGGTACACGCCTGCGCCCGATCACCGAGGAGCTGCCCAAGCCCATGCTGCCCATAGGCGATCGGCCGTTGATGGAGCTGATCATCGAACAATTGCGCCAGGCCGGCATCCGCCGTGCCAATATAATGACGCATTACCTGGCGGAGAAAATCACCTCCTACTTTGGTGATGGACGTGCATTCGGTGTGGAAATCAACTATGTCACCGAAGAACATCCGCTGGGAACGGCCGGCGCGTTGAGCCTGATGGAGGCCCCGCAGGAGCCAATACTGGTCATCAACGGCGACATTCTGACTCGCGTGGACTTCCGGGCCATGCTCGCGTATCATCGAGAGCAGGGCGCCGACCTCACAGTAGGCGTCCGCCAGTATGACGTGCGTGTGCCCTATGGCGTCGTAGAATGCGAGGGGCCGCGCGTGTCTCGGCTGCGCGAAAAGCCCAAGCTCAGCTTCCTGGTTAACGCCGGAATCTATCTGCTGGAACCGGCAGTGCATCAGTATATACCGCAGGGTCAACGGTTTGACATGACCGACCTCATCGAGAAGCTCCTGGACGAAAGGCGTAAAGTGGTTGCCTTCCCCATCGTCGAGTACTGGATGGACATCGGCCAGTTGGAGGACTACGAGAAAGCTCAGGAGGACGTCAGGGCCGGGCGATTGACACTGCGATGACCGGGCTTTCGCAACCTGCGAGATTCCGGCGACCCGGTACGCACCGTAACCTGGCTGCTGCAATCGGGAGGTTGGACATGAACGTAGAAGCCTTATCTGCTGCCCGTGATGGTGGCCTCCGTACCAGCGCCTCGGGCATACCCCTGAAGCTTGTCTATACCCCTGCCGAAGTCCAGGTGGACTACCTGTCTGCACTGGGCTTTCCGGGCCAGTACCCGTTCACGCGGGGGATATACCCCACCATGTACCGGGGTCGCCTGTGGACGATGCGTCAATACGCCGGCTACGCCACCGCTGAGGAATCAAATGCTCGCTATAAATACCTCCTCGAGCAGGGGCAGACCGGTCTCTCCGTCGCCTTTGACCTGCCCACGCAAACGGGCTACGACGCAGACGATCCTATGGCAACAGGGGAAGTAGGCCGTGTCGGTGTTTCCGTCAGCTCGCTCGACGATATGCGCACCCTTTTCGCCTCCATTCCACTTGAGCAGGTCTCCACTTCCATGACGATCAATGCACCTGCCGCCATCATCCTTGCCATGTACATAGCTGTGGCTAAGGAACAGGGAGTGACCCCAGAACAATTGCGTGGTACGGTGCAAAACGATATTCTCAAAGAGTACGTTGCGCGTGGTACTTACATCTTCCCACCCCGCCCTTCGATGCGTCTTACTACAGACCTTTTTCGCTACTGCGTGAGCAGGATGCCCAGATGGCATCCTGTCAGCATCAGCGGCTATCACATCCGCGAGGCGGGTGCAACCGCAGTCCAGGAAGTGGCCTTCACACTCGCCGATGGGATCGCTTATGTGCAGGCTGCCATCAACGAGGGACTCGATGTGGATTCTTTTGCCCCTCGCATCTCTTTTTTTTTCAGTGCCCATATGGACTTTCTCGAGGAGATCGCCAAGTTCCGTGCTGCCCGCCGCCTGTGGGCGCGCATTATGAGGGAGAGATTCGCTGCCCGGAATCCCGAGTCCTGGGCATTGCGGTTTCACACTCAAACCGCCGGCTCGACACTTACGGCTCAGCAGCCGGAAAACAACATCGTTCGGGTCACACTCCAGGCGCTGGCAGCCGTGTTGGGCGGCACCCAGTCGCTGCACACCAATTCTCTGGACGAGGCATTAGGATTACCAGCTGAGGAGTCGGTGCGCATTGCCCTGCGCACACAGCAGATCATTGCATATGAATCTGGCGTCACCAACACGGTGGACCCGCTGGGCGGTTCCTACGCGATTGAGTATCTTACGGACGAAATCGAGCGCCGGGCTCAGGAGTACATCACACAGATAGACGCTATGGGCGGCGCCATGTCGGCTATCGAGCAGGGGTACATCCAGCAGGAGATCGCTGACGCAGCCTATCGCTATCAACAGGAAATTGAGAGAGGTGAACGCATTATTGTGGGCGTAAACAGGTACCGGGTTGGCGAGCCACTTGTGGAGGTAAGACGACTGGTAGTTGACCCTGCTGTCGAGGCCAGACAAAGAGCACGGCTGGCAGCACTGCGGGAGCGCAGGGACCGTGAGCGTGTCTCCGCTATACTCTCCCGCATAGAGCAGACTGCCCGGAGTTCTGATGCACCGCTTATGGAGCTGTTCATCGAGGCTGTGGAGGCCGGATGCACGCTCGGAGAGATTTGCTCCGTGCTACGCAGTATATGGGGAGTATATCATCCTCAGGTGCATATATAACCTTAAGGTGATGGTCACCTGTAAGATATACTGGGAACGGGTAAGAATTGGACATTTAACGTAACTGTTCAGCCTGCCCGTGCTGTGCCGGGCGGACCACGGTCCGCCCGGACCAGACTTTGCAGACACTGACTACACTGAGACGCCCCCAGGTGGCTCAGGTGCCATCTGCTCCGCCGCACTGTGGTCCGGCGGGCGCAGGCTGAATAAATACCATTTAACCACGTGCTGCCACGCTCAGGAAAAGTCCAAAATTCACCCGTGCGCAGTATAATTAAGGAAGAAGGAGGTACAATGAGTTCATTGATCACGGTTTACCCGCCTTTGCCAAATATTCCCTGGGAGGAGCGGCCGCAGGGATGCAGCGACGTGGTCTGGCGCTACAGTGGAAACCCGATCATTCCGCGTGACCTGCTCCCCGACTCTAACAGCATCTTTAACAGTGCAGTGGTGCCCTTCAAAGGCAAATTTGCTGGTGTGTTTCGTTGCGATGACAGGCGACGCTTCATGCAGCTCCACCGTGGTTTCAGTGAGGATGGCTTCAACTGGCAGATCGAGGCCAGGCGTATTCACTGGCAATGTGATGACCCCGAAGTGGGACGCTGGGTCTACGGTTACGACCCCCGTGTTGTCTGGATTGAGGACCGTTACTACATCACATGGTGCAATGCCTACGCTGGCTGGCCAACCATTGGTGTGGGTTACACTTATGATTTCGAGACGTTCTACCAGTTGGAAAATGCCTTCCTGCCATATAACCGCAATGGCGTGTTGTTCCCGCGTAAGATCAACGACCGCTACGCCATGCTGAGCCGGCCCAGCGATCGGGGACATACTCCCTTTGGCGACATCTATTACAGCGAAAGCCCCGACATGTGTTACTGGGGTCGTCACCGCTTTGTGATGGGCACCGCTGGAGGATGGCAAAGCACCAAGATCGGCGCCGGTCCTGTTCCCATTGAGACCACCGAGGGCTGGCTGTTGATCTACCATGGTGTGCTCACTTCCTGCAACGGCTTCGTATACAGCATGGGCGCGGCATTGCTGGACCTGGATCAGCCATGGAAGGTGATCCGAAGAGCTGCTCCCTATCTGATGTCACCGCAGAAGTTATACGAGTGTGTGGGCGATGTTCCCAATGTAGTATTTCCCTGCGCGGCCCTGGTGGATGGCGCTACCGGCCGTGTGGCTATCTACTACGGGGCAGCGGACACGGTCACCGCACTGGCATTTGCCAGAGTGGACGAGTTAGTGGATTTTGTCAAATATAACGCGATGGATTAACTGCCTGCCCTGACCCTCCCGCAGGTCGGCACAGAGCTGGCAACCGATGCGGGCGGCCATTGAGACGTACTCCGGTCCGGCTATGGCGCCTGAACCTGCGGGAGGGCAGGTGGTTCTGCTCCGCCTGTCGTTCCTTCACTCTGGCCGGTCTCCAGACTACGCCCGACACAGTGCAGGACAACTGCAGTTGTCTTGCAACAGACCGCGCTCGAAGTCGCCACCCACAGCGGGCGCCGTAATCCGGTGACAGCGTCCCCGTCACTATGCCTGATTTGCGCAATAGAATATTGTGAGGTAAAATCAGCCGGTGTACACCGTTTCATCCAGGTTAATTACCTGCCCGGCTGCCTGCCGCCGTGTGCCGATTGGAAATCGCCTCTACGGAGGCCTGCGGCGCCGGGCGTCGGCCTGCGCCGACCGCTGGCCGAAAGCCCAAAGTGGGCGACTTCAGTCGGCATGGGTAGGCAGTTACCATCGAGGGTAAAAACAAGGAGGCACAATATATGGTAGAGAGGTCCCGAACCGAGCGCTTGGTGAGGCGTTTACAGGAACTACAGATGAACACGCCGGACGTGGAGGCGACAGCGATAGTAAGTGTGGATGGCCTGACCATAGCCTCGTCCCTCCCGGCAGGAGTGGAGGAGGATCGGGTCTCCGCAATGTCAGCAGCGATGCTTTCGCTGGGCGAGCGCATCGCTGGGGAGCTGGGGCGCGGTATGCTGGACGAAGTTTATGTGAAGGGAGAGAACGGGTACGTGGTGCTCCGTGCCGTCGGTGAAGAGGCTGTCCTGACCGTGCTGGCCCGTCAGCAGACAAAGCTGGGATTGCTCTTTCTGGATATGCGTCGCGCATCTGAGGACCTGGCGGCTATCCTGGGGGCATAGCGGACGAGATACCAGATGGAGGCTGTAGATGCCACGGATAGAACCTAGCGGGTATTATTATCCTAACATGATCGCCCGGATCTATATCGAGGCGATGGAAGAAATTATGGGAAAGAATGGACTGAACGCCATTCTTAACCTGGCAGGCCTTTCCCACCTGATTGACAATTACCCGCCGGCAAATCTGAACAAGGAGTTCGACTTTGCTGATTACTCGGCTCTGAACTGGGCGCTGGAAGAAATGTATGGGCCGCGTGGCGGGCGCGGTTTGCAGTTGCGTGCCGGACGCGCTTCCTTCGCCCAGGGTGTCCGCATGATGGGACCAATGGTTGGTATGAGCGATCTGGCGTTCCGCGTGCTCCCTCTGAGCGCCAAACTGAAGATCGGCCTGCCTGCTATGGCCAAGGTCTTTACCCAGTTCAGTGACCAGAAAAGCACTGTCGCGGATGAGGGCGAGTACTACACCTACACTATGCAGCCATGTCCGGTCTGTTGGGGTCGTACTGCTGACCGCCCTATCTGCTTTGCCGGCAAAGGCCTGCTGGAGGAGGGCCTGCACTGGGTCAGTGGAGGGCAGAAATTCCGGGTAGATGAGATCGAGTGCGTGGCTATGGGAGGCCAGGCCTGCACTTATGCTATCTACAAGGAGCCGATAGGATAAGCGCTTTGATCGCCTGCGCAGCGAGAGAGAACCGATGCCACGGATTGCTCCCAGTGGGTACTATTACCCCAATATGATCGTCCATTATATGCTGGAGGCAATGGAAGAGATCATGGGGAAGAATGGGCTGAACGCCGTCCTGAATCTGGCAGGTCTCTCTCACCTGATTGATGATTACCCACCGACTAACCTTAATAAAGAATTCGACTTCGCCGACTTCTCGGCGCTCTGTGGGGCACTGGAAGAGATGTACGGGCCGCGTGGCGGGCGTGGTTTACAGTTACGTGCCGGGCGGGTAGGATTCGCCAGGGGCGGACAGAAAATGGGCGCGATGGTCGGCGTCGGAGACCTGGCATTCCGCATGCTGCCTCTGAGCGCCAAACTGAAGATCGGCCTGCCCGCTATGGCGATGGTCTTCACCCAGTTCAGTGACCAGAAGAGCACCGTCGCGGATGAGGGTGAGTACTATACCTACACTATGAAACCCTGTCCGGTTTGCTGGGGCCGTACCGCTGACCGCCCTATCTGTTTTGCAGCCAAAGGACTGGCCGAGGAAGCTCTGTACTGGGTCAGCGGTGGTTTAAAGTTCCGTGTCGAAGAGATCGAGTGCGTGGCGGCTGGTGGCGATGCCTGCGTGTTGGCTATCTACAAGGAGCCGGTAGGTTAGCAAGCCATCTGGCGGATGGAAGGAGGGTACGAACGTGGCTGCGGTTCCTCACATTCTTATTGTGGAGGATCAGGCGAACACCGCAGAAATGCTCACCTCATATTTCGAGGCGCAAGGGTATGAGGTGACCACTGTGGGATGGGGTAGCGATGCGCTCTCTTTCGTAGAGAAGGAAGTCCCTGATCTGATTATGCTGGACATACGTCTGCCAGATATTGACGGCTATGAAGTTTGCCGTCGCCTGCGTGCTCATCGGCGCACGGAGCACGTCCCGGTCATTTTCCTTACCGAAAGGCGCGAGCGAGGAGACAAGCTGGCCGGGCTGGGGCTCGGCGCTGTGGACTATATCACCAAACCCTTCGATGTTCAGGAACTGCGTTTGCGTGTGCGAAACGTGCTGCGCCGTTCCAGCATGGAGCGACTATCCCATCCGATCACCGGTTTGCCTGCCTCCTCCCTGGCCGATGAGCGGCTGCGTGAATTGATGAACACTTCCAACTGGGCCATCCTGTCGGTGGGGTTGCATGGACTGAAGGAATTTGCCGAAGCCTACGGGTTCGTGGCCCGTGATGATGTGGTACGTGCCGTTGGCCTCATGTTAAGCCACATCGCCGGTGAGAGCGGTGATGCGGAAGCCTTTGTAGGCCACCTGGACGATACCGACTTCTTTGTCATCGTTGAACCAGCCAAAGTGGCAGCTGTCCGCAAAGCGCTCATGGCCAGGTTAAATGAGGCGATGACCTTCTTCTACCCACGTGCCGATCTGGAGGCCTGCAAGACGAACCCCGAGGTCAACATTCCGCATATGACAGTGACGATAGGTGTGTTGACCCCGCCATCCCAGCCCTGGCCTACCCTGGACAGCTTCAAGAGGGCTATTGTAAATGCCCAAGAACTGACCCTCGGAGCACGCTAGTCGGTGTACCCGCTCGTTGTCATCCCCACCTATAACGAGGCCGATAATGTCGCGCCGATGAGTGAGGCTCTTTTCGCGCTTGGCATCCCCGATTTGCAAGTCCTGATAGTAGATGATGAATCCCCTGATGGGACTGGACGCATCGCCGACATGTTGAGCTCCCGATATGAGGGACGGCTGCACGTCCTTCATCGCACCGGACCGCGAGGACTGGGGCGGGCTTACGTGGAAGGCTTCCGCTGGGCATTGGGGCGCGACGCCGATCCCATCATTCAGATGGACTGTGATTTCTCCCACTCCCCTGCCTATATCCCCCTGTTTTTGGAGCGCATCAAAGATTACGATGTTGTTGTAGGCTCCCGCTATGTCAAAGGCGGCAGGACAGATGAGCACTGGGGGTGGGGACGCTGGTTACTTTCCTGGTGGGCCAACAGCGTCTACGCCCGCCTTATCCTGGGATGCCGGGTCAAGGATGTGACGGCCGGGTTCAAATGCTGGCGCAGAGCAGCCTTGCTCGGGATTGACCTCGATACAATTCGCTCCCAGGGCTATGTGTTCCAGGTCGAAATGGCTTATGTAGCCGAACGGTTGGGGTATCGGGTGCTGGAGATTCCCATATACTTTGAGGACCGACGCGTTGGCCACTCCAAGATGACCATGGCGGTCAAAATTGAAGCGGCGTTGCGGGTGTGGGAAGTACGCCGCCGCCATCACCACTTACGCCCTGCCAGGCGATTGTAAATGAGTTACCGGCGGGTGAATAAAGTAGTGCCCGAGCTGGGCATCTGTTTGCTGTTGCTGCTATTGCCCCTTCTGTTGTTTGCCTCTGTTGTCGTGGGAGATCGCACCCTCTTGCCAGCGGATGCGCTTTTCCTGTTTCAGCCATACCGGGCCGCAGCTTCCTCACTGGGCGTTGGCTTTCCTCACAATCATCTGGTCTCCGACCTGATTCTGGAAAATTACGCCTGGAAGCACCTCATCATCGAGGCAATCAACAGGCGTGAACTTCCTCTGTGGGACCCCTACATCTTTGCCGGTCACCCGTTTCTGGCAAATGGCCAGCATTCGGCGCTCTATCCGCTGAGCCTGCTTTTCTACATCATGCCGCTATGGCGGGCTTACGGAGTCTTTGCCTGGTTGCAGTTGGGCCTGGCAGGTATATTTGCCTTCCTTTTCGCCAGAGTGCTGGGCATGGGACGCCTGGGAGGGCTGATCAGCGGGATCGTGTTCCAGTTCAGCGGTTTTATGGCCATCTCGTCAGTGCCCCACCCGATGATTGTGGCCGGAGCATCGTGGCTGCCGTTCATCCTGGCTATGGCAGAACTGGTGATCCGTCACCGGCCTGCGCTCGGACAGCGCCCTGCGTCGCTGCCATGGGCCGTACTGGGAGCTATAGGAATCGGCTGCCAGATACTTGCCGGCCATGGAGAAAACACCTATCTTGCGGCATTGGTTGTTGGCGCGTATGTGTTATGGCGCCTTATGAGTATACTGGCCGATCGCTATCTTGAGGAGCACAAACAGTGGCGCAGTGCGGTAAGCGGCTGGTTGAAGGAGATACGCCGTCCCGCCGGGTGGCTGGTACTTATGGCGCTTTTGGGGCTGACATTGGGAGCTGTTCAGCTCATCCCTTACCTTGAGGTGGTCAAAGGGAGCTTCCGCAGCGGGGAAGCAGCAGCGACCCTGCAGCAGGTGCTGGGTTGGGCCTACCCCCCCAGACGCCTGATCGCCTTTGCCATCCCCAACTTCTTCGGGGGACCAACTCAGCACGGATATTTCGATCTGTTCCTCTGGCGTTGGGTCCCCGCGCCTGCGTTGGAAGATGGGCAATACCTGGACTGGGGAATCAAGAACTATGTCGAGGGGGCAGCTTATCTGGGCCTGTTACCCTGGCTGCTGTCCGTTATCGCAGCAGTGACAGCCCGGCGCTGCAAAAGCAGGGCCGGACTGGTGACATTTTTTGTGCTGCTGGCACTGTTCTCGCTCGGGTGCATCTTCGGCACACCGCTCTATGCTCTGATCTACGCACTGCCGGGGCTGGAACAGTCACATTCTCCCTTCCGCTGGGTATTTCCGCTCTCGCTCTCTGTAGCAGTATTGGCCGGCTTCGGGGCCGAAGCCATTCGGACAGGCAGTGCAGCGCCGCAATGTGCACCCGCTGCGAAGAGCACTGGAAGAGTACGTGAGACTCTGAGACGGTTGCTCTTGCTGGATGCACCCCCTTCGCTCACTGCCTGTTCTGGTGCACTGGCCTTTTGGGGCGGGATGGGGACACTGACAGCATTGCTGCTCAGTCGCCTGTTTTTTACCGGCGTAGAGCCGTTTGTGGAACGGGCCTTTCTGTCACTGGCGAAGGCACCTGAGGCCTTCCCCGATCACCGCGCTTTTTACTCCTACGAGTTCCGTTGGGTCGCCCTTTTTGGTTTGCTGCTGATGGGGAGCGGCATAGTGCTGCGTGTGAGCTGTTGCCGGATTTTTGTCTGGCGCAGACCGATATGGGAATTCCTGGCCCTGGGGCTGCTGGTGCTGGACCTGCTCTCCTTTAGTGCCGGTTTCAGACCGGCGGTGGACTACGCGTTGCTGGATTATCTCCCCCCTGTAGTCACATTCCTGCGGCAGGATTCCTCACTCTGGCGTTATGCGACCTTCACCCCTCCCGGCACAACCAGGACAATGAACGCTAACGTGGGCATGTTCTACGATCTCCAGTGTGTCGCGGGCTATGATTCGCTGTTCACCCGTCAGTACGCCGACTATATGAAGCTGATTGAACCGCAGGATGAACTCCAATACAACCGTATTGCTTCATTCCGCACGTGGTCGAGCCTTGACAGCCCGCTCACCGACCTGTTGAACGTCAGGTACGTCATCACTGAGGTGGAAATCCCCAATCCTAAATACAGGCTGGTGTATCGGGATAATGCTGTATCCGTGTATGAGAACCTCAGTGTGATGCCCCGGTCTTATACATTACCCAAAACGGCGACATTGGTTACTGATGACTTCGGCAGGACTGTGCAGAGCTACGATCCGCGCAACTACGTGATCCTTGAAGCCGATGCGTCTGTGGCGTTTCATACCAACACAGTGGCACAGCCTGGTGTTGCCATTCCTCAGCACATAGTCCGCTATACATTAAATGAGGTCGAAGTCGAGGCAAGGGTTGACCAGGCAGCATGGCTCGTCCTGGCCGACGCCTTTTTCCCGGGCTGGAAAGCCTTCGTGCGCCCTCAGGAGACCGGGGAGGAGGCCTGGTCGCAGCTCACGCTGTACCGGGTCAACGGGATATTCCGTGGCGTTTTGCTGGAGAGGCCTGGTGCCTATGTTGTGCGCTTCAAGTACAGCCCCGACAGCGTTAAGATCGGAGCTTTCATCACCTTCATCGGCGCGATGACGGTGCTGTTCCTGAGCGGCCTTTACCTGTGGCGCTTCTTCTACCGCCAGGAGGACGACGCCAGCACTGTGCGCCGGGTGGCGAAGAATTCCATCGCTCCTATTGTCCTGAATCTGTTCAACAGGGCCATTGACTTTGCCTTCGCAGCGCTTATGGCCCGTATACTTGGACCGGTCGGTACAGGCAGGTACGCATGGGCGGTCAGTGTCTATCTATGGTTCGATATTGTTGCCAATTTCGGACTGGACATGTATCTGATGCGCGAGGCGGCGCGGGAGCGGGCGAAAGGGCGCGCGCTTTTCTTCTATACGACGGCTTTGCGCATTTTGCTTTTTATCGCAGTGGCGCCGGCCCTGGGGCTCTTCATTATGGGCTGGCAGGCGGTGGGTTCGCTGCTCGCAGCGGAAACGACATGGGCTGTCTATCTGCTTTATTTGGGGTTGTTGCCGGGAAGTGTTGCCAACGGCCTGGCCGCTCTCTTCCGTGCCTGCGAGAAGCACGAGTATCCGGCTGCCATCCAGACGGTAACCACTATAGTTAAGGTGACGCTTGGAGTGCTGGCGCTGGTGGGTGGACTGGGCATTGTCGGGGTGGCCGGGGCGTCAATTCTGACCAATGGCGTGACCCTGGGATGTCTGGCCCTTCTCGCCCGGAAGTCCATCTGGCAGGACCTGCCGGCCGAAAGGCTGGAGATTGCCTGGCCTTCGTTGCGCCCAATGTTGGTCGAGAGCTGGCCGTTGATGGTCTCGCTGCTGCTGCAGGCGCTGTTTCCGGGGGTTAATGTGCTGCTGCTCAAACCGTACCAGGGTGATGCTGCGGTCGGCTGGTATGATGCCGGCCGCAAGTGGGTGGATGCCTTTAATATCATCCCCGCTTTTTTCACCGTGGCGGTATTTCCGGTCGTCTCCCGCCTGGCCTCCGATGATCGGAGAGGCTTGCTCCGCTCTTACCGCCTTTCGGTCAAAATGTTGGTGATGATCTCCTTCCCGCTGGCCGTCTATGTAACGCTGCTGGCCACCCCCCTGGTGGGATTGCTCAGCGGGCGGGAGTTCTTGCCACATGGTGCGATCGTATTACGTATTCTGATCTGGTCTATTTTGAGCGGCTGGATAAACAGCCTGACCAACTATGTGCTCATCGCGCTTAACAGGCAACGTTACGTACTCCTGGCATCTGGGGCACGTGTGGTATTCGCTGTGGCGGCGAACCTGCTTTGCGTGGGGAGTTTTGGCTATCTGGCATCAGCGTGGATTCTCGTCGCAGGAGAGCTGTTGCTTCTGCTGCTCTTTTGTGCCGACCTCCACAGACAGCTTGGTCCTTTGGGATGGTTGAGGACGATAGGACGCTCACTGCTCCCCGGCCTGGTAATGGGCGGGGTGGTGTGGACAGTGGCCCATATCTCCATACCGGCAGCACTGGTGGCAGGCCTGGTCGCCTACGCGATTTCGTTATTGCTGCTGCGAGTGTTTGAGCCAGACGAGTGGGAAATGCTTATGCCGCTGTTACCGGCCAAGTTGTGCCGGGTGGCCCAGACGTACAGCAGGATGTAGGTGTTATACCCTGGCATCGGTTACTTCCCGCTATAGAGTGCGGTCCTCCGGCGCTTCGGCTCTTCAATTCAATCCCTGTGTGTACTTCTGTACCTCCAGGTAGATCACCCGAGGCTCGAAATCGGCCGTGACAAAGGCATAATAATCCTGGTAGCTGAGTGTGGAAACAGGGTAACGAAATGCCCACATAGCGACACACCTGCACCATGGCCAGTTATGATAAGCCCACTTGTAAGCATCAATGGTGTAACGGATGCGCTGCGCGGGGCTGACAGCGTGTGTCCAGCGGGGATGGTCGTTCCACCCCGCCTCGGTGATGTAAATCGGCTTCGCGCTGTCACCGTATATTTCCATTATTCTGCGCAACAGCTCAACACGGCGAAAATTGACTCTGTCGGGTGCCGGAGGTGCTTCCGGAGGCCAGGTTAGCCCATAGGCATGTACGGCAAGCGCGTCGAAATAAGGGGCCGCGCCGGCCTGATACATCCCCTCCAGGTACAGGAGATCGCTCAGACCTTCCGCGCTTTCCTCCGGCTCCAGAGTCGGGGCGAGCGCACCCGCCAGTACATTAATCTCCGGGTTGACAGCGCGCACGTGGGATGAGACCACCCGCAGTAGCTCCACATACTCCGCCGCGTCCACCGGCCGATACCCCCACTCGAAGCTCAAATTAGGTTCGTTCCAAACAATAATGTGGTGTACACTTCCCCGGTAACGCGTGGCAAAGGCGGCGGCGAAGCTGGCGAAAGCTTCGTAATGATCGCTATCAAGGTAAGTGAGCGTTGTCTGCTGAGCCTTGGGACGGGCCCACGCTGGCGTCCAGCCCAGGCGCGCAATCACAGTGAGTCCCTGGTTTGCGGCATGCTGGATCACCATGTCGCTGTGCTCCCACGCGAAAACTCCCTCCGCCGGCTCAATATAGGGCCATGGGAAGAACTCGACAATCCATGGAGCGCCCATTTCGCGCACCATCTGAAGCGTGCGCTGAATTTTCCATTCCTCCACTTCGTCGGTGAGGCGCGTATGGACACCGACCAGCGGGTTTAGCGTGACCACGGTACGAGGGGGGCCGGGAGGGGCGCGGACAGGGGCAGGACGGACTGCCCACATCAGCAAGGCAGCCAGTACCAGCCTGAGCAGATAAGTGCTCAGATACCCGCGCTTCCCACGAGGTGCTGGCAATAGATCACCTCGTCTGTCGTGGGCGCGCTCTCCAATCCTGTGCGCGTCACCGAGTGAGCGGCAATGCAGTTGGCAAAACGCGCAGCCACATACGGATCGCCGTTGCGGCGCAGTGCCACGAAAAAGGCGGCGGCGAAGACATCACCGGCGCCGGTCGGGTCCAGCTCGCGCACGGGGAGAGCCGGAAAATGGTGTACCTGTCCATCCAGATAAAGAGAACAGCCCTCCGCCCCTCGCGTGACGACCAACAGGTAGGTCTGCGCTGCAAGATGGGCGATGGCCAGCCGGTCGCCCTGCACATCTTCTTCGCTCAGCACTACAGCATCAGCGCGCGCAAGCACGGCCTCCGCCTCGTCCCACTGGCAGGTGTGCACATATCCTGAACTATCCCAGTCGCGCATCCAGCCCTGGGGGGTCACGCCGATAAATGCGTCTCCAAAGGTGTGTATGAACGCGGTGGCACATTCGCGTGCCACGGGCCCCAGGTGCACAATGCCGTGAGTGCGGGAGACGATCCAATCAGGAGGAAATAGCTCCGGGGTAAGGGGGTTGGCGACACTGTGGAGCAATTGCTGCCGGCGGCCTGCCGGTGAGTAAATGTTCTCGAAGGTAGTGGTCGCCATGGCAGGGGAGCGGACGATGTATACTCCATCAAGCACCCGGGCAGGATCGAGATCAGGGCCGGTGCTCGTGATAACGCCCACGCGACAGCCAAGGGCAAGCGCAGTACGGGCAGCGTAGGAAGCCGTCCCACCGGCAATAGCCTCGCCTCCCTGGACCAGGTCACGGGTCATGTGGCCGATGACTAAGTAATCCAGCTCGACAGGAGAGACAGGCCGTGACATCTGGGACTCTGTTGTGCAGGCTCACCCGGTTGGCTCACGGCGCGGGATGATGGTGACTTTGCGCCGTTCCCCCTCTCCTACGCTTTGTGTGGTTACCTGGGGATGGTCGCGCAGGGCAAGATGAATAATCCGGCGCTCGTGAGGAGGCATCGGCTCCAGTGCCACCGTACGGCCGGTGCGGAGCACCTGCTCAGCCATGCGCTGGGCCAGACGCCGCAGTGACTGCTCGCGCCGCGCTTTAAAACCGTCTATGTCCACCACCAGGTTAGAAGAGCTCTCCAGTTCCCGGCTCGTGATGAGTCGCGTGATATGTTGCAGTGCAGCCAGCGTCTCTCCGCGACGCCCGATCAGCATCTCCACACCTATCCCGCGTGCATTGAGGATAAGTGGCGCACTTTCCTCTCCAGCGGCCAGCTCAGCCCGCCGCACCTCGACCCGGGCTTTCTCTACGCCCAGCAGGTCCAGCAACTCAAGCAGCACGCTTCGGGCAGTTTCGACTTCATCTTTCACGCCCACCCTGTCCCTGGCCTTTTCTATCCTTGCAGGCGCTGATAGCGGTGAGGCAACCGGCGAGGCTGGCTGAGAGGATTTGCCTCTCACCCGGAGCCGCACCCTGGCCTCGCGCGCGCCTGCTCCGAACAACCCACGTCTGCCATCGTCAAGTATTTCGACATCCACCTCATCCCGATTTGCCCCCAGGCGTATTAACCCTTTCGCAATAGCGATCTCGACGTCCGCACCGGTTACCTCCAATACCCGCTCTGTATCCATATTTACCCTACCCTCCGTGTTTACCTGCCCAGGGAATTTTTCCGGGCTGTGCGGCTGGATTGAATCCACCGCGAAGGACCAAAGGCTTCTCTATTCTTTGTGCCCTTTTTCGGTTTTTCACAAGTGCTTCTACCAACTGCACATGTGGAATTTTTCTGCCTGTGCGGTCAGATGCTTTGCACCAAATCACAGCCCTGCCTTCCCTGGCGCAAGGTCTTTTAAGGTTATAAGCAGTGCAGAAACTGGTCCACGTCGGCTGAACGCAGGTGGGAGTTTCTCAGCGTTTGCCACCTGCGCCAGCCTGGCCCCCGTTCCGACTGGCCGGTATAAGGTAGTACTGCGCGATGCGGATGAGGCTGGAAATGATGAAATAGATGGAGAGGCCTGTCGAGTACTGCAGCGTGAAGAACATGAACATCAGCGGCATCATGATCTGCATCTGTCGGTTCATAATCGCCGCCTGTGACTGTTCATCACCAACCGTAGGAGGCGTCAGTAGCTTCTGTTGCAGCCAGGTGGTGACCAGTACCAGAAGCGGCAGCGAGTACGACCACCATTGGGCGGGACTGGGAGGCTGCCCAAGGTCCATACCCAGAAAGGTGCTCTGGAGGGGTACCAGCCCCACCACGCCAGGCAGCCACTTGTATATATGCTGGGAAAATTGGAAGACCTCTACAGGCGTGGAAGGGATGCAGTAGCGAATCGCCCCGATCAGGCCGAACCAGATTGGCATCTGGATGAGGAGTGGTAAGCACCCACCCATGGGATTGATGCCGGCCTCGCGGTACAGCCTCATCTGTTCCTGAGCCAGTTTTTCTTTGTCCTTACCGTATTTCTTCTGCAGCCTCTGAAGCTCCGGCTGCAGCTCCTGCATCTTCTGAACGGATTTCTGCTGACTGAGATTCAGAGGCAGAATAAGCAGGTTAATGAGAATGGTGAGCGCGGTGATGGCAGCTATAGTGCTATGGCCCAGAAGTTTATACAGCAGGAGGATAATGTTCGCCATAGGGTAAGCGAGAAAGTCGAACACAGTAAATCCTTTCTACTTTTCCTGGACAGGGGGATAGGCCCATATCTCGCGCCCGTTATCTGTGTGAAATGCCCGCAGGCGGTGTGGGCCGTACAACCACAATGCGTATACCACGTTTCCGCTCACCACAGGCGTGGACAGGATCTGTCCTTCCCCTTTCTGCGACCAGAGGGTAATGCCATCAGCCGCATCCAGGGCGTAAAGGACGCCATCACGGCCACCCAGGAAGAGCCGGGAGCCATCGCTGCTGATGGCCGGGCCGGCTCGCACCGGCACGTCGAGTGCACGTTTCCATTTCTGTGCACCACTTGCGGCATCCAGCGCATAGACGTTACCGTTGACATCTACAGCGTAGACTATCCCGTTGTGCACGACAGGGTTACCCCAAAACCAGTTCTCGCCAGCGAAGCTCCAGCGCTCTTTTCCTGTGTGCATGTCTATTGCATAGAACCGATCGTCAAAAGCGCCAATGTAGAGGGTGTCGTTCCACAGTGCCGGCGTGGCAGCGAAAGCGCCACCTGCGTGGAAGCGCCAGCGTTCCTTTCCGTCTCTCAAGTTTAGCGCGTAGAGATTGCGGTCCATCGAACCGATGTAAACCGTATCCGAGATAATCAGTGGGGACGCCCAGACACGATGGCCGGTGGAGAAACTCCAGCGCAGGGTGCCACTGTCCACATCCAGTGCGTAAACACTGCCATCACTATTACCGATGACAAAGAGGTTGCCACCAGGGGCCCCGCTCTCGACGTAGGGGCCTGCGGCAACATCAAAACTCCACACCGGGATGCCATCCTCACGCCTCACGGCCCACAGGACATGTTTGTACCGGCTAAACATTCCAGTGGGTGGTACCTCCGAGGCCACGAACACGCGGTCCTCGTAAACTATCGGAGTGATGTAGAAAACACCCCGTGGGTCCTTTCTGGGATCGGCAGGAAATGACCATACGACGCTGGCATCGGCGCTGTTCAATGTCTTGACTTGTGTCAGATCTGCCAGATACAACAGATCGTCGCTGACCGTCAGGCCGGTCCAGCTTGTGGCATGCACTCCACTGGCACAGCCATTCGCAGTAAGCACAAGCAGGGCCAGCGCTGCCAGAGCGACAAAGCGATAACTACTCCACGGCAGGTTCAACTATTTACTCCTTAAATCCGGTACCGGGTCGTATCCTCCCGGGTTTAGGGGATGGCAGCGGGCAATTCGCTTGATGGTCAACCATCCTCCACGCCAGACACCATAACGGTAAATGGCCTCGTAGCCATATTGTGAGCAGGAAGGGACAAAACGGCATGAAGGCGGTAAGACACGCGACAGGGTTTGTTGATAAATGCGGATAAGGGCCAGCAGGAGGATGCTCAGCCCTCGGGGCCTGTGCTCTGCTCTATGCCCAGCCGGCTCTGTTTCAGCAGTAAGATCAAAGCTTCTTCCACCTGCGGTTCCTGTACCCTGGTGATCGGGGGGCGGGCAACAAGCATTATGTCCCACCCGGGCGCCATATGTGGATAGAGGTGACGCGCTGCCTCGCGCAGCATCCTCTTGGCGCGGTTGCGCACGACTGCACCGCCCAGTTTGCGACTCGCCGCCACGCCCACGCGAGTAAGGCTCAGGCCATTCGGCCTGGCGATTAAGACGAGCAAAGCGTGTGCCCACGATCGCCCCTCGCTATACACTTTACGCACATCATTTGTGTTCCGCAGCCTGAGGCGCCGTTCCATCCCTCAGCAATCTCAGGCACGACGGCGTGGACGCTGGGCACTTTCCTTCCAGTTCAGCTTTTTAGCCCAGTCCCTCTGCACGGTCAACTGCCTGCGGCCCTTCAGCCGCCTGGCCTTGAGCACGCGCCTGCCCCCGGCCGTTGACATCAGAGCGCGAAAGCCATGCGTGCGCATCCTTTTGCGTTTCTTCGGTTGATACGTCCTCTTAGGCATTCGGTCCTCCAGAATATCGTCAATGCCGCGCCATTATACCCTAAAAGGCTGGTAAGTCAACCCTCCGTGTGCGAGGGATTCCGCAGTAATTAGAACTATGCGAGGCCACACGAACGCCAGATGTGGTAAATCTATCCGACTTATCCTCCAATTGTCGGGGATATCTCAATGCGCGTTTTCCAATGGGTTGAGATTTCGTTTGCAAAGTCGTAACTGCCTACCCATGCCGGCTGAAGTCGCCCACTTTGGGCCGCAGGCTTTCTGTCGGCCTGCACCGACCGCTGTTTCCGCGTCGGCGCAGGCGCCTGTAAAAGTCGATTTCCAATCGGCACACGGCGGCAGGCAGCCGGGCAGGTAATTACCTGAAATCCCTGATTTGACCCCTTATTTGAAAACTCATTGACTTACCCCCGATTATACACCAGTTTTATCGACAGTTGAACAGTCACCCATAACACGCTACCTTTGTATAATTCAAGAAATATGTTAAAATCGTATTTCCCATCCGGCTGGGGGTACATCAAGACACAGGCAGGTGATAGGGATTGAGTCAGGGCAATATTATCGTGCGGGGAGCACGAGAGCACAACCTCAAAAATATTACCGTCGAAATACCGCGCTATAAGCTGGTTGTGATCACCGGTATCTCGGGATCGGGCAAGTCCTCACTGGCCTTCGATACCATCTACGCCGAGGGGCAGCGGCGCTACGTCGAGAGCCTGTCGGCTTATGCGCGCCAGTTCCTGGGCCAGATGGAAAAACCGGATGTTGACCAGATCGAAGGACTGTCTCCGGCTATCTCGATTGACCAGCGTGGGGTATCTCATAACCCGCGTTCGACTGTTGGCACCGTAACCGAGATTTACGACTACCTGCGCCTGTTGTACGCGCGCATAGGCATTCCCCATTGCCCCCGCTGCGGGCGAGAGGTCACCAGACAGTCTGCCCAGCAGATCGTGGATACGGTGATGAATATGCCTGCCGGCACCCGTTTCCAGGTGCTCGCCCCCCTGGTAAAGGAGCGCAAGGGCCATCATCAGGCTGTCTTCGAGGATGTGCGCAAGGCTGGCTTCGTGCGCGTGCGGGTAGATGGCCGCGTTTACGATGTGGATGAGGAGATCGAACTCGACCGCTACAAGATGCATACCATCGAAGCAGTGGTGGACCGCCTGATCATCCCTGAGCCAGCGGCGGGGCAGGAAAACGGCTTCCGCTCCCGCCTCACCGATTCCATCGAGACCGCGCTTCAACTGGGTGATGGGGTGGTGATTATCAATGACGTCTCGGCAGAGCCACCCAGGGACGTTCTATACTCAGAGCATCTGGCCTGTCCGGTCTGTGGCATCAGCCTGCCAGAGATTGAGCCGCGCACTTTCTCATTCAATACCCCTCACGGAGCCTGTCCCGAGTGTCAGGGTTTGGGTTCGCGCCTCGAGTTGGACCCGGAGCTGATCGTGCCCAACCCCGATGAGAGTATCGAGGACGGCGCCATCTACGCCTGGAGCGACCACACCCGTGATAATTATTACTGGCACCTGCTGAAGGCCGTATGCGAACACTTCGGCATCCCGACCGACGTCCCCTGGCACCGCCTGAACCATGCCCAGCAGAATATTATCCTCTACGGGAGTGGGAACGAGTTAATCCGCGTTCGCTACATCGGCAGGGATGGCCGCCATTATTCTCAACTTACCAGCTTCGAAGGAGTGATACCGAACCTGCAACGCCGCTACCAGGAGACGGACTCCGATTATGTCCGCAGCAAGATCGAGGAGTTTATGACCCACCGGCCCTGCCCGGCCTGCGGAGGCGCACGCCTGCGCCCGGAGGCATTGGCGGTCACCGTGGCCGGTCGCTCGATCAATGAGATCGTCAGGTGGCCTGTAAAACGCCTGTTGGAGTGGGTTGATGAGTTATCGGGCTTCAGCTTTCAGGCCGCCGGGCAGACAGCCAGGTCGGAGCGGGAAGATGCGGAAAGCTTCGAGCCTGCTCCCCCCGGTTCTCCGCTCACCGATAGGGAATGGCAGATCGCGCGGCGTATCCTCAAAGAAGTGCGCGCCAGGCTCAGATTCATGGTCAACGTTGGCCTGGATTACCTGACGCTGGATCGGACAGCAGTGACGCTTGCCGGTGGCGAGGCCCAACGCATCAGGCTGGCGACTCAGATTGGCTCGCAACTTACGGGAGTGCTCTATGTGCTGGATGAGCCAAGCATCGGTCTGCACCAGCGGGATAACGCACGCCTGATCCGCACGCTGGTGGATATGCGCGATCTGGGCAACACATTGATCGTCGTCGAGCACGACGAGGAGACCATCAGGGCGGCTGATTGGATTATTGACCTGGGGCCCGGAGCCGGGGAACATGGCGGGGAGGTTGTGGTCGCCGGCACAGTCGAGGATGTGATGGCCTGCCCGGAGAGCCTGACCGGGGCATACCTCTCGGGCCGCCGCAGGATCCCGGTGCCGGCTCAACGTCGCCCGGGAAACGGGGCCGAAATTGTGGTGCGGGGAGCACGGGCGCATAACCTGAAGAACATTGATGTCCGTATCCCGTTGGGCAAATTCGTCTGCGTCACCGGCGTCTCCGGCTCCGGCAAATCCACCCTGATTGTCGAAGTGCTGTACCGTCGGCTGGCCCAAATACTCCACGGCTCCCGTGAGCCTGCCGGAGACCATACTGCCATCGAAGGGGTAGAACATATAGACAAGGTCATCAACATTGACCAGTCCCCCATAGGACGCACACCACGCTCCAACCCCGCCACTTATACAAACCTGTTCGCGCATATCCGCGACCTGTTCGCCTCGCTGCCGGAGGCCAGGATGCGCGGCTACAAGGCGGGCCGCTTCTCGTTCAACGTCAAAGGTGGGCGCTGTGAGGCCTGCCAGGGGCATGGCACTCTGCGGATCGAGATGCAATTCCTGCCCGACATCTACGTCCCATGTGATGTCTGCCGCGGACGGCGTTACAACCGGGAGACGCTCCAGTTGCGTTACAAGGGCAAGAACATCGCCGAGGTACTGGACATGACAGTGAGTGAGGCGATGGAGTTCTTCGCCAACATCCCCGCCATTCTTTCCAGGCTGGAGACGCTAAACGAGGTGGGGCTGGGATATATCAGGCTGGGACAGCCCGCGCCGACCCTCTCAGGCGGCGAGGCTCAGCGGGTCAAGCTGTCGCGGGAACTGAGCAAACGGGCAACCGGCCGTACGCTCTATGTGCTCGATGAACCCAGTGTCGGTCTGCACGCCGCAGACGTGGACAGGCTGATCGCCGTGCTGAACAGGCTTGTGGACGCGGGCAACACGGTGGTGATCATCGAGCACCACCCCGACATCATCAAGGTGGCGGACTGGATCATAGACCTGGGGCCGGAAGGCGGTGACGCCGGTGGCGAGATCGTGGCCGAAGGCACCCCGGAGCAGGTAGCCCAGGTAGAGGCCAGTTACACCGCCCAGTTTCTGAGGCAACTGTTGGTCCGGTAGAAGCGGATACCCTACCAGTCCTACAAAGGGCCTGCTCCACGGAGTGCCGATTCCAGCTCCCCCCAGTCAGCACGCGAGGTCAGGTCGAAGCTCAGTGGGGTTACAGAAACCACGTGGTCAACTGCCACAGCATAGATATCGGAGTCCGGCCCGGTATGCATGATCTGCACGAGAGGCGCGTAATCCACTATGATCGCCTGCTCTCCTGTTTCTGCCCTTACCAGCACAGGCACGAAGTAAGGGCAGCGTGAAAGCCGTGTCAGTCGCCAGGGCGTCTCTGAAGTGGCACTGGCGGGGATGTCCACCTTAAGTACATCTACATCAAACGGGAGCGGCCTGCCCAACATCCGCCGGCCGAACAGGCAGGTGAAGTAGATGGCAGCGGTGAAATCAACATCATCCGAGGGAGAGTTATGCATCTCCTTGGGAGTCTGCAGGGAGACAGCCAGGGCCGGGACGCCCAGGACCGCGCCCTGAAGCGCCGCCCCGATGGTGCCGGAGATGGTCACATCACTCCCCAGATTCTCACCGTAGTTGATGCCTGAGATCAGGAGTGCGGGCAGGCGTGGGACGAGTTCAAGCAGCGCGCGCGTTACCGCCATAGCAGGCGTGCCATCCACCTGATAAGCGGTAACCTCCCGCCCGTCCAGCTCAAATGGATAAGGGTGCACTTCCCTGCCGCTGCCAGAGGGGATGCTCCGTCCTGCGCCTGACCACTGGCGTTGAGGAGCGACGACAAACGGCTCCCCCAGCGATGCCGCAGCCCGCACTGCGGCCCGCAGCCCGGGTGATGTGATCCCGTCGTCATTGGTGACCAGGATCAGCTTCCTGTTGCCTGACAAGTCAATCTCTCCAAAACCGCTCTGGACAGCCTTTCGACCTGTTCGTGGATGCTCTGACCATGGCTGTCCATAGTGACTACCGTCGGGAAATCCTCGACACGGATGACCCACAGAGCTTCCGGCACACCGAACTCCTCCAGTTTGTATACTGCCAGCACTTCTTTAACTGTGTTGGCGATGAGGGTGGCTGCGCCGCCCACTGCGTGGAAATAGGCTGCACCGTGCTCCTGACACGCCCGCAATGTGTTCTGCCCCATTCCTCCCTTGCCGATGACCCCCCGTAGCCCAAAATGGGCGATCACCTCAGCCTGGTAGGGTTCCTCGCGCATGGAGGTGGTGGGGCCGGCAGCGACAAACTCCCATCCTCCACCCGCTACCCTGCGCACGACCGGTCCGCAGTGATAGATCGCCCCTCCGCTCAGAGTGCGCCTAAGCTCCTCATACCACTGCCGCTCATGAGCGGGGATCTCCGGAGCACGGGTGAAATGCTCGACCATATATTTATGTGCTGCATCCCGCCCGGTGACCAGGATGCCAGAGATGTAAACCGTATCACCTGTGTGGAGCGTGCGGACGGCTTCCTCTGCAATGGGGATAGTCAGTCTGACAGTTGCCATAGCGACCCCTCACCTGTGCATGTTTCAGGGCGACCGGTGGCTCGCCTGCACTCTCTTGGGCCTTCACCAGCCCTGAGCAGGCCTGCGTTATGCCAGGCGCGAAGCGCCCGAAGAGATAGTTTAACCATAACTATTCAGCCTGCCCGTGCTGTGCCGGGCGGACCACAGTCCGCCCGGACCAGACTTTGCAGACACTGGCTACACTGAGACGCCCCCAGCTGGCTCAGGTGCCATCTATTCAGCC
>DAOTYA010000213.1:0-6730 GCA_034435075.1 Anaerolineae bacterium
AGAGCCTATCCGAAAAACCGTACAAGCGGCATCCCTATGCCGCTTATACCGACGCATAGGGATGCGTCGGTTACTTTTTTCGGATAGGCACTAAATATTCAGACGGTGACTGGAAGTCACCCCTTTTGGGTCTGCGCGATTGGTTGGCCTTCGCCAACCTTCTCTGGCTGCACCGCCGGGCAATGTCGGCACAGGCAGACACGTGGCGCGAAGCACCCAGGGAGACCGATTTCAATCGGCCCTAGTTACTCCAGGCGATGACTGTAAGGGCAAGGTGCACCTTGCCCTTATGCCCCTTTTGAGCCTGACGTGACCGGTGGCCACCCTATCCCGGCACAACGGGAGCGGAGGATGCAGTCGGCGCAGCCCTCATGCGATCCCCTGGCGCACACATCAGGGCCAATGAAGGGGCTGACGCCCGCTTTACGCGCCCTGTCACAGGGCGCGCCTGAGAATCTCCTCCATTTCCTCACCGGTCAGCGCAACCGGATTGCTCTGCATACTGCTGGCCAGGGCAGCCTTCTCAGCCACGGCGGGGAAATCGGCCGGAGTGACCCCATAGGCGCCCAGCGAAGGTATGCCAAGCTGTTCCACAAGCCTCTCCATCCAGGCTATGCCATCCTCGGCAGTGGCTTCAGGATTACCGGTCAATATCCGGCTCACTTCTTTGTAGCGGCGGAGCGCCTGGCTCTCAGGCATTCGTGCTCTCAGAGCACGCACGTTCACCGCCATCACATGAGGGAGTAAGCATCCACAGAGGGCTCCGTGCGGCGCCCCAAACATTCCCCCCAACGGGCCGGCAAAGCCGTGCACTGCCCCCAATCCAGCGTTTGAGAGCGCCAGACCGCCGAAGAGGCTGGCGAGTGCCATATCCTCGCGGGCCGCCATATCATCGCCGTCCACACAGGCACGATAGAGTGAACGGGCAACGCGGCTTATCCCCTCCCGGCACAGAACATCCGTCAACACATTGGCCCGCCTGGAGACATATGGTTCGATCAGCTGAGTGAAGGCATCCATTCCGCTTGCAGCGGTGATCTGCGGGGGCATGCTGCGCGTTAACTCCGGATCCACCAGCGCCAGGGCAGGTAACATCAGGGGGCTGCGCAGGCTCACCTTGACCTTGTGCTCTGGTGAACTCAACACCGCGTTGCGCGTCACTTCAGAGCCGGTGCCCGACGTTGTGGGGATGGCGACACATGGAAGCGCCGGTCGCGTAAGCGGTTGACCCCTGCCGATCACCTCCAGGTAGTCAAACAAGTCACCTTCGTTAGTGACCAATACGGCGATCGCTTTGGCCGTATCCAGCACGCTCCCGCCCCCCACACCGATCACTACATCGCAACCGGTCGTACGCGCTGTGTGCACCCCCTCACGTACCAGGTCCACGGTCGGCTCACCCGGGACGGAGAAGGTGACCGCTTCCACCTGGTGCGTCCTCAGGCTTTCCAGCAGGGGTGCGGCCCTTTCCACAGAGCGACCGGTCACCACCAACGCGCAGTGTCCCATCCGGGTCACCAGCGGCCCGCATTCACCAAATGTTCCGGCTCCGAAAATGATGCGATTGGCGGTGGCGAATTCGAAACGCATCTTGCCTCTATCCCCATCCTGCATCGTCAGGGAAGATATTGGTGAACCTGACGCTTGAGCGCGGCTCAGCCATCATCCCGGCCACCTTGTCACGCCACACCTGGTAGTGGAGGGTCTCCTTATGGGCGGCGCTTGCTTCCTGGTCACGATAGACTTCCACAAGGATGAAGCGGGTGGGATCGTCGAGCTGTTGAATCACGTCAAAGCGGGCTACACCTGGCTCATTGACACTGTTGCGGGCGTTCTCCAGCGTTGCTTGCTTGAACTTCTCGACAAATTCTGGCCTGACGTGCACATGGACATGGACTATGAACATCCTTCCACCTCCTCGTGTTATTGCTCTGGGTTGATATCCATAATTGTACGCCATGTGGCGACGTTGCCGGGGACAGCGGCTCTGGCAGTTCACCTTGCGAACAGCGCCACACTCTCAATGTGGCATGTCTGGGGAAACATGTCCACCGGCTGCACCTCCACCAGGGAATAACCGGCCTCATTCAGCCGGCGGGCATCACGGGCGAGCGTGGCCGGGTCGCAGGAGACGTACACAATGCGGCCCGGTCGCCGTTCTACCAGGGCATCCAGTGCAACGCGTTCCAGCCCGGCGCGCGGGGGGTCTACTACAGCAGCGTCCAGCGATGTCTCCAGCTCGGGCAACACGATCTCGACCGGCCCCTCGATGACTTCGACATTGGCCTGCTCAGTGGTATTTTCAAGCAGGTCGGCAACGGCAGCAGGTGAGAGTTCGACGCCGATGACCAGAGCAGCTCGCTCGGCAAGGTGAACCGTGAACAGCCCCACGCCACAGCAGGCGTCCAGCACCGTCTCATTTCCCCGCAGATCGAGGTACTCCAGCACCGTATGCACCAAGCGATCAGCCTGAGGGGTATTGACCTGGAAAAACGACGGAGCCGAAATGCGATAACGCCGTCCTGCGACGATCTCGGTGATGTAATTGCGGCCAATGAGGTTTACGTGGAGGCCATCAGAGAGCAGGAGAACACAGGAGACGGGCAGGTCCACCTCCAGTGCCGGAGGGAGATCATCCTCCATCTCAAAGATGAGCATACGATCACCTGTGGCACATCCGGCTCGCAATGAGAGAGCAAGCAGACCTTCACATTCCAGATCGAGCGCGACGTACATCTCGGAGAGCAGCGGATGAAGCACTGGACAATCCTCGATGGCGACCACACCGCTCCCATCGGCAGCCTGAAAGCCTAATCCGCCCTCCGCTGCCGGGTGAAACCGGGCGTGATTACGATAAGCCCAGCCTGAAGCGTCAGGCAGCATTGGTTTTACAGGTGGAGTGGTGATCTTCCCAATGCGAGCGAGCTGATCGGCCAGGATAGTCTCTTTGTACCTGAGCTGGGCCGGATAGGCCGCATGCTGCCATTGGCAGCCGCCACAACCGGTCTGGCCGAAGTACGGGCATAAAGGCTCAACTCTATCCTGCGAAGGGACTATGACCTCGACCAGTCGGGCGAAGGCGTAGCGCTCTTTCCCTTCCGTGTCGAAAGTGACGCGCACCGTTTCCCCCGGCAGAGCATAAGGTACGAAGATCACCCGTCCCTCGTAGCGACCCAATGCCGCACCGCCGTGAGCGATCGCAGTCAATTGAAGAGTATAGCTCTCTCTCATTTACCAGCCTTCGGAGACTCTTATCTCCAATGCTCTGCGCACCGCTGCGTAGGCATCCACCACACCGTAGCCGACCGCGTTATTGGGATAGCTCCCATCTTCGGCACAGGTGGGGAATCCAAGCGCACTGTAATCGTAGGGAGACACCGTCTCAGTAATGATCCGCTCCGTCAACTCAATGTTGCCGAGCAGCCGGGGGTTGGCCGACCACATGAGAGCGACCACACCGGCAACGTGTGGCGCGGCCATCGAAGTGCCGCTGGCGTACTCGTAGGTGCTCCCAGGATAGGCGGAGAGTATATCCACGCCCGGAGCCACCACATCTGGCTTGGTGCGGTAACTGCCGTCAGCGGTGACCGGGCCGCGGCTGCTGAAAAACGCCAGGCCGCCCCCTGAATCTATGGCGCCCACGGTGAAGACTTCGTCGTACAGCGCAAGAGGAGAGGCGATGCTGCCGCAATTATCTCCCTCATTGCCCGCTGCGGAGACGACGAAAACGCCGGCTGCACGCAGTGCGCGTGCGGCCTCTTCCAGCGCGAGCGGATCGCAGCCTTCAATGTCGGGGCAGCCCCAGGAGTTATTGATGATGTGGGCACCACGCCTGGGATCGCCATCTTTGAACGGATCGCCGCCAATGGGAAATGGAGCCAGCATAAACTGGAGACAATCCAGGTAACGTGCCGGATTGCCCAGATTACGGGCCAGGTTGACACAGGCATACCAGGTTGCGCCTGGTGCGACCCCAACGTGCTGCCCCACAATGGTGGCCAGGGTATGGGTGCCGTGGCCACTCGTGTCGTTGGGTACAGTCGTATGATACCAGGGATCGTACCAGTTGTAATCATGTACCCCGCCCTGGCCACGGTATGAAGCAAGCAACTCCGGATGATCCCACTGGACCCCAGAATCCGATTGGCCGATGACGATGCCCTCTCCCGTCACTCCCAACTCTTCCCATACCCGATCCGCGCCGATGGCAGTGATGTTCCACGGAGGAGCGGTCGGGCTGTCCTGGTAGCCTCTGGCAGGAGGCGGCGGCAGCGGCAGGGGACGCAGGACCGGGTTGTCGAGAATACGCTCGACTTCCGGGCGGGTGGAGAGCCACATGCGTACCACCGGACCGGCATCCACCTCGAGCGCGTTGACCAGGTAATAAGGAGTGTAGGAGATATGGAATCGGTCAAGCGCGGCGCGTAGTTCGGACTGGGTGGCCTCCGCGTGAGCCACCAGAGTATCGTAGACATACTGGCGGCGGCCGTAGTAATCCGGGATGGTGTCGGCAGCGGAGAGGTCGGCCTGTTCCTTCAGAATCACAAAGAGGCGCTCGCCGTGCCAGCCAGGCTGCCCCACTGTTACGTAAATAACGAATGCAGCCAGCCACACCACCATAACGCCGCCCGCCAGCAGGTAGCGCCTGCCCATAAGGCGCGACATATTTTTCGAGAACAGGGAAAGGGAGAAGCCTGTCACCCAGGTGGTCAACATCGTCGCTATGGTGGCATAGAGGGTCCATTCCAGTATATCGCGCGAACCCGTGTTCAGCACCAGGTTCAGCTCGTCAGGATCCACCATGATCAGCGGGGCCGCAGTGACCAGGCCGAGCAGGGTGGAGATGGCGGCCCAGTTTACCTCGCTTCCACCATCATCACCCCGGGATACCGGTCTGCTCAGCGCGACCATGGTGCGGCCCAGTGGAGGCAGCATAAGCATGAGGATAAGCTGCTGCCCATTGCATCCCAGCGCCGCGCCAGCCACGAGCAGAGCACCACCAATGCCCCATCCAACTGAGGCGTAGCTCAGACCCGTGACAGGGTCAGCGCGGTGGAGTGGCTGGAGCAGGAAGTGGCCAATAAGCAGACCAAACGTCAACCCGAAGAGCAAGGCCACAAGAAAATTAAGCACCGTGTCCAGCAAGGAGCCGGGTGCCCCCCAGACGATCCAGCTCCAGGTAAGGACGGGCGAGAGTAACAGGGCAGCCCCTGGATGACCGCGAGGTCGGATCAAACCACTCCCACCACGTGCCTGACGCAGTTTGATTATCACAACCAACACAACAAGGTAGCAGAGAAGAGCGATGATTTGTAACCCGGCTACCTCCTGGGCAGCGTTAAAAGGGGCAAAGCGAGGAAGGATGAGAAAAAATATTGAGAAAGAGGCCAGCGCCCAGGTCTGGAACAAAGCCCGGTAACGCGGGGTGCGCCAGAGAAAGGCCAGCAGCACCAGAGGTGGACACACCAGCACACCATGTACCAGCGTCACCAGTGGCCAGACCCAGCCTGGCAGCACGGCGTCGTCTATGATGAAAAATTGCTCTACCGTCCAGGTGACCGCGTGCAAAAAGAGGGAGACGAATGCGATCCAGGCCAGCGTCAGTGCAGCCACCAACAATGAGGACCATTCACGCTGTCCGCCGCGTACCGTTTCCTGGGCAGGGGCAGTGGAGAGGTTCACCGGGATGCAGTCCTCCGCTGATATAAAGCCGCCTCCAGCTTCAGTCCTTCTTCAACGAGCTGCATTCTGGGAATGCGCTTGTAGCGGTCCTTTTCCAACATGCCTTCAACCAGCTCAACCAGGGTGGGGGAAGCATCAGGGCAGAGTCGGCACAGGTCAGGGAGCGGGCGTGTGAGGATGGCCATAGCCGTCTCGCCTATCGTCCTGCCCGTGAAGGGCCGCGAGCCGGTCAGCATCTCGTACAGGATCACACCCACGGCCCATACATCAGCCCGCTCATCAAGCTTTTCCCCATTACAGGCCTCCGGGCTGAAGTAATTGACCGTGCCAAGGCGCACGCCCGTCTGCGTGAGACGTGTGCTGTCTGCAATGTATGCCACGCTGAAGTCGGTCAGATAAGGCGTCCCATCCTCTGCCAGCAGCACGTTGGCTGGTTTCAGATCACGATGGATGATGCCCTGCTGATGAGCGTGGGTCAGAGCACTGGCTATGGGGATGGCGATCTTTAGCGCCTCGGGGACGGGTAGTGCTCCTCTGGTTTCCAGCAGCTCACGCAACGAGATACCCTGGATGTACTCCATGACCAGATAATAGCGCTCATTCTCCTTTACCGCCGCGATGATCTTCACGATGTTAGGGTGGTTCAACTGGTGCAATGCTTCTCCCTCGCGGATGAAGCGGGCGACTAATTCAGGATTGTTTGCGACCAGCTCGGGCTTGAGCGCTTTTATGGCTACGGGATGTCCAGTCTGTAAGTCGCGCCCGCGGTAGACATCGCCCACGCTGCCCTTGCTCAGCAGGTCTCTGTCCCTGTCCTCAATCTCGAAGCGGCTGGCGATCACAACGTGTCTGGCCATTACTTATTCGCCTGCATGTGGGGTGTCTCCTATCCTATCACACTGCGGTATCCATGTCAAGTAAGCGACGTCAGCAGGGGGTGCCCGTCATATTTTTGCATCCGCTGGCTCGGGCCGGTCTTCAGACCACGCCCGACGCCGCACGACCGGCCACAATGTAGGGCAACTGCTCGCAGTTGCCCTACAACTGA
>DAOTYA010000214.1:0-7275 GCA_034435075.1 Anaerolineae bacterium
TCAGTTGTAGGGCAACTGCGAGCAGTTGCCCTACATTGTGGCCGGTCGTGCGGCGTCGGGCGTGGTCTGAAGACCGGCCCGAGCCAGCGGATGCAAAAATATGACGGGCACCCCCCGCGGCGCGGGTGTCCGTCATTCTTTCTTTTGCATCCCCCGGCTCGGGCCTTAGGATTGTAGGACAACTGCTCACAGTTGTCCCAAAATCCGACACATATGCCCCACGGGAAAACGTCGGCAAGGGCGTCACGCCGGAGTCAGATTACAGGCCGGTGCCCGGAGCGACAGCAGGGTAAAGAGGAACACGATCGTCACACCCTCAGTGTCATTTGGTAATTACCTGCCCGGCTGCCTGCCGCCATGTGCCGATTGGGAATCAACCTTTTACGGGCGCCCGCGCCGACGCGGAAACAGCGGTCGGCGCAGGCCAACCGCTGGCCGAAGGCTCAAAGTGGGCGACTTCAGTCGCAGGGGTAGGCAGTTACGATATAACATGCAATGTTGCAGCCTCCTTTGTTGTGTGTTAGAATTCACCTGCCCGGGCCAAAGCAAGAAGTCGCCGCAACCTGCCGACCCGGCAACATCGAGAGAGTGAGGTGTTATGCGCATATCTCCTGTGGCTCCGCTCGCCCTGCTGCTGCTTGGCGCCGTCGGGACTTTCGGGCTGTCCTCTACTACTCGCCTGCGCCAGTCGGCTCGCTATTTCATCCTGACAGTAACTGGCCTGATTGTCATATTGGTGCTTCTTCTACGATGGGCAAGGCCGTTGGTCGCAATACTCTCCCTATGGCAACCTGCTTCGTTATTCGATACCATCCTGGTCCTCAATGCCGATGCTCTCTCCCAGCCCCTGGCATTGGCTGCAATTTTAGTGATGTTCTGCGCTGCTCTCATAGAGCTGAACAGTCCTGCCACGTTTCGCCCTCGTCTGGCGTCAGCAATGCTCGTGCTGCTCGCTGCCGGGCTTGCCACTCTCTGGTCAGCCAACCTCGTAACCCTGCTCATCAGCCTGACAGTGTACGACCTGGTATACGTTGCGGCGTATTTCACGGCCGACGGTTCCACGCGGGTGGCCACCCGGGGACTGATCATCGGCATGCTGGCGACACTGTGCCTGCTCGCCGGAGCTATGCTATCCCACGGCAGAGCCGCGACCGGATTGTGGAGAACGGTTGTCCTGGAGAACAAAACGTCTTTAGCTCTGTGGGTACTGGCAGCCTCCCTGCGGCTATTCCTGTACCCCTTTCACCTCGCTGCCCCTGAGGACTTTGCCCTCATCTCTCCGCTTACGGCGCCACTCGTTCTGAGGCCGCTGCCGGGCTGGGTGCTGTGGCTGAGGATCGTTACGATCAACCACGGTCTCATCCCCACCCTACCCTGGCTGCAGAACCTGATGCTTGCCTCCCTTGTGTTGGGTACGCTACTGGCCTGGACCAGCACCTCTACATTCCGCATACTGGTATGGAGCAGTATTGGAGTGGCGGGAGCAGTGCTGCTAAGCGGGACAGTGACAGGACAGGACGCCACGGCTGTCATTGCGGCCGGCAATGTCACCTGGGTATTAGGGAGCGGCGCTCTCTTTTTGAGCCAGTTCGGGGCAAAACAGCACCTGAAGTGGAAAATTCCACTCCTGGTCTGCGGATGGGCGCTCCTGGGCATGCCGGGTACCCTGGGATTCATCAGCAGCACCAGGTTGTACAGCGGTATTGCCAATGCAGGTCGCATCCTCACCAAATTCACATTGGGTGGCCTGCTATGGGTTGCGTTTCTCACCCCATCTTTGATACGTTACATATTCCTTGTGCCAGAAGTCACTCGTGGTCGGCTTATGCCCCCCACTGACGGGCATACAGAGAGTCTGCCCGGCCTGCCCCGTCCTCTATCGCTCCAGGGTCTGGCACAGTGGCTGCTCACTGCAACTCAATTGCAGTCAGGTGCACTCAGACAGGTTGCAGGAACAGGTCTGCCAGCACTATTGTTGATTGTGGCCGGGCTGTTCCCTTCCATATTTTTCGATGAGGGTGCCATTGCTGTATCCTCACCGATCACCCTGTTTAAGCTGCCACGCGCGGCAGGATGGTCACTGTGGATGACAGGACTGGTGGCTGGCGGATTACTGAGCTGGAAAGACGGTGTCCTGCGCTCAAAGGGAGAGGCCGTGCTTAACACAATTTACAGCCTGCTGCGCCTGGAATGGCTCTATGAAGCGCTCGCCGGGGCACTGGACCGTGGCCTGTCACTGTTTCGTACGGCTGACGAACTGATCGGTGGAGCAGGAGCACTTTTGTGGGCCTGCCTGCTCTTCCTGCTGTACATCCTGACCAGAGGAGGCTATTGATGCCCACACTACCCGAGCTGGTCGCACGCCTCTCCTTTCTGGCAGCCATACCAGCAGTGGCAGGTATTCTTATCACCGCCAACATCCTGGTCGTAAGCCGCGAATGGCGTCTGAATGTGTTCGCTCTCATCGTCCAATACTTTTTCGCCATTATGCTGATGACGCGCCTGATTCGCCTGGAGGTGGCTGCTATCAAGGGGCTGATCGGGTGGATGAGCTGCATGATTTTCTATCTGACCGAGCGACGGGGTGCGGAGCTGACCCGGGCGGCGCAGCCGGGAGCCGGGAAACAGGACAGACCTGCTCCAGAGCAGCATCGGTGGCAGCGCTGGACAGCGCTGAGCCGGGCCGCGTTTTATCTGCTGGCCGGCCTCCTTGTTTCCGTGGTAGCGTATATGGCAACCCTGCGCTTCCCTCTGCCTGAGGAGGTCATCCCACCTGATATAACACTTGCCTGTTACCTGATGGTCGGATTGGGGTTGCTGCTGATAGGGTTGAGCGAGAGCCCTATGCAGGTCGGAGTGGGGCTGCTAACATTTCTTCTCGGATTCGATCTATTCTACGTGGCGATAGAACAATCTCTGGTTGTGGTCGGGTTGATTGGTGCAGTCAATCTTCTTATTGCATTGGCGGCTTCCTTTCTGAGGATAGCACAGCTCACCGCTGAGAGCCGGCGCGCAGGAGGTGCGCGGTGATCGCAGGCCCCATTGCGCTGATCCTGCTGCCACTAATCATGGCAGGAACTGTGCTTACATTCTCCAGGTGGCGGTCGCTTACGGCTTTGCTGTCCACCGGCGCAGCTCTGGTACTGGGTATTGCCACACTTACCATACCTCAGGAGCAGCCGGTCAGGGTGTGGGGCGAGTTTTATATCATGCCGGGAGCACCGGTAAGCCTGCTGGGGCGCGACCTGGTGCTGGAGAGTAACGACCGTACTGCCTTTGCAGTGCTCTTCCTCACTTCGGCGCTGATTTTCTTTATGGCCTGGCGCTCCCACTCCCGTTCACTACTGATCCCGGTGGGGTGGGTACTGCTGAGCCTGTCAGCAGGTATATTACTGATACAACCTTTCGTCTACGCAGCGCTTTTTCTCGAAATCGCCGTTGTGCTATCCATCTTTATGCTGCAATCAGAGGAAGGGCCTGTGACACGCGGGGGGATGCGCTACCTGATATTCTCCACTATGGCACTGCCGGGGCTGCTGGTCACCCATTGGCTTCTGGAACGTTACGCCGCGACACCGGACGAGATCGAACTGCTCAGCACATCGGCAACTCTGCTGGCGATCTCGTTCGCACTGATACTGGGAGTGGTGCCTTTCCACTCCTGGATACCGGCGCTTTTCGGAGATAGCCCACCGTTAGCGGGCGTCTTTGTCCTGACCGTTTTCGGCAACACGGTCTGGTTCTTGTTACTGGAATTCCTCAAAGCGTATTCCTGGCTCAGTTCCCACCCTTCCTTAGATTCCATTGCACTCACCGTGGGGCTGATCCTGGCGCTTGTGGGAGGAACACTTGCACCGGCCCAGCGCCGTCTGAGCCCCCTGGTTGGGTACGGGGCATTGCTTGAAAACGGCATGATGTTTATAGCCCTGGGAATGAGAAATCAGACAGGATTGGCGTTGCTTTTCCTGGCCCTGGTCACGCGCTCACTGGGATTGGGGTTGATGGCGCTCGGTTTGGACGGGATGCGAGCATGTAGTGACGGCAGAGATGATCTTGAGGCACTGCGCGGAGCAGGATGGAAAGCCCCATGGAGCACACTGGCTTTTGCCTTCGGTGGGTTGTCGGTCGCGGGACTCCCGCTGGGTGCCGGGTTCGCCTGGCGCTGGTCACTCTACCGTACCCTGGCCGGTTCCGACCCCGGCACGATGGTACTACTCCTCCTGACCAGCGCTGGAGTGGCGGTGGGCCTGTGGCGTGGGGTATCTCATCTTCTGGAGCGCCCGCGTACGCCGGAGGCACGTAGTGTGTTCCCACGGGCCACCCGCGAAGGCAGGTTATTCGCGTTCACCGTGCTGGTAGCGTCGCTGCTCTGCATAGGGGTATCCGTCTGTCCCCAACTCCTCACCCCACTGACCACCCGGATGGTGGATGCCTGCGCTCTTTTCCGCTAGAGGTCGCAGTGAATTTGTTCGAGTATAGCCGTAAGGAACAGATACGCCGGGAGGCTCCCCTGGCAGCCCGCATGCGCCCGCTGACCCTGGACGAATTTGTCGGACAGGATCACATCGTCGGTGAGGGACGCCTGCTCAGGCGCGCCATCGAGAGCGATCGCCTGTTTTCGTCGCTGATTTTCTGGGGGCCACCAGGTACGGGTAAGACAACACTGGCAATGATTATCGCTAACTCGACGGCCAGCCATTTCGAGACGATCAGCGCCGTACTTGCCGGTGTGGCCGATCTCCGCGAAATCATCCGCAGGGCAAAGGAACGGCGAGGCATGTATGGCCAGCGCACTATCCTGCTCGTGGACGAAATCCACCGTTGGAACAAAGCTCAGCAGGACGCCCTGCTCCCCCATGTAGAAGACGGCACGGTGGTGCTCATCGGTGCCACCACAGAAAACCCATATTTCCAGGTGATCCCACCCCTGGTCTCCCGCTCACGCGTGTTCCAGTTCAGGCCACTCACCGACGAGGAGGTCGAGCTGGTACTGCGCCGCGCGCTGAGCGATCCCCAACGTGGCTATGGCAACAGGCAGGTACTGCTCGACGAAAACGCGCTGGCACACCTGGTGCGCGTGGCAGGAGGGGATGCCCGCACAGCACTCAATGCACTGGAACTGGCCGTTGAAAGCACCCCTCCTGACGAGAATGGGGTCATCCACGTGACACTGGCTGTCGCTGAGGACTCCATCCAGCAGCGGGCGCTGCGCTACGACGGCACGGGAGACGAGCATTACGACACCATCTCGGCTTTCATTAAATCGGTGCGGGGCAGCGACCCCGATGCAGCTCTGTACTGGCTGGCGAAGATGGTTGCTGCCGGCGAAGACCCCCGCTTCATCCTGCGTCGTCTCTACATCCTTGCCGCCGAGGACATCGGCCTGGCTGACCCCAATGGCATCGTTGTCGTCAACAGTTGTGCCCAGGCGTTCGAGTGGGTCGGCCTGCCGGAAGGACAATATCACCTGGCAATGGCAACGCTCTACCTGGCAACTGCCCCGAAGTCGAACTCGGTCGGGGCTTATTGGGAAGCGCTGGCAGAGATCGAGAAGCACGGGCCGGCTCCGGTGCCGCTCCATCTGCGCGATAAGAGTGATCTCTTTCACGGCCCCTTGCGCGAACACTATAAACGAACCATTGGCGAACACGAGGAATACAGATACCCGCACGCCTTCCCTGGCGGTTGGGTAGACCAGCAGTACCTGCCGGATGGAGTCAGCGGCGGTTGGTTTAAACCCAGGGGCTACGGATACGAGCGCGAGATCATTGAACGATTGAAGGCATGGAAGGAAAAGTAACGATCACCCACGTGGTAAAACGCACAGGAGCCATCGTCCCTTTCAACAAAGAGCGCATCACCAATGCCATCTACCGGGCAGCAGTGGCCGTCGGTGGGCGCGACCGTTCGCTCGCCGAGCGGCTCTCCGATCAGGTCGTGGCTCTCCTGGAACAGGTCACACCCCCCGGTCATATCCCCACCGTTGAAGAAATTCAAGACCTGGTCGAGAAAGTGCTGATCGAAAACGGCCACGCCAGGACAGCCAAAGCCTACATCCTATATCGCGACGAGCGGGCGCGTAAGCGGCAGGAACGGGCCAGGCGCTCTGCCAGAACTGAGGACCATATCCCCTGGCGCAAACTGTGGGAGGCACTGGACTGGGCAGTAGAACATGATCTCCACACCGTGGAGCGGCTGAACGAGCGCATCGCCCGGGGCGAATTCGCCGATGTCGTGCGGGAAAGCGACCATGCCTACCACGATGAGATCACCACCGCTGCGGAGATGATCCGAGAGCGCAGCGAGGGCATCAGGCTGGTCATTATTGCCGGCCCCTCCTCCTCCGGAAAGACCACAACCACCGCAAAACTCAGCCACCTGCTCACCATGATGGGCCTCTCCCTCCTCCCGCTCAGCGTGGATAACTACTTCTTCGACCTTGAGCTGCACCCTAAGGACGAATTCGGCGACTACGACTTCGAGACGCCGCAGGCCCTCGACCTGGAGTTGATCAACGAACACCTGGTACGCCTGATCGCTGGCGAGGCAGTGCGTATCCCCTTCTACGATTTCAAGACCGGGCGGCGGTATAACGATCACACCGTGCTGCGTGCTGCCCCACGCGACATCATTCTGATTGATAGCCTGCACGGGCTGTACCCGGACATGACACGCGGCGTTGACGATGAGCAAAAATTTAAGCTCTACATCGAGCCTCTGTTGCAGATGAAAGGGCCGGACGGTAAGTACGTGCGCTGGAGTGATCTGCGCCTGATGCGCCGCATGGAACGGGATGCTGCCCATCGGGCCTACGACCGTCAGCGGACGCTTGAGCACTGGCACTACGTGCGCACCAGTGAGATGCGCAATATCATCCCCCACATCCACGAAGCTGATTACATCGTTAACAGCGGACTTCCCTATGAGCTTCCTGTGATGCGGGCCAGGTTGTTTCACTATTTCGAACGCTGGGTGGAACAGTACCGCAACGACCCCCTGCACGTGGACGCCTTCGAGCGCGCAGAGCGCATCAGCCATCTCTTGAGCGCGGTCACCCCGGTCGAGGACGAAAGCGCCATCCCACCCGATTCATTACTGCGCGAGTTCATCGGCGGAAGTTGCTATACTGGGAACGGGTAAGAATTGGACATTTAACGTGACTATTCAGCCTGCCCGTGCTGTGCCGGGCGGACCACAGTCCGCCCGGACCAGACTTTGCAGACACTGGCTACACTGAGACGCCCCCAGGTGGCTCAGGTGCCATCTGCTCCGCCG